>CAUJCX010000034.1 GCA_963169235.1 Actinomycetota bacterium | reverse complement strand
CCACCGAGACGCCGGGAGAGCCGGTGGTGCTGCTGGGCGCCGACGGCGACGAGCGCGTCACCGCCGAGGAGCTCGCGGCCCTGCGCGGCACCATCAACTACGAGGTCACGTGCGCCGTGTCGGCGCGGGTGCCGCGCGTCCTGATCTGACGGGCCTCGACGACATCCGGGCGCAGCTGGCCCCGCTGGGCGAGGCGTGGCTGGTGGGGGGCTGCGTGCGCGACGCGGCCCTGGGGGCCTCGGTCACCGATGTGGACGTGGCGGTGCCGGGCGACGCCGCCGAGCCGTCCCGGCGCCTGGCGAAGGCCAGCGGCGCCACACGCTTCCGCCTGTCCGGCGCGTTCGGCTCGTGGCGCCTGCACGGCGGGAGCCTGCCCGTCGACGTCGACGTGACGCCGCTGCAGGGCCCGCTTGACGACGACCTCGGCCGCCGCGACTTCGCCATCAACGCGATGGCCATGGCGATCGCCGGCGACGGGGCGGTCATCGATCCGTACGGTGGCCTGGCCGACGCGGAGGCCCGGCGGCTGCGCGCCGTCAGCGACCACGCGCTCGCCGACGACCCCGTGCGGGTCCTGCGCGCCGCGCGCCTTGGCCAGCAGCACGGCCTCACCGCCGACCCCGCGACGGTCGCGCTGTGCCGGGCCGCGGCGCCCCGCCTGTGGGACGCGCCCGGCGAGCGCCTGCGGGGCGAGATCGCCGCGATGACCCGGCTGCGCCATCCCGACCGGGCGTTCGCGGCCCTCGACGACCTGGGCGGCCTGGCCGTGCTGGCGCCGCAACTGGGCGAGGCCCGGGGGATGGAGCAGAACGCGTACCACCACAAGGACGTGCTGGGGCATACCCTGGAGGTCGTCGCGCACGGGGCGGACATCGCCGCCGACCCGGCGCGGGTGTTCGGTGCCGCCGGGCCCGGCATCGCCCAGGCGCTCGCCGAGCCGGTGGGGGACGGGCTCACCCGGCGCGAGGTGGCCGTGCTCGCCTTGCTGCTGCACGACATGGCCAAGCCCGCCACGCGCGACCACGCCCCGGACGGGCGCGTCACGTTCATGCGGCACGACGTGGTGGGGGCCCAGATGGCCGCGACGCTGCTGGACGCCCTGCGCTTCTCGCACCGCGTGCGCGACGCGGTGGCGGCGTGCGTGCGCCACCACCTGGTCATCGGCTTCATGGTGCACCGGCAGCCGCTGTCGCTGCGCCAGGTGTACCGGGTCGTCGAGCGCCTGGAGCCCGTGGTGGAGGAGTCGCTCGTGCTCAGCGTCGCGGACCGGTTGGCGACCGACGGGCCCAAGACGAATGACACCCAGATTCGCAGGCATTTGGTGCTGGCGCGCGATCTGGCGAGAACCGCCTCGAGGCTTCGACAGCTTGTGCAACAGCCCCCGGTTCTGCGCGGCGACGAGATCGCCGAGGCCGTCGGCCTCCCCGCGGGCCCGTGGCTGGCCAGGGCGGTCGCGGCCCTGCGCGAGCAGCAGGTCGTGCGTCCCGGCATGACTCGAGCGTATGCATTGCGTTTTGTGCGAGATTGGGCGGCAAGAAGCGACGCGGGGTGAGGGGGACGGATGACCCGGCCCGGGGTCCGAGGTGCCGGTATCGGCGGTTTGGGCTTGGTGTCACGGGCCCACCGCCTAGGGTCGAGCCGTGCCCCGTATTCATCGCCCCGTAAGGGTGGCGATGCTCGCCTCCGCCTGTTTCAGCGCGGCGGGAGCGAGCGTCCACGCCGCCCAGTGCCCCTCTCAGGAGCCGCGTTCGTCGCGCGCGCTCTTCCAGGCCGTCAACGCCACGCGCGTCGCCAGCGGGCTCGCTCCGCTCGAGCGCTCCCGCGCCGTCACCCGTCCCGCCCGCACGCACAGCCTGGCCATGGCCACCGCCGGCCGGCTGTGGCACGACCTCAGCACGTGGGCCCGCGGCCACGCCGGCCAGAACGTCGGCGGCGGCAGCACGTCCGGCCAGGTGTACCGCGCCATGCTGTCCAGCGCGCCGCATCGCGCGGCCATCCTCGACCCCTCGTACCGCCGCATGGGCGTGTCGGCCGCGCGGGCGTGCAACGGCGGCCTGATGGTGACGGTGAACTTCACCGGCTGACCCCGCGCCGGTAGGCTGGCGGCATGGTCCGGCTCACCCGCATCTACACCCGCCTGGGCGACGGCGGCCAGACGCACCTGGGCGACATGTCGCGGGTCAGCAAGGCGGGCCTGCGGGTGACCGCGTTCGGCGAGGTCGACGAGGCCAACAGCGCCGTCGGCGTGGCCCGCCTGCAGGCCGACGAGGCCGTCGATGCCTGGCTGGCGGCCGTGCAGAACGACCTGTTCGACGTCGGCGCCGACCTGTGCACGCCCGACCATCCCGCCCCCGCGCATCCGCCGCTGCGCGTCACCGCGGGGCAGGTGGAGCGCCTGGAGCGCTGGTGCGACGAGGCCAACGAGGCCCTGGCGCCACTCACCAGCTTCGTGCTGCCCGCGGGCACGCCGCTGGCCGCGCACCTGCACGTGGCCCGCGCGGTCACGCGTCGCGCCGAGCGGGCGGTGGTGGCGCTGGCCGCGGCCGAGCCGGTGAACGAGGAGGCGCTGCGCTACCTCAACCGGCTGTCCGACCTGCTGTTCATCCTGGCGCGCACTGCCAACGGGGGCGACGACGTGCTGTGGCGGCCGGCGGCCGGGGCGGACGCCCCGTGACGCCCCGGTCCCGCTCCCGCGGCCTCGACAAGTACGTCGTGCGCCGCGCGGTGGCGGCGGCCGCGCTGCTCCTGGTCGTGGTGGGCGTCGTCTGGGCCGTGCGCGGCCTCACCGGTGGCGACGACGGCCCCTCGGCGGGCTCCGCGCCGGCGTCCACCACCGCGACGGTGGGCCAGGTACCCGCCGGCGCCCCCACCGACACGGCCGCGCGCCTGGCCCGCGCCACCGTGCCGGTGCTGTGCTACCACCAGATCCGCGAGCCCACGGGCAACGACAGCGCCGCGTACGTCACGTCCCCGGAGCAGCTCGACGCGCACCTCACCGCCATCGCCGACGCGGGCTACACCACGGTGACGGCGGGCCAGTACGCCGACCACGTGCTGCGCGGAACGGTGCTGCCGCCCAAGCCCATCGTGCTGACGTTCGACGACGCGTCCGAGGGCCACTACTCCGAGGCACTGCCCATCCTGCAGCGCCACGGCATGACCGCCACGTTCTTCGTGATGACGGTGGTGCTGGGCAACGAGGGGTGGATGACGCGCGACCAGGTGGCCGAGACGTCCGCGGCCGGCATCGAGATCGGCTCGCACAGCTGGGACCACCAGGCGGTCACGAAGCTCACGACGGCGGCCGACTTCCGCACCCAGTTCCGCCAGCCGCGGACGACGCTCGAGGAGATCACCGGCAAGCCCGTGACCACGTTCGCGTACCCGTTCGGCATCACCACCCCGCGCGTCATCGGCCCGCTGCAGAAGGCGGGCTACACGTCGGCGTTCCAGCTGGCCGAGCCCGCCAACGCGCGCGCGCCCATGTTCAGCATCCGGCGGGTCGCCGTGGGCACCATCGCGCCCGACGCCCTGATGCGCCTGATCCGCGACGACTTCCCCAACGCCCCCGGCGAGGGCGGCTCGGGCGCGTCCACCACGACGGCTCCGGCGGGCACCACCGCCTCGTAGGCTCAGACGCGGCGGGCACCCAGGTACGCGTTGGCCCACGCCGCGTCGTACAGGGACGCCAGGCGCACCACGTCGCCCGCCCCGGGCGCGTGCACGAACACGCCACCGCCGGCGTACAGGCCCATGTGGGTGACGTCGTTGCCGGTGTCGGGCCCGCCGAACAAGAGGATGTCCCCGGGACGCAACTGGTCGGGTGAGACCGACACGCCCGCCACGCCCACCGCGTTGGGACGGTCAGGCAGCTCCACCCCTTGCGCCTGGTACACGGCCCGCACCAGGCCCATGTCGTCCAGCCCGCCGTCGGCGTCGGCGGCGTTGGGCGTGCCCAGCATCGTCAGCGCGTCCTCGGCGGCCTTGGGGCCGGTGTTCGTCACCGTGGCGGCCGCCAGGCCCCCGGACGGGGCGAACGGCATGGCCGCGGCCGCGTCCGCGGCGGGCGCCGCCACGCCCGTGAACACCGAGCCGGACGGGTCGCCGCCCAGCGCCGCATAGTACGTCGAGACGTTCCCCGACCAGTGGGAGTTGAGGTTGGTGGGGTCGTTGGACGCGCCCGCGGGGGCCCAGACGGCGTTGATCGCGGGGATGGTGACGTGGCCGGCGCCGCGGTACAGCGGGCCCGCGAGGTTGCGCGCGGCGTAGCGGATGGCGTCCGCCCACGTGGCGAACTGCATGCCCGGGCCGAGGCCGAACGGGTTGTGGATGCCCTGGCTGGGGCCGTACGTGCCGAACGCGGTCTCCGCGCCGGCGATGGCCACCAGCATGCGCGGGTCGAGCCCGACGGCGTCGCCCTCGGCCACGAACACGGCGCCCAGGCCCGTCAGCGGGCTGCCCTTGGAGGCCAGGAACGCGTCGATCGCGGCGGCGTCCGGCGACGTGGTCACCGCGGGGGAGGCGGCCACCGGGGAGGCGGGTGCGGCCGCGGGCGCCGTCGCGGTGGCGCTCGCGGTCGCCGCCGCCTGCGGGGCCAGCACGATGCCGGTGAGCGACTCCTGCGCCTGGGGAGCCGGCTCGTCCAGCACGGCCGCGTCCTTCGCCGCGGCGTCGGCCTCCTCGCGCGCGATCTGGGCCGCGGACTCGGCGCTCTCGTGTACCGACTGCACGCGCAGGTCCTTCACGGCCTCCCATCGTTCGACGTCGCGCCGGCGTGCGGGCGCGTCCTCGGGCGCCGCGGCCGCCAGGCGGGCGCGGGCCTCCGCCAGGCGCGCCGAGGCCGCGTCGGCCTGGGCCTGGGCGGTGGCGATGCGCTCCTGCGCGCGCTCCACGCGCGGCGACGCGGCCACGGCGTCCGCGGCGTCGGAGACGGTCTGGGCGTAGGCGGGAGACACGGCGGCCAGGGCACCGGCCACCGCAAGCCCCGCGAGTAGTCGGAAGGCACGGGTCATGGGGTCCTCCATGAGATCGCCCTGGAGACGCAAAAGCTTGAGGGTCGGGGTCCGGGTGTCTCTGCCAGACTGCCCGCGTGGAAACCGCCGTCGATGTGGTGGTCATCGGAGTCCTGGTGCTGGCCGTCTCGGCCGGGGCCCGGCGGGTGGGCCTGCCCGGACCCCTCGCGCTGCTGGTGGTCGGGATGGGCGTGTCGCTCGTGCCCCGGGCGCCGTCCGTCGAGCTGACGCCCGACCTGGTGCTGCTGGGCCTGCTGCCGCCGCTGCTCTACAACGCCGC
This sequence comes from Actinomycetota bacterium, assembly GCA_963169235.1. Lineage (GTDB taxonomy): Bacteria > Actinomycetota > Thermoleophilia > Miltoncostaeales > Miltoncostaeaceae > JAGQUM01. The sequence continues at coordinate 30,515 of CAUJCX010000034.1, read as the reverse complement.
CATCCGCACCGTGCTGGTGGACGTGCGCCGCGACGCGCGGGCCATCGGGATGCTGTCGGTGGGCCTCGTGCTGTTCACCACGGTCGGCGTCGGCGTGGTGGCCTGGTGGCTGCTGCCGGTGTCGTTCGCCGCCGCCCTGGCGCTGGGCGCCGTGGTGGCGCCCCCGGACGCCGTCGCGGCCACCACCGTGGCGCGCCAGGTGGGGATGCCGCGGCGGGTGGTGTCGGTGCTCGAGGGCGAGAGCCTGCTGAACGACGCCACGGCGCTGGTGGCGTTGCGGGCGGCCATCGCGGCGCTGGGCGGCACCGTGACGCTGGGCTGGCTGGGCCAGCAGGTGCTGCTGTCGGCCGTCGGCGGCGCGGTCGTCGGCGTGGCCGTCGCGTTCGCCGTCGCCAAGGTGCGCCGCCACGTGGACGACACCCTCACCGACGTGGGCCTGTCGCTGGTGACGCCGTGGCTGGCGTACCTTCCGGCCGAGCACTTCCACGCGTCGGGCGTGCTGGCGGTGGTGATCGCCGGCCTCATCGTCGGGCACGCCTCCCCAGCCATCCAGTCGGCCCAGTCACGCCTGCTGGAGGGCACCAACTGGGCCACCATCGGCTTCGTGCTCGAGGGGGCCGTGTTCCTGCTGATCGGCCTGCAACTGCGCACCATCCTGGGCAACGTGGCCGACGCCGGCGTGCCGGCGCTCACCATCGCCCTGGCCACCGCGGGCGTGTTCGCGGCCACCGTCGTGCTGCGGATGGCGTGGGTGTCGGCCGCGTGGGGGGCGCGCCTCCTGCGGGCCCCGGGCGACGCGGCGCTCGGCGGTCGCGAGCTGCTGGTGGTGGGATGGGCGGGCATGCGGGGCGTGGTGACGCTGGCCGCCGTGTTCCTGCTGCCGGTCGACACCGTGCACCGCGACGTGCTGGTGTTCATCGCGTTCGCCGTCACCGTGCTGACCTTGACGGTGCAGGGCCTCACGCTGCCGTGGCTGACCCGCCGGCTGGGGGTGCGCGGCCCCGGGTTCCACGAGGACCTCTTGCAGCAGGCATCGGTCTACCAGCGGGCCGTGCAGGCGGGGCACGACCGCCTGGAGGCCATCGTCACCGGCGACGAGCCGCCCGAGGTGATCGCCCGGCTGCGGGCGGCCGCCGACTCGCGCGCCGACGCGCTGTGGGAGGCCGTCGGGCCCGGCTCCGACTCACCGGCGGCCACGTACGCACGGCTGCGACGCGAGATGCTCGACGCGGAACGGGCCGAGCTTCTGGCCCAGCGCGACAGCGGCCGCTACGACAGCGAGGTGCTGCGGCCCGTGCTGAGCGCCGTCGACCTGGAGGAGGTCGTGCTGGGCCGCGTGATCGAGCGTGATCGGCACGCTCGGGACGCCGACGTCCGCGGCCGCTGGGACGAGCGCTGCGTCCACCTGAACGCCCCCGACAGCCCGAGCCTGCCACCCCCCGGTGACGTGTGCCCCGCGTGCGTGGCCGAGGGCACGCAGTGGGTGAACCTGCGCCAGTGCGTGGCGTGCGGCGCCATGGGCTGCTGCGACAGCTCACCGGCGCGCCACGCGACCCGGCACCACGACGAGACGGGGCACCCCGTCATCCGCAGCGCCGAGCCCGGTGAGGCCTGGCGCTGGTGCTACGTCGACCGGCGCCTGGGGTGACCCGGCGCCGCCCGCGTCAGGGGCGGACGGCTCCGGCGTACACCGATGCGCGCTCTGACAGCGACGAGATCTTCACCACGTCGCCGGTGTGCGGCGCGTGGATGAACTGGCCGTTGCCGATGTACATGCCCACGTGGTGCAGGTCGCTGTAGAAGAACACCATGTCGCCGGGCTGCAGGTCGCTGGAGGGCACCTTGGGGAACGCCGCCCAGATGGCCCCGGTGTAGTGGGGCACGTTCTTGCCGATCTGCGCGTACGCGTACGACATGAGGCCGGAGCAGTCGAAGCCGGAGGGGGACGCTCCGCCCCACACGTACGGCACGCCCAGGTAGCGCATGGCCACCTGCACGGCCGCGGCGTTGCCGGTGGCGTCGGGGAGGGGCGCGGCGGGAGCGGCCGGCGACGACGGCGACGACGGGGCGGACGGCGAGGAGGGCGTGGAGGGCGACGCCGGGGTGCTGGGGCTGTTGCGGCGCTCTGCGGCCGCGATGGCGCGCTGGGCCTCCTCCGCACGCCGGCGCTGCTCCTCGGCCTCGCGGCGCTTGCGGGCCTCCTCGGCGGCCAGCATGGTGCGCAGCTCGCCGCGGGCGCCATCCACCAGTCGCTTGCGCTGGGCCAGGATGGCCAGCACCTGCTCGCGCTGGCGGGCGGCCTCGGTGACCTGCACCTTCACGGCCGCGCGATCCTCGTTCAGCTGCACCCGCGCGCGCTTCAGTTGCCCCAGGTCGGTGCGGACGGCCACCACCGTGGCGCCGTCCCGCCGGCCGATGCGCTCGAGCAGCTGGGCGCCGTCGACCGCGCTCACCACGCTGCCGCTGGACGCGATGATCTCCACCAGCGACGGCTCGGGGTTGGCGTACATGCCGCGCAGGCGCTCGGCCAGCGTCGCCTGCGAGCGCCGCAGACGCTTGGTCGTGTCGGTGGTGCGCCGGGTGTTGACCTCGATGCGCCCCTCGATCTGCTGCTGGCGCCAGCGGGCCCCGTTGTAGGCCTCCGCCGCCCGCCCGGCCTGCGCGTCGATGTCGGCCAGCTGGGCCTCGAGGCGCTCCACCTGGGCGCGCTGCTCGGCGATCTTGGCCGGCTCGGCGACGACCGCGGCGGGTACGGAGACCAGCAGGGCGCACGTGGTCAGCACACCGGCGGTCAGACGGGTACCGACAGTCAAGCGATCAGAGCGGATCGGCGGAACTCCTCGCTGGGGAGCGGGGGACAGCGACGCGGGGCATGTCGCGGACCACCCATGATTGTCGGAAATTGCGGCGTGGTCAAACCGGGGCGGTGCACTTGGTGTCGGACTGCAACGCGTCGCCCTTTAACCTGGGCGTGGTCCGCCGCGGTCGGCAGAATGGCAACGTGAAGTCACGGTTGAAGATCGCGGTGGTCGTGGCCACCGCCGCAGTGTCGCCCGTGGGCGTGAACGCCGCGTTGCAGGTGGCGCAGGGGGCCGCACCCTCCCCGGGGGCCGCGAGCGTGCGTGGCTACGGGGTTCTCAGCCAATCCGGCGGCTCCGCGACCGCTGTTGCGAACGTTGCGGGCACGGCCCGGCGCAGCGCCCGGGCGGCCGGAATCGCCGACGACCGCGGCCAGGTGGGCTCCGTCGTGGTGGTGGCGCGCGCCGAGCGCGGCACCGACGGCAGCGACCTGCGGGGCACGGTGACCGCGTCGGGCATCCGGCTGTTCGGTGGCCGGGTGATCGTGGACTCGCTCAGCGCCGGCGTCGCCGGCCACGCCGACTCCGCCTCCGGCGATGCGGCGCTCGACTACCTGCAGGTGGGACGGGTGGTGGTCGATGACCAGCCCGTGCCCGTGGGCCCCGGCACCGTCATCAGCGTACCCGGCGCGGGCGAGGTGGCGTTCGGCGAGTCCACCCGCGAGGCCGACGGCACCGTGCGCGTCAACGTGTTGCGCGTGAGCGCCGACGGCACGGCCGGGCAGGCGCCCCTGGTGATCGGCCACTTCGACGTCACCGCGCGCGCCGGGGCCGACCTGTCCGCCCCCGCTGTGACTGTGCCGCTGCCGGCCGCGCCGCCCGACGCGGCGCCCGCCGGCCCGCCGGACGCGTCGGCCGAGCCGGGGCGTCCCGACACCACCGACCCCGCCACGCGCCCCGACCGGGTGGGTCCGCCCATCCGCGTCAGCCCCGCGGCGCCCACCGTGCCCGTGGCGCCCCAGGCCCCGGTGCGGCCCGAGGCGCACGCGTTGCCCGGCACCGAGCCCGCGGCGACCGGCGTGCAGGGCAACCGCTTCCCGGTGCAGGGGGCCTACACGTACTCGGACGACTACGGGGCACCGCGCGCGGGCACCGGCTGGCACCACGGCAACGACGTGTTCGCGCCCGTGGGCACTCCGGTGGTGGCCGTCGCCGACGGCACGCTGTCGAAGGTGGGCTGGAACGACCTGGGCGGCAACCGCCTGTGGCTCACCGACGGCGGGGGCGCGGCGTACTACTACGCGCACCTGTCGGCGTACTCCGCCTCGGCCGTCGACGGGGCCGTGGTGCGGGCGGGCGACGTCATCGGGTACGTCGGCAACACGGGCCAGGCCGCCACCACGCCGCCGCACCTGCACTTCGAGATCCACCCGGCGGGCGGTGTCGACGGCGCCAGCGTCGATCCGTTCGCGTTCCTTCAGGCGTGGGAGGCGACCCCGCAGGCCGCGGGCCTCACGTCGCAGGGCACCGAGGCCCCCGGCGGCACCCCCGCGGGCCCGGACGCCGCCGCGGGCGCCGTGGTCGTGGGCGCCGACGTCGACCGGCCCACCGGCCCCGTCACGGGTACCGGGCGCGCCACATCGGCGCGCTGAGCGCGCGCGAGCGGCCCAGACGTCCGGGGGCGGCAGCCGTCGGCCGCACCCTCGGCATCAGACCAGGGAAGGGGGACGGAGGGGACGCCAGTCTCCGGGCCCCCCTTCCGTGGTCGTCGGGGATGACTGCAGGGTGCCGTCAGGCGGCGTCTTCGTCGCGGCCGCGCTGGGCGTGCCGCGCCTCCTCACGCTCGACGGCCGACTCGAAGTAGCGCAGCACCTCCGCCGGGACGGGGCCTGACGGCACGTCGTCCCACGTCGGCATCGCGGCACGCCGCGACGTGCTCTGGCTACGGGCGAAGCGGGCACCAGGCAGGATGGCGCTGGCGGTGTCGTGCATGACGGGCTCCTCGTCGGTGTCGTGTGCGGGAGGAGACAGGGGGACATCGTCCGGCGCGACGTCGTCGTCGGCCGGCCCGGCGGTCACCGGTGGGTCGGCGTCGTCGTCGGCAACCTCGACCTCGGGCTCCGGAGCGGGCCGAGGTGCGTCGAGGATCGTGTCGGAAGCGCTGTCGGGATCGTCCGGCCACGGGACGCCCCGGCCGGCGTCACCGGCCTCGTCGGGCCGCGTGGACTCCGCGTCGTGCGGGTCGGCGGCGGGCACCACATCGGAGGACACGAGCGGGTGCTCCGCCGTGCCCCCGTCGGAGCCCTCGACGTCGTCCGGGGCGCTGCGCTCCCCGGGCGAGTCCGACGGGACATGACGGCGGACGATCTCCACGTCGCTGAGAACCTCGTTGCTCTCGAGGTGCAGCTTGTGGATCACCTCGCCGTCGCATTCCACGGAGATGTGGTAGTTACGCGCCGCGTGGCCATACGTGATGGCCAGACGGTCGCGTTCGTCACCCGCGGCGGCGAGCGCGTCGCGCTCCCGGCGATGCCGGGACACTTCGCTGCGCTGAGCGGCGGTCGCTCCGCCCAGCCCCACCACCGCCACCGTGTAGCGCTTCCGAACCATGTCACCCCATCACCGGCACGCAGAACGTGCCGTTTGTCTCAAGCACCCGATACGTTAGTCGCGGCGTCGGCCGACATCCCCAGGCGCGACAGGTTCCGGCGTGTGCGCGCGCCCCCTCGAACCGTAACGGGTCGCTAGGCTCCGCACCGCCGATCTGGGTGAGGGGTGTCACACGCGCGGCGGGGGCCGTCGGGACCGCACGCGTGCGCCCCGCCGCGGTGCGCCGGGCGACACCTCACGCGCCGGTCAGAACCGCCACCGCCGTGTCGATAACACAGGGTAGACCCGCGTTGTCCCTCCTCCCGAGCCCATGTCGCGTGCGCCCGCACGCCCGCACCGGCGCCCACGGCGAGGCTCCGTGACCCGCTGGCTGCCCGGCCGCTCGATCCGGAACACGCTGGTGCTGCTGACGGGAAGCGTCGTGATCGTCGTCTTCCTGATCGTCATCATGGTGACGTCCAACAACTCCCGGTCACAGCTGCGCCAGTCGGTGCTGCACGACCTGCAGAGCCGCAACGACGGCTACGTGCACACCATCTCGTCGGTGTTCCACGATCGCGCCACCATCCTCCTGGCCGTGCGCGACGAGCTGGAGTGGTACGACACGCGCGGTCAGATGTGGGTGCACATCGCGGCGCTGACGGGCGAGAAGGTGTTCGACGACACGCCTCGCGGACGCATCTACGCCCAGTCGTTCCGGCGCAAGCTCGCCGCCTACCGGCGCGGCGACGAGCTGTCGGACGCCCGGCTCACGCCGCAGCTGCGAAAGATGCTGGCCACGGTGACGGCGCCCGGCAACAAGTTCGGCGACGGCATGAAGTTCTTCTACATCGGCGTGCGCTCGACGGACCCCGACCCCACCATGCGCCGGTACGACGAGTACCAGGACTCGTCGCTGTGGGTACCCGACGCGCGGGTGGACGCCCCGTACAGCCCGTTCGAGCGCCCGTGGTACCTCGCGGGCCAGGCGGCCGGGCGGCACCGGGTGGTGTTCACCGAGCCCTACGCCGAGCGTCGCACCAAGGAGGCGCTGGTCAGCGGCGGTACGTTCATCACCGTGGACGGCACCCGGGGGACGCTGGCCGCCGGTATCTCGATCAAGCCGATCATGGACGCGCTCCTGCGCTCGTTCAACCAGCGCGACGCGCAGATCACCATCTTCTCGCGGGGCACCGAGAGGGACACCGCGTTCGTGCCCGCCCGCCCGAAGTACATCTACTCCAGCCGCGACGACGCGCTCGGCGACCGCGTGCGCACGTACGACGACCCCGACCTCATGGAGAACCCGTCCCATCGCGACATCGCCCGCCTGTACGACGCCACGCGCGGACGCGGCTCGGGCGTCGTCGAGTGGACGATCGCCGGCGAGCGGCGCCTGGTGGCGTTCGCGACCGTGCCGGAGGTGGGCTGGAAGCTGCTCACCAGCGTGTCGGAGAAGGACACGATGGCCCACGCGGACGCCGCCCAGCGCCGCGACATCCTGATCTCGCTGATCGGCCTGGCCGCGCTGCTGGCCCTCATCTGGTTCGTGGTGCGGCGCACGCTGGCGCCGCTCGAGACCATCCGCGGCGAGCTGCACGAGATCGCCGCCACGGGCGACTTGGCGAAGCGCACCACCGTGCGTTCGCGCGACGAGGTGGGGCAGATGGCCGGGGCCATCAACCAGATGCTCGACAACACCGCCGGCCCCGTGCGCGAGCTCAGCCGCAAGGTGCAGCGCATCGCCCAGGGGGACCTGCGCGGCGACACGCACGTGGCGGCCAAGGGCGACATCGCCCGGCTCGTGGACGGCTTCAACGAGATGACCCGGCGGCTGATCGAGCTGGAGGCGACGTACCGCGACGCCAGCCCGCTCACCGGCCTGCCCGGCGGCGTCAGCATCGAGCTCGAGGTGCAGCGGCGCCTCGACCAGGGCGTCCCGTTCGCGTTCTGCATGTTCGATCTCGACAACTTCAAGCCGTTCAACGACCGGTACGGATACAGCCGCGGCAACCTGGTGCTGAAGCAGACGGCGCGCCTCATCCAGAGCGCGCTGGCCCAGCACGGCGGGCGCGACGACTTCGTGGGGCACATCGGGGGCGACGACTTCGTGGTGGTCGCGGCGACGACGCGGTTCGAGGCGATCTGCCTCAGCACCGCCGAGGGGTTCGACGCGATGATCCACGACTTCTACGACGCGGCCGACCTCGAGCACGGCGGCATCACAGCCACCGATCGGCACGACCGCCACACGACGTTCCCCGTGATGACCATGACCATCTGCGCCGTGAACTCGGAGACGAGCGGCGTCAGCGACTACATCCGGGTGGGCGAGATCGCCGCCGAGCTCAAGGCCACGGGCAAGGCGATGGAGGGGAGCAACCTGGTGATCGACCGGCGCGACGGCCTTACGCGGTGAGCCCGCGGCGGCTGCGGCCTACGCGCTGAACGAGTCGCCGCAGCTGCAGGTGGTGGTGGCGTTGGGGTTCTTGATGCGGAACCCGCGCCGCAGGAGGCCGTCTTCGTAGTCGATCTCGGACCCGGTGACGTGGATGGCGCTCTTGAGGTCCATCACCAGGCGGACGCCGCGCACGTCCATCACCCGCTCGTCCGGCGTGGGCGGCTGGGACGGGTCGAGCAGGTCGAGCTTGTACTCGAGGCCCGAGCAGCCGCCCGCGAGGATGCGCAGGCGCACGCCGGGCTCCTGGCCCCGCTCGCCGGCGACCCGGCGGATGTACGTCGCCGCTCCCTCGCTGAGCCCCACCACGGCGTCGCCGCCGCCCGCCTGCTGGGCCGCGCGGGCCGCCCGCGCGCGGGCCCGGGCGGCCTCCTTCTTCTGCTCCAGCGTCAGCGGCACGTCGGCCGAGGGTGATGTCGCCTCAGCCATGCCGGGTCACCAGCCCATCACCTTCATCATGAACTTGCCCTCCTCGCTCATCGCCTCGGGCGACCACGGCGGGTCCCACACGAAGTTGACGTCGACGCTGGTGACGCCGTCGAGGGGCTCCAGCGCCTCGCGGGCGTCGCCCTTGATCTTCTCGGTCAGCGGGCACCCCATGGACGTCAGCGTCATGTCGAGCACCACGTTGCCGTCGGCGTCCTGGTTGACGGCGTACAGCAGCCCGAGGTCCACGACGTTGATCCCCAGCTCGGGGTCCTCCACCGACTTCATCGCGCTGCGGATCTCTTCCTCACTGGCCATGCGGTGTCTCCTTGGTCGTACCCACCGATTGAAGCGCGTCCTTCAGCGCCATCCACGGAAGCAGGGCGCACTTCACCCGGGCCGGGAACCGCGCCACCCCCGCCAGGGCCTCCGAGTCGCCCAGGTCCACGTCGGCGGGGGGATCGTCGCCGTGCATCATGCGGCGGAACACCTCGATCAGGTGCTGCGCCTCGTCGCGCGTGGTGCCCATCACCTTCTCGCTCATCATGGACGCCGCGCTCTGGGAGATGGAGCATCCCTGGCCGCTGTGGGCCAGCTCGACGATGCGGCCGTCGTCGTCAAGCAGCACGTCCACCTGGATCTCGTCGCCGCACATGGGGTTGTTCTGCGTCACCGAGACGGTGGGATTCGTCAGCGTGCCGCGGTTCCGGGGGGCCCGGTAGTGCGACAGGATCATCTCCTGGTACAGGTCTTCGATGCCGCCCATCACACCCGTCCCATGAACGCCCGCGCCGACGCGAGCGCCGCGCCCAGCGCGTCGACGTCGTCGGCGGTGTTGTACACGTACGTGCTGGCGCGGGTGGTGGCCGGCACGCCCAGCGCCCGCATCAGCGGCTTGGCGCAGTGGTGGCCGGCGCGCACGCACACGCCCTCGCGGTCGACCAGCTGCGCGATGTCGTGCGGGTGCAGGTCGGGCAGCGAGAAGCTCACCGGCGAGCCCCGCCGCGCGGGGTCGCGCGGGCCGTACACCGTGGCGTCCTCCACGCCGCCCAGCACGGCGAGCAGGCGCGTGGTGAGCTCGACCTCGTGCGCGCGCACCGCGTCCATGCCGAGGCCCTCGAGGTAGCGCACGGCGGCGCCCAGGCCGACCGCCTCCGCGATGGGAGGGGTGCCCGCCTCGAACTTGTGCGGCAGGTCGGCCCACGTGGACCCCTCGCGGCGCACGTCGCTGATCATCTCGCCGCCGCCGAGGAACGGCTCGAGGCCGTCCAGCCACGCGGGGTCGGCCGCCAGCACGCCGATGCCGGTGGGGCCCAGCATCTTGTGGCCCGTGAACACCATCGCGTCGGCGCCGGTGGCCGCCAGCGACACCGGCATGTGCGGCACGCTCTGGGAGGCGTCCACCAGGCTGCGCGCGCCCGCGTCGCGGGCCATGCGGGTGATGTCGGCGACGGGGTTGATGGTGCCCAGCACGTTCGAGACGTGCACCACGGCCACCATCTTCACGGGCTCCGTCGCCAGCAGGTCCCTGAGCACCGCGAGGTCGAGCACGCCGTCGTCGACCACCGGCACGAACTCCACGCGGGCGCCCGTGAGCCCCGCGACGATCTGCCACGGGACGATGTTGGAGTGGTGCTCCATCTCGGTCACCACCACCACGTCGCCCGCGGTCAGGTGGCGCAGGCCCCACGCGTACGCCACCAGGTTCACGGCCTCGGTGGCGTTCTTGGCGAACACCGTGCCCTCGGGGCGGCTGCCGACGAAGCGGGCGACATCGGCGCGGCCCTGCTCGAAGCGCTCGGTGGCCTCGGCGGCCAGCGCGTAGACGCCCCGATGCACGTTGGCGTTGGCCGCCCGGTAGTAGTCGTCCATCGCGTCCAGCACCGGCATCGGCTTCTGGGACGTGGCCGCCGAGTCGAGGTAGACGAGGGGCCTGCCCGACGCCGACGGCCGTGCGAGGATCGGCACGTCGGCGCGGACGGCGAGGGAGTCCAGGCGGGCCTCCGTCACGGCGATGCGGGTGCTACGCGCCGGGCGCCGAGGCCATCTCGCTGGCCCCGAACTCGACGTAGCCGTTCTCCTCGAGGTGGTCGGCCAGCTCGGGCCCGCCGGTGCGGGCGATGCGGCCCTCGAACATCACGTGCACCACGTCGGGCGCGATGTAGCGCAGGATGCGCGTGTAGTGGGTGATCAGCAGGCAGCCCAGGTCGGGGCCGCGCAGGGCGTTGACGCCCTTCGACACCACCTTCAGCGCGTCCACGTCGAGGCCCGAGTCGGTCTCGTCGAGCACCGCGAACTTGGGCCGCAGCATGGCCATCTGCAGGATCTCGTGGCGCTTCTTCTCGCCGCCCGAGAAACCCTCGTTGAGGTAGCGGTCGGTGAAGCTGGAGTCGAACTCCAAGAGCGCGCTGTTCTCCTTGAACGCCTTCATGAAGTCACGCGGCGAGATCTCCTCGCCCCGCGTGGCGTTCATGGACGTGCGCAGGAAGTTCAGCACCGAGACGCCCGGCACCTCCACCGGGTACTGCATGGCAAGGAAGAAGCCCGCGCGGGCGCGCTCGTCGGGGTCCATGTCCAGCAGGTCCTCGCCGTTGAACGTGACGGTGCCGCCGGTGACGTCGTAGCGGGGATGCCCGGCCAGCGCGTAGGCCAGCGTGCTCTTGCCCGAGCCGTTGGGGCCCATCAGCGCGTGCACCTCGCCCTGCGGAATGCGGAGATCGACGCCCTTCAGGATCTCCTTGCCGTCGACGGCGACCTTCAGGCCTGCGATGTCAAGAATGGGATCAGCCACGCGAAATCTTCTCCGGGTCGGGTCAGTGAAAAGGGTGGGGGTACGACGGCACGGGGTCGACGAGCACCCGGCCGTCGCGGATCTCGACGGGAAACAGCGGCGCCGGCTGCGACGCGGGGGGAGCCATCACGGCCCCGTCGGTGAGGCGGAACTGCGCCCCGTGCCGCGGGCATTCGATGACGCCGTCGTACACCACGCCGTCGGCCAGCGAGGCCTGCGCGTGCGTGCACACGTCGTGCAGCGCGTGCACGACGTCGTTCATCCGCACCAGACAGACCGGTATGCCCTTGACGTCGACCCGCACCGGGGTCTCGTCCTCAAGGTCGCTGAACGCGGCGACGTCGATCACGACGCGGCCACCTTGGGGGTCAGCTTCGCGGCGATGGCCTCGTGCAGCTCCTCGCGCAGCTCCTCCAGCGCCACCATCTCGAGCACCTCCTGGAGGAAGCCCAGCACGATCAGCTGCTTGGCCTCCACCTCGGGCACGCCGCGCGAGCGGAGGTAGAACAGGTGCTCGTCGTCCACGCGGCCGACGGCCCCGGCGTGCGAGCACTTCACCTCGGCCGTCTCGATCTCGAGGAACGGGATGGTCTCGGCGGACGCCCCGTCGTTGAGGATGAGGTTGCGATTGGTCTGGTACGCGTCGGTGTGGGGGGCACCCGGCGGCACGATGAGGTTGCCGTAGAACACCGTGCGGCTGGTGTCCTTGAGCGCGCCCTTGTACAGCAGGTTGCTGTACGAGTCGGGCGCCTCGTGCACCGACACCACGCGGTGCTCGAAGTGCTGATCGTCCGACGCGAAGAACAGGCCCAGCGCCCGCGCGTCGGCACCGGGGCCGACGACGCGCAGGGTCGGCTCGACCCGCACCACGTCGCCGCCCAGCGTCACCACGACGCTGCGCACCTTCGAGTCACGGCCGGCCGCCGCGGCGATGGTGGCGTGGTGATGGACGCCACTGCCCCAGCTCACCGACGTCATGTGCTCGAGCTCGGCCCCCTGGGCCACCACGAGCTCGGCCACGGTCGACGCCTGCACCGTGCCGCCCAGGTCGGGCGAGACGTAGCGGTCGATGACGGTGGCCTTGGCGCCCTCCTCCAGCACCACCAGCGTGCGTCCGTAGATGCGTCCCTCGGCGCCCGTCGCCGTCAGCACGGCCTCGATGGGCCGCTCGACGTGCACGCCGCGGGGGACGTACACGAACAGGCCGCCGTCCCAGCGGGCCGCGTTCAGCGCGCCGGCGTGCGAGTCGATGCCCACCAGCGAGTTGAGGTGGGCGCGCACCAGGTCTTCGTGCGCGGTGAGCGCGTCGGACAGCTCGGCCACGATGACGCCGTCGGGCAGGTCGACCACGTTCGGCGCGGCGGGCCGGCCGTCGTCCAGCACCAGCCAGGCCGCGCGGCCGGCCTCGTCGCCCACGCGCGGGGAGCCGCTGGGGCCGGGCGCGTCCAGCGGCGCTCCGTCCATGCCGAGCGACGCCGGCTTGGTGAAGCGCCAGTCCTCCTCCTGCCCCGTGAGGGCGGGGAGGGACGCGAGGTTGCGCTCGGCCTCGTCGCGCGTCTCGGCGACCCAACTAGCCAATGGAGCCCTCCATCTGAAGTTCGATCAGGCGGTTCAGCTCGACCGCGTACTCCATGGGGAGCTCCTTCGCGATCGGCTCGATGAAGCCACGCACGATCATCGCGGTGGCCTCCTCCTCGGACAGGCCGCGGCTCTGCAGGTAGAAGATCTGGTCGTCCGCCACCTTCGACACCGTCGCCTCGTGCCCGATGGACGTGTTCTCCTCGTTGATGTCCATGTACGGGTACGTGTCGGAGCGGCTGTCGTCGTCGAGCAACAGGGCGTCGCACACGACGCTGGCCTTGGCGCGGGTCGCGCCGGGGTCCACCTGCACCAGGCCGCGGTAGCCCGCGCGCCCGCCGTCCTTGGAGATGGACTTGCTGACGATGGTCGACGACGTGTCGGGCGCCACGTGCACCATCTTGGCGCCGGCGTCCAGGTGCATCCCCTCGCCGGCGAACGCCACCGACAGCACCTCACCGCGGGCGCCGCGGCCCTTCAGCCACACCGCCGGGTACTTCATGGTGACCTTGGAACCCAGGTTGCCGTCCACCCACTCCATGGTGGCGTTCTCCTCGCAGACGGCGCGCTTGGTGACGAGGTTGTAGACGTTGTTCGACCAGTTCTGGATGGTCGTGTAGCGGCAGCGCGCGCCCTCCTTGACGATGATCTCCACCACCGCCGAGTGCAGGCTGTCGCCGGAGTACGTCGGGGCCGTGCAGCCCTCGACGTAGTGCACGAACGATCCGGGCTCGCAGATGATCAGCGTGCGCTCGAACTGCCCCATGTTCTCCTGGTTGATGCGGAAGTACGCCTGCAGCGGCACCTCCACGCGGACGCCCGCGGGCACCCAGATGAACGACCCGCCGGACCACACCGCGCTGTTGAGCGCCGCCATCTTGTTGTCGCCGGGCGGGATCACGGTGGCGAAGTGCTTCTTCAGAAGCTCCTCGTGCTCGCGCAGGGCCGTGTCGGTGTCGCAGAAGATCACGCCCATCTTGGCGAGGTCCTCGCGCACCGAGTGGTACACGACCTCGCTCTCGTACTGGGCCGACACGCCCGACAGGTACTTCTGCTCGGCCTCGGGGATGCCCAGGCGGTCGAACGTCCGCTTGATGTCCGGCGGCACCTCGTCCCAGTCGCGCCCCTGCTTCTCGGCCGCGCGGATGAAGTAGTAGATGTCCTGGAAGTCGATTTCCGACAGGTCGGCGCCCCACGTCGGCATCGGCTTCTTGTCGAACAGCTGCAACGCCCGCAGGCGGAACTTGGTCATCCACTCGGGCTCGTTCTTGAGCGCCGAGATGTCACGCACCACATCGGCGCTGAGGCCCTTCTTGGGCTCGGACGCGTAGTGCGTCGGGTCGTGCCAGCCGAACTTGTACTGCCCGATTCCGTCGAGCTCAGGGTGTGCAGACGTGGACACCGTTCCTCCTGTGTAGGGAACCGAGCGTGCGCGAACGCCGCGGAGCGGCCGTGTGACCGGCAGCGAGGCGCGCCCCGGTCAGGATACGCACGCCGGAGCCGGGTCGCCGCTCTTTAGGATACCCCCGTTGACGAAACAAAGTCGCCGAGGTTGTCGAGAGGCGCCCAGGGGACGCGGGGAGGGGCGGCCGGACGCGGTTGCGCAACTGACGCGGATGCATCCTCCAGGGCCGTCCGCGTAACGCGGGACCCGCGGCCGGGTCTCCCGGTCGCAGGCGGCGCTGGTGCTAGCCTGAAAAGGCATCCGGTCGGGAAAGGGGGACGCGTGAACGACACCGCAAGGGGCCAGACCGTGGGCCTTCCTGGGCTCGATCAGAACGAGGAGGAGATCGGGCGCCTTGCCAACGCCCTGGGTGACCCCACCCGCCGCAAGGTCTTCTTCGCCGTCCGCCACGACACGGGGTGGCTCAGCAAGGACGAGGTGGCCGAGGCCGTCGGCATCGACCGCCGCCTGGCCGGTCACCACCTCGACAAGCTGGTGGAGCTGTCGTTCCTGGAGGCCGACTTCCAGCGCCGCAGCGGCCGCAACGGTCCCGGCGCGGGCCGCCCCGCCAAGCTCTACCGCTTCCCCCACGGCGAGCCGGCCACGGTGCTCCCCGAGCGCCACTACGACCTGCTGGCGTCGCTTCTGCTCGAAGCCGCCGCCGCCGACTCGGGCGAGTCGCGCGAGCACGCCCTCGAGCGGGTGGGCTACGCGTTTGGCTTCCGCGTCGGCCAGGCCGAGGCCGAGGAGGGCCGCCGGTCGCCCGGCAAGCAGGGCGCCGATGCGGTGGCCGAGGTGGTACGCCTGTTGTCGCGCTTCGGCTTCGCGGCGCAGGAGTCGAGCCCCGGCGTGATCCGCGCGTCCTCGTGCCCGTTCGAGGAGCTCGCGAAGGCCGACCCGCTGCGCGTCTGCGGGCTCGATCGCGCCATCTGGCGCGGCATGCTGGCCGCGTTCGACAAGTCGGCGACGCTCGACGTGGCCGACACCCGCGCCTTGGGCGCGGCGGCGTGCCTCGCCGAGGTGGCGCCCGCACATTCCGATCCCGCCTGACCCCGACCCGGGAGCCACGATGACTTCCCCCAGTGTCCTGACCGTGACCCAGGGCCCCGAGCAGGGCGCCGCGTTCGCGCTCGTCGACGGAGCGCTGCGCGTCGGACGTGACCCCGAGTCGGTCGACGCCGTGCTGAACGACCCGCGCGTGTCGCGCAACCACCTGCGCGTGTGGGATGACCGCGGCGTGCTGATGGCGGAAGACCTCGGCTCGACGGCGGGCACCACGCTCAACGGCATGCGCCTCGACCGGCCCATGCCGCTGCGGCGCGGCGACGTGCTGGCGCTGGGCGCGTGCGAGATGCGCGTCGACTGGGTGCCCGCACCGGCCGCCACCATGATCGGCACGATCCCCGAGGAGCTGCTGGAGCCCCGCTCCGGCGAGCCCGCCGCGGCCCCGTCCGCCGGCGACGCTCAGCGGGCCGCCTGGCCGCCCGCTGCCGCACCGCCCGTTCCCGCTGCCGGGGCTGAGGCCGACGTTCCCGAGGGCCCCGCGTCCGGCGCGGAGGCGACCCCATCGGATGCGGCGGCGCCCGTCGAGGCCGACGCGGCCCCGTCCGGTGACACCGATACCGGTGCGGAGCCGCCGGCGGGCGAGCCCGACGCCGCCGCCGAGGCCGCCCCGTCGGACGCCGCGTCGCCGGACTCCACGCTGGTGCAGCCCGCGGCCGACGCGTGGCCCGCTCCCGCACCCGCCGACGAGCCCGCTCCGGCGCCTGCGGCGGAGTCCGACCCGGCTGGGGCTCCGTCCTCCGACGCGTGGCCCGCTCCTGCGCCTGCCGGCGAGTCCGCTCCGGCGCCCGCGGCGGAGTCCGACCCGGCGGAGGCTCCGGCCTCCGCGGATTCGTGGCCCGCTCCGGCGCCCGCCGGCGAGCCCGAGCCCGCTCCGGCGCCTGCGGCGGAGTCCGACCCGGCGGCGGCTCCGGCCCCCGCGGACGCCTGGCCCGCTCCCGCGCCTGCCGGGCAGCCCGACCCGGCTCCCGCGGACGACCCGTGGCCCGCTCCTGCGCCTGCGGCGGAGTCCGACCCGGCGGCGGCTCCGGCCCCCGCGGACGCGTGGCCCGCCCCGGCGCCCGCCGGGCAGTCCGACCCGGTCGCGGCCCCGGCGGGGGACGCGTGGCCCGCTCCGGCACCCGCCGGACAGCCCGACCCGGCTGCGGCTCCGGCGGCCGACGCGTGGCCCGCCCCGGCGCCCGCGGGACAGCCCGAGCCGGCTCCCGCGGACGCGTGGCCCGGCCCGGCTGCCACCCCGGCGCCCGAGGGTGCCTGGCAGCCGCCTCAGAGTGAGACCCCGTCCACGCCCACGGTCATCGAGCCGGTGTCCCAGGGGTCGGGATGGGCTCCGCCCGGCTCCGCGCCTGCGGGCGCCGAGCCGCAGCAGGCGGCGTCCCCTCAGCCCGCGCAGGGCAGCGGCTACCCGCCTCCCGGTGGCTACCCGCCGCCCGGCAGCTCCCCCGGCCTCGACCAGGTGTCTCCCGACGTCGCGGCGTGGCTGCAGGAGCCCAAGCAGGGCAAGCGCGGCGGAAAGAGCTGGTTCCGGCTGAAGAAGTGACGCGGCCGGCGGGCCGCCGTCACACCTTCAGGTGGGTGGTGCCGAACAGGTAGACGAAGTACAGAAGCGCCACACCCACGGCCGCGGCGACGGCGGCATCGACCCAGTCGGCCTTCACCACGTACACGATGGCGAAGGCCAGCACCGCCAGGCCACAGAACGCGAACAGCACGAACCCCAGCCAGTTGGCCCAGCCGCGCGGCAGCTTCTCGGCGATGGCGCTCTTCTCATCGACGCTCTGATAGTTGCGCCGCCGGCCGCCCGGCTTGGCGCTCTTTCCCTTGTTGATCACCGGGCGAGAGTAGCAGCCGCCACGGGCGGGCCGCGGGGGGCGCCGCGGCCCCCCATGGGGAGGTAGCCTTGGCGTATGGCCAGCGTCGTCCCGGATGAGCGTGCGGACTTCCGCTTCGTGATGCACTCCCGCGTGGAGGTCACCGACACCGACCTCGGCGGCATCGTCTACTACGGCCGCTACGCGCACTTCGTCGACCGGGGCGTGCTGGCGTATCGCCGCCACCTCGACATCCCGCCGCTGGGGCCCCCCGGGCACCTGTTCGTGGTGCGCGCGCTGCACGTCGACTACCTGGCGGCGGCGCGGTTCGACCAGGTGCTGGGCATCTGGGTGCGCACCCGTGAGGTGGGCCGCACCAGCCACACCATGGAGGTGGAGGTGACCCACCACGATCCGGGCGCCCCGACGCGGGCCCTGGCGCGGGCCACGGTCACCCTGGTGGGCATCGCCGCGTACGACGATCCGCGGCCCACGCGTCTGCCCGCCGACCTGGCCGAGACCCTGCGCGCGTTCGAGGGCGATGCCTGAGCGACGGGTGTGGGGGGAGGCGCATGCGGGTGTGCCGGCAGCGGACGCGCTGGCGCAGGTGGAGGACGCCCTCGTCGCCGGATTGCGTCTGCCGGAGGGGCCCGTGGTGGACGTGCACGCGCACCTGGGTACCGACGCCGACGGGCACCACCTGGACGTCGCCGACCTGGTGGCCGACATGGACGCTCATGGCATTGCGGGCGCCGTCTGCTTCCCCGCCAACCAGCCGGGGGACGCGGGCGACTTCGCCGCCGCGAACGCCGCCGTCGCCCGGGCGGCCGCGGAGCATCCCGGGCGGGTCGTGCCGTTCTGCCGGGTCGATCCCGCCGTCCGGGCGGCCGAGACCATGCAGCGGGCCGCGGCGGACGGGGCTGTGGGGCTGAAGCTGCACCCGGTGGCGCAACGCTTCGCCCTGGACGACGCGGCCTGCGTCGCGGCCGTGGCCGACGCCACCGGGCGCGGGTGGCCGGTGCTGGTGCACGCGGGTTTCGGGGCCCGGCCGCTGGCGGCGGCGCTGGCCACGCTCACCGACGAGGTGCCGGGTGCCCGGCTCATCCTCGCGCACGGGGCCCGCGGTGACGCCCGGGCCGTGGCGCAGCTGGCCCGCGAGCGCGACGGGCTGTGGTTCGACACGTCGCTGGCGGCGTTGCCCGACCTGGTGGCGCTGCCCCCCGAGCGGGTGCTGTTCGGGGCCGACCGGCCCTACGGGGAGCACGCGACGGCCCGTCAGCTGGTGGCGCTGGCCGCCCGGGTGGCGGGGTGGACTCCCGCGCAGGTGGAGGGCGTGCTGTGGGGCAACGCCCACGCGCTCCTGGGGCTCGCCCCGTGAACCGCGTGGACGCCGTGCGCCTGGTGGCGATGCTGGGGGCCATCGAGATGTGCCTGGTGCGCCGCGACGCGGTCACCGGTCCGCTGCTGGCTCAGGCCGCCCGGGCGGCCGAGGGCACGTCCGCGGCGCCGTACGTGCAGGCGGCGGCGCGCCTGGCGCGGGCGCACGACCTCTCCGCGCGCACCGCCGGCGTCGCGCCGGTGAGGAAGGTGACGCAGGCGCTGTGCCGGGCCGCGGCCCAGGAGGCGCAGGCGGCTGCGTTGGAGGGCGGCGGCGCGACGTCACCCACCCGCGACGCTGGGGGGTAGCCCTTCCTTGTGCCGCGGCGGCACGGGGCGGAAGATGGCCGGGATCGCACCCGCACCGACGAGGGGACCGACACCATGCTCATACGCGTGCTGCTGACCGCGACCGTCGCGGCGGCGATCGCCACGCCCGCGCAGGCCGCCCTGCGCAGCCCCGATTTCATGGTGTACCTGGGAGGCGAGGGCGTGGCGGAGGCCCCGGCGGTGCACTGCGCCTCGGGCGCCTCGGGCGCGAAGGGCGGCGTGTCGTGCATGCCCATGGCGCTGCGCCCCGTCGGGTCGTGCCGCGTCGACGGGCGGCCGGGAAAGCGGTGGCGCGAGGTGGTGCTGCCCGCCCGCGGTCGCGCCCGCGTGGTGCGCCGGTGCTACGTCACGCGCGACGGCGGCGGCGCGCCCACCCTCATGGTGAACCAGCGATGGGCGTCGGGCGGCGTCGCGTGCCGCGCCGTCGCGCGGGGACGCGGCCTCGCCGCCGAGACCGAGCTCGCGTGCCGCAACCGCCAGGGGCACGGCTTCCGGGTCGCCGCGCCGGGCCGGGTGACGCTGAGGCCGTGACGCCCGGAGCGGACCGGGCGTCGCCTCGTCACCGTGGGGTCAGGCCTTGCTCGCGAGGTAGTCCTGCACCATCTTCTCGCCGGCCTCGACGCCCTCGACGTAGTACACGCGGTTGATCTCCTTGAAGATCTCCCACTGCTCGGGCACGTCGTCCTCGGACATGGTCGCGTCGACCGGGCAGGCCTCGACGCACGCGTCGCAGTCGATGCACTCGTCGGGGTCGATGTACAGCATCGTCGCCTCGGGGTGGCCGTCCTCACCCTTGGCGGGATGGATGCAGTCCACCGGGCAGACGTCGGCGCACGCCGTGTCCTTCGTGCCGATGCAGGGCTCGGTGATGACGTAGGCCATCGTGAGAACGCTCCTCGCTCACAGGGATGCCGAACGCGTCGTTCTGGGACGCGACCATGAAAGGTAGCAATCGCCGCGGTGACCGCCCCCGCCCGCGGAGGGCCGATCGACCCTGGCGCGTGGCACGCCACCCCCGTCAGCGACCCGGCTCACGGCCCGGCGACGTCGCGTCCGCGTAGAGTGCCCCGCCGTGAGCTTCTCTTTCTTCCCGCTTCTCCTGGGCATGAAGTGGATGGATCCCAACTGGCTGCTGGCCGAGTTCGGCACGCAGTTCGTGTGGATCAGCCTCCTCATCGTGTTCATCGAGTGCGGCCTCCTGTTCCCGTTCCTGCCGGGCGACACGCTGCTGTTCGCGGTGGGGCTGTTCATCGCGGGAGGCAAGCTGGACGTGCTGCCGGGCGAGGCGGCCACCGAGCTGGTGATCGCGATGGTGATGCTGGCGACCGCGGCCTTCCTGGGCAACGTGGCCGGCTACGAGATCGGCCGCCTGGCGGGCCCCTGGCTGTACGCGCGCGACGGCCGCATCGTGAAGAGGTCCTACTTCGACCAGACGCACGCGTTCTTCGAGAAGCACGGCAACAAGGCCCTGGTGATCGGTCGCTTCGTGCCGTTCGTGCGCACGTTCATCACGGTGGTGGCGGGCGTCACCCGGATGAGCCGCGCCCGGTTCCTGGTGTGGAGCCTGGTGGGAGCCATCCTGTGGGTGGTGTCGATCGTGCTGCTGGGCTACTTCCTGGGCGAGGCGTTCCCCGCCCTGGGCAAGAACATCGACCTGGCCATCATCGCCATCCTGGCGTTCTCGATCATCCCCATCGCGTGGGAGTGGTACCGCCACCGTCGTAAGGCCCGCCTGGCCGAGTGACGCCGACGCACCGGCGCCGGGGTCAACCGTGGGCGGCGGCGTCCCGGGTGCCGACGGGGGCCGGGTCGGGCACGCCGACGGCGTCCACGATGGCATCGGCGCACGTGGCCAGCTCGCGCGCGGCCACCGAGTCGGGGCGGGCGGCCACCACCGGCAGCCCGTCGTCGCCGGCGCGGGCCACGTCGGCCTCCAGGGGCACGCGGCCCAGAAGCGGCACGCCCAGTTCGGTCGCCAGGGCCTCGCCGCCGCCGCCCGCGAAGATGTCGTAGCGCACGCCGGTGTCGGGGGCCACGAAGTAGCTCATGTTCTCGATGACGCCCACCACCGGCAGGCTCACGCGGCGGGCCATCGCCGCCGACCGGCTGGCCACCTTCTGGGCCGTCAGCGGGGGGGTGGTGACGATGACCATGTGGGCGGTGGGGATGAGCTGCGCGATGGTGAGCGCCACGTCGCCGGTGCCGGGCGGCAGGTCGATCAGCAGGAAGTCGGGGTCGTCCCAGAAGACGTCGGTGACGAAGCTGGTGAGCGCCTTGTGCAGCATCGGGCCGCGCCAGATCACCGGGGAGTCGTCCTTGGCCAGGAAGCCCATCGAGATGAGCCGCACGCCGTGGGCCTCCACCGGCAGCATCAGGTCCTCCACCATCACGGCCGAGCGGTGGATGCCCATCATGCGGGGGATCGAGTAGCCGTAGACGTCGGCGTCGAGCACCCCGACGCTGTGCCCCTGGCGGGCCAGCGCGACCGCGAGGTTGGCGGTGACGCTCGACTTGCCCACGCCGCCCTTGCCGGACGCGACGCCGATCACCTTGGTGCGGGCGCCCTCGGCGAACGGGCTCACGTGCGCGGGGCCGCCGCCGATGCCGTGCCGCAGCGCGGCGCGCTCCTCGTCGGTCATCGCCTCCAGGTGCACCGTGACCGCCGTCACGCCCTCCATCGGCGTGACCGCGTCGGTCACCCGGCGCTGGATCTCGTCCTTCAGCGGGCAACCCGCGGTGGTGAGCTTGACGTCGATGGTGACGGCGCCCGCGTCGATGACCACGTCGCGCACCATGTTGAGCGCCACGATGCTGCGGCGCAGCTCCGGGTCGTGCACCGTGTCCAGCACGGCCATGACGGCGTCGCGGTCGGGAGGCGTCACATGAACATCCTGGCCCAGGGCTCGGCCTCGGCCATGGTGGCGGCCCACGGACCGTGGCCCGGGTAGATGCGGTGCTCGCCGGGGATCTCGGTCAGCACCCGCCCGAGGCTCGTGATCATCGCGCCGGGGTCGGAGCGCGGGAAGTCGGTGCGCCCGATGCCCTGGGCGAAGATGAGGTCGCCCACCAGCACCTCGCCGTGGTGCTTCTCCCACGCCACCCAGCAGCCCGGCGAGTGGCCGGGCGTGTGCATCATGGTGAACTCCAGGTCGCCCACCGCGAACGTGTCGCCCTCGCCCAGCACGCGGTCCAGGGCGACCCCGGGGGTCTTGGGGGGGAAACCGAACAGCGCCGGGTTGAACGGCGCGGGGTCGGCGATCCAGTCCTCGTCACCGCCACCGGCCCACACCGGCACGCCCTTGCGCGCCCACAGGTAGGCGTCGACGCAGTGGTCCCAGTGGCCGTGCGTCAGGTAGAGCGCCTCGGGGGTGAGGTCGTTCTGCGCCAGGGTGTGCTCCACCCAGGGCTCGGCGCCGAGCGGCGCGTCCACCACGATCGCGGGGCCGCCGCGCTCGCCGAACACCACGTACGAGTTGGTGGCGACGGGGCCGAACGTGCCGCCCTTGATGATCACGTGCGTCGCTCCTGGTCTCGGGATGTGGGATCCGGCCTCCGAGCGTACCGCTCGCGCGCCGCTACAGCCCCCAGCCGAGGTAGGCATCGGGCCCGGCGCCGTCGCCGCCCGTCTCCAGGCGGGTGGCGAGCTCCACCAGGTGGGCTCCCGCCGCCGGCAAGTCGGCGCCGGCCGCCCAGACGGCCCGCAGCGGGCGCTCCACCACCAGGCCGTCCACCATCACCGCCCGCAGCTCGCCCGCCGCCACGGCGGCACGCACCGCGTGCTCGCTCAGCACCGCCGGGCCCACGCCCGACGCCACGGCCAGGCGCACGGCGGCGTTGCTGGCGAGCTCCAGGGCGGGCGGCGCCATGCGGTGCCCGGACATGGCGTCCTCCAGGGCCACGCGCGTGCCGGAGCCGGGCTCGCGCACCACCAGCGGCGTCGCCCGCAACTCGCCCAGCGCCACCGGCCGCGTGCGCAGCGCCCACGGGTGGCCGGGGCCGGTGACCACCACCAGCCGGTCGGTGGTGATGATGCGCTCCTCCACGTCGCCCGCGATCGTCGCCGGCAGGTCCGGGCTCTCCACGAACCCCAGCACGTCCCCCGCGCTCACCATGCGACCGACGTCGTCGGAGTTGCCCACGGTGATGCCCACCCGCAGGCCGGGTTCGGCGGCGTGGAGCGCGCCCAGCCAGCGCGGCAAGAGGGCCTCGGCGACGGTCTGCGACGCGGCGATGCGCAGGGGGCCGTCGGCCCCGCGCGCCAGGCCCGCGGCGCCCGCCTCCAGCCGGTCGGCGGCGCGCAGCACGTCGCGGGCCCAGTCGGCCATCAGCACGCCGTGCTCGGTGAGCGCGCTGCCGCGCGCCCCGCGCCGCACCAGCTCCAGGCCGAACCGCTGTTCCAGCCGGGCAAGCGTGCGGCTGGCGTTGGGCTGTGCCACGCCGATGGAGCGCGCGCCCGCGCTGATCGACCCGTGCTCGCCGATGGCCACCAGCACGGCGAGGTCGCCCAGGTGCGGCAGCAGGGACGGATGACGCATACCCGGATGATATATCCGACATGCCGCATTGGGGCCTACCGCGATATGGCCGACGGGTTCATCGTCCGAGGCATGACGCACTCGATCCCGTTCCGCGCCTCGCCCGCATGGTGGTCATCGCGCCGCTGGGCAGGGCTCGCCGCTGCGCTGGCCGCCGCCGCCGTCGCCGTCGCGATCAACCGGAAGATCCCCGCCCTCAGCCCCCTGCTGGTCTGCATCCTGCTGGGCGTCGCGGTGCGGCACGCGCTGACGCGGCCTGCCGCGTGGACGGTGATGCAGCCGGGCCTGGGGTTCGCCGCCCGCCGCCTGCTGCGGGCGGGCATCGTGCTGCTGGGGCTCCAGCTGAGCCTGGCCGACATCGCCGCCGTGGGGTGGACGACGGCCCTGGGCGTGGGCGCCATCGTGGCCGGCGGTATGGCGACGGCGATGTGGGTGGGGCGGCGGCTGGGCCTCGAACGCGACCAGGCGGCGCTGATCGCGTGCGGCTTCTCGATCTGCGGCGCGGCCGCCGTCGCGGGACTCCAGAGCGTGCTGCGCCGGCCCCGGCGCGACGAGGCGGCCACCGCCATCGCGCTGGTGGTGCTGTTCGGCACGCTGATGATCGGCCTGGCGCCCCTGGTGGTCGCCGCGCTGGGCGTGGGCGACCGCCGGGCGGGCGTGTGGATCGGCGGGTCGGTGCACGAGGTGGCCCAGGTGGTGGCCGCGTCCGGCCTGGTGAGCGTGGCCGTGCTGAAGATCGCGGTGCTCGTCAAGCTGATGCGGGTGCTGTGCCTGGCGCCGGTGCTGGCGGGGGCGTCGTGGCTCGAGCGCCGCCGCGGGGCGGGCGAGGGGGGCACGCTGCCGCCGCCGGTGCCGCTGTTCGTCGTCGCGTTCATCGGGGCCGTGGCGCTGCGCAGCACGGGCGTGCTGCCCGCCGACGTGGTGCACGACGCGACCACCCTTCAGGGGCTGCTCTTGGGCGCCGCCATGTTCGCGCTGGGCACGTCGGTGCATTGGACGGGCATCCGGGCGGCGGGGCTGAGGCCCATCGCCGTGGCGGGCGTCACGACCCTGGTGGTCGCGGGCCTGGCGGGAGTGGTGGCCGCGCTGGCCTAGGATGCGCGGCATGAGGGTTGCGATCTCCACCGACGAGGACGGCGCACTGCCCCGCAGCGTCCTGGCCGAGTTGCAGGCGAGGGGCGACGAGGTGATGCCGTTCGGCGTCCTGGCGGGCGGCGAGGGGGAGTGGGCCGAGGTGTCGGCGGCCGCGGCCCGCGCGGTCGCGTCGGGCGAGGCCGACGCGGCCGTCGTGGTGTGCTGGACGGGCACCGGCGCGTCGATCGCGGCGAACAAGGTGCCCGGGGTGCGCGCCGCGCTGTGCGCCGACGCCGACACGGCCCGCATGGCGCGCCGCTACAACCACGCCAACGTGCTGGCCCTCAGCATGCGCTCCACCACCGAGGCGATGGGCGGCGAGATCGTGCGCGCGTTCCTCGAGGCGCCCTGGGGCGACGACGCGTTCGATCACCGCAACGTGGCCGCGCTCGAGTCGCGGGCGGACCCGTCACACGATTGAGAACTGGTGAATCCACTCGTCGATTCTGGCGAATCGAGACGGGGAGAGTGGGCCCATTGGGGACAATTCGTCCACGCGCTGCATCGGCGGCGCAACCCCGAATAGAACGAGGTCCTCTTTCATGGGCATTCTCGCATTCATCGTTCTCGGCCTGCTGGCCGGCATCATCGCCAAGAAGATCATGGGCGGCGGGCCCGACGGGCTCATCCTCACGTGCATCCTCGGCATCGTCGGCGCGCTGGTGGGCGGGTGGCTGGCAGCCCAGTTGTTCAACAAGCACCCGCTGGACGACTTCTTCGACATCTCCACCTGGATCACCGCCATCGTCGGCAGCATGATCCTGATCTTCGGCTACCGGCTGGTGACCAACCGCCGCTGACCCGAACGACGCTCGCGGGGCGGCCGGCCCGGCTTGGTCCGGCCGCCCCGGGGCCACTCAGGGCGTTTCGCACGTCCATCACCGGGCAGCCTGGCGTCGTGACACCTGCGTCCAGCGTGACTGCACCGGTTCACCCGACGCGAGCCCTGTCCCCGGTCGGCCTGTGGGACACTGTCCGCCATGTCTGGGGAGTCCGCCACCGCGACGGACGTCGCCGCCGTGGGTGCGCTGATGCGCGGGCGCACGTTCGCGGTACTCACCGGGGCGGGGATCTCGACCGAGTCGGGCATCCCCGACTACCGGGGCCCCGACGGGGTGATGCGCGTGACGCCCATGACGTACCGCGACTTCCGCTCGGGCCCCGAGGCGCGACGCCGCTACTGGGCCCGGGCGTATGCCGGATGGGTGCGCTTCTCGGGGGCCGGTCCCAACGCCGGCCACGTGGCGGTCGCGGCGCTCCAGCGCGCCGGCGTCGTGGGCACCGTCATCACCCAGAACGTCGACCGTCTGCACCAGCGCGCGGGCACGGGCGACGTCATCGACCTGCACGGCACGCTCGACCGGGTGCGGTGCCTCGGCTGCGGGCGGGAGGCCGCGCGTGACGACGTGCATACCTCCATCCGCGAGGCCAATCCCGCGTACGCCGAGGCCGTGTCCGGGCGGGCGCTGCGCCCCGACGGTGACGTGGACGTCGCCGACGATGAGTTCGCCGCGTTCGTCGCCCCGCTCTGCGGCGCCTGCGGGGGCGATTCGCTCAAGCCGGACGTGGTGTTCTTCGGCGAGTCGGTGCCGAAGGAGCGGGTGGCGCAGGCGTTCGCCGCCGTCGACGCCGCGGATGGCCTGCTGGTGCTGGGCTCGTCGCTCACCGTGTTCTCGGGCTACCGGTTCGTGAAGCACGCGGCGGCGGCCGCGAAGCCCGTGGTGATCATCACGCAGGGACCCACCCGGGGCGATGGGGAGGCGACGCTGCGCCTGGACGCGCGGCTGGGGGACGCCCTCCCGGCGCTGGCGGACGCGCTGGGAGCCTGACGCGCGGCGCGCCCGGCGACGCCGCCACCGCGCGGACCTCGTACTGCGGGATGCGCTCATCGGCGGTGACGATGGCCAGATCCTCCACCCGCGCCTGCGCCACCAGCAGGCCGTCGAAAGGGTCGCGATGGATCAGGGGCGGATCCGCGACTCGTCGCCGGCGAGCATCTCGTCCAGTTCCGCGTCGGTGAACTCGACGTCGTCGCCGACGACGATCTGCCCGGCAAGCGCTCCGTAGGTGGCCACGAAGCGTCGCCCCGGCCGCTCGCCGGCCTCGATGGGCACGAGCCGGGCCACCGGGACCCCGTTGCGGGCGATCTCGACGCTGTGCCCGGCCTCGACCCGCGTAAGGAGCTTGGAGAGGTCGTTCTTCGCCTGTCCGACGTTGACGCGCATGCCCCGACGGTAGCGCGGTTGGCCAAGGGTGCCCTTGTCGCACTGCCTCAGTGTCCCGCCGCTCCCTCCCGGGCCCGGCGGGGGAGGAGCCACGTCAGCACGAACGTGACGCCCAGAAGCGCGACGGCGAGCCACAGTGACAGCGACGTCGCGTCGCGGAACTCCGTCACCCGGGTCGCGCCGCGACCCGCACCGTCGAGCGCGTGGAAGAAGAGCGTCCCCAGCGCCGCGACGCCGACGGCGCCACCCAGCTGCTGCACGGCGGTCAGGAGACCCGACGCGGAGCCCGACTCGTGGTCGTCCACGCCCGCCAGCACGATGTCGAAGAACGGCGCCATGGCGAGGCCGAAACCGACGCCCATCACGGCCATCGCGGGCGTCATGTCGAGGATGCCGATGCCGTCGCCGGCCAGGCGCAGCGTGAGGATGAACAGGCCCAGCCCCACGGCGCTGACCGCCACGCCCACGTGCATCGCGCGGCGGCCACCGAAGCGTTCGATCATCTTCTGGGAGGCGACGAAGCCGACGATCATCCCGATGGCCTCCGGGATGCCCGCGATGCCCGCCTTCAGCGGGTCGAAGCCCAGGCCGAACTGCACGAACAGCGTGAACACGATGCTGAGGCCCATCAGCGCGCTGAACAGCCCCATGCCGGCCACCAGCCCGGCCGAGAACGCCCGCTTGCGAAACAGCGTCGGCGTGATGAGCGTCACCCGCCCCATGCGGTCGCGCCGCGCCTCCAGCACCGCCAGCAGGGCGAAGCCCGCCACCCCGGCGGCGGCCAGCGCGAACGTCCACCACGGCCAGCCCAGCTCGCGGCCCTGGATGAGCGGGTAGATCAGCGCCACCATCGACGCGCCCGCCAGCGCGGCGCTGGGCACGTCGACGTGCAGCGATCGGTCGGGACGCGACGGCGGCAGCGCGCGCAGCCCCACCACCAGCGCGGCGACGCCCAGCGGCAGGTTGATCGCGAAGATCGCCCGCCAGCCCATGCCGGCCACGTCGGCGTCCACCAGCCAGCCCGCCAGGATGGGACCGGCCACGGCCGACAGGCCCATCACGGGGCCGAACGCGCCGAACGCCTTCGCCAGCTGCCGCGGCGGGAACATCTCCTTGATGAGGCCGAGGCCCTGCGGCAGCATCACGGCGCCGATGCCGCCCTGCAGCACGCGGAACGCGATCAGCGCCTCGGGGGACGGCGCCAGCGCACACGCCAGCGACATCAGCGTGAAGCCCGCCATGCCCACCAGGAACACGCGACGGCGGCCGTAGATGTCGCCCAGCCGGCCGCCCACCAGCAGGCCCGCCGCCATGGCCAGCGTGTACCCGGCCGCGAGCCATTGGATCAGCGTGTCACCACCGCCGAGGTCGCGCACGATCGTGGGCCCCGCGATGGTGGTGATGAGGGCATCGAGGAGGTCCATGATCTCCGCGGCCAACACGACCGCGAACGCGATCCAGCGCAGGGGGTAGCCGTCCGGCCAGGGGGAGCCCGCCGGGGGCTCGGTCGCCGCGGGCGCGGCGGTCGCTGCGGGTGCGGGGGTATCGGTCGCCATCACGTCTCCGTTCTCGAACAGTGTTCGACGTCGAACGGTGTTTTAGCGACGAACAGTGTTCGTGTCAAGAACGGCGTTCGTGATCGCGCCGGGAGTCGCTACCATCGGTGGGGATGACCGATCCGTCGCCCGTCTCCCGGCCCGAGCGCAGCCGGGCCCGCGCCGCGCGCACCCGCCGCCGGCCGGTGCTGGACGTCGACGCGCTGGTCGGCCGGGCGCTCGAGATCATCGACGCCGAGGGCCTCGACGCCGTCTCGATGCGGCGCCTGGCGGCCGACTTCGACACCGGTCCCGCCACGCTGTACTCGCACGTGGCCGGCAAGGACGAGCTCCTGGGCCTGGTGCTGGCCCGCATCCTCGACGAGATCCAGATCCCCGACGGCGACGACTGGCGCGAGGTCGTCATCGGCTGGTGTCACGCCCAGCGCGACGCGTTCCAGCGCCACAACGACGCCGCCCGGCTGTGCTTCGGGCGCGTGCCCAACGGGGACGCGCTGCTTGAGGGGTGCGAGCGCGTGCTGGGCGCGATGATCGGCGCGGGCGTGCCGCCCCAGGTGGCGGCGTGGGCCATCGACGCGCTGACGCTGTACGTCACGGCCGACGTGTTCGAGGGCTGGATGATGGCCCAGCAGTTCGACGACGGCTCCGGCCGGCCGCTGGAGGACCTGGCGATGGAGCACTTCCGCGGGGTCCACGAGCGGTTCCGGGCGCTGCCGCCCGAGCGCTACCCGTTCATCACCACCCACGCCGACGCGATGATCGAGGGCGACGGCGACGACCGCTTCGCGTTCGGCATCGAGACGTTCGTGGCCGGCATCGCCTGCCGCATCCCCGAGGGCTGACCCGCCCCGGGGCGCTGGAGGGCACCGGCGTCGTCGCACGTTCGTCACAACCGTCACATAGACATACGGGCGCCGGGCAAATAGGTTTGACACCGGCGGCGACGCGACCGGCCGTTTCCTCGACCGAGCCGGGCTCCGCGCGCCCATTGCCGTCCCCTCGCGAAGGAAGCCGTCATGAAGAAGATCATCAACGACCCGACCACCGTCGTCGACGAGGCCCTGCACGGCATGGCCATCGCCCACGCCGATCTTCTGAAGGTCAACTACGAGCCCGCGTACATCACCCGCGCCGACGCCCCGGTAAAGGGCAAGGTCGCGCTGGTGTCGGGCGGAGGCTCCGGGCACGAGCCGCTGCACGGCGGCTTCGTGGGCAAGGGCATGCTCGACGCGGCCGCACCCGGCGCCGTGTTCACGTCGCCCACGCCCGACCAGATCCTCGACGCCACCAAGGCCGTCGACGGCGGCGCGGGCGTGCTGCACATCGTCAAGAACTACACCGGCGACGTGCTGAACTTCGAGACCGCGGCCGAGTTGGCGATGGCCGAGGGCATCTCGGTCGAAGCCGTCGTGGTCGACGACGACGTGGCGGTGAAGGACTCCACGTGGACGGCAGGCCGCCGCGGCGTGGGCGGCACGGTGCTGCTGGAGAAGATCGTCGGCGCGGCCGCCGACCGCGGGGACGATCTGGCCGCGTGCAAGGCGCTGGC
This sequence comes from Actinomycetota bacterium, assembly GCA_963169235.1. Lineage (GTDB taxonomy): Bacteria > Actinomycetota > Thermoleophilia > Miltoncostaeales > Miltoncostaeaceae > JAGQUM01. The sequence continues at coordinate 852 of CAUJCX010000034.1, read as the reverse complement.
CGAGAAGGTGAACGGACAGGTGCGTTCGATGGGCTTGGCCCTCACCGCCTGCACGGTGCCGCACGCCGGCGAGCCGTCGTTCTCGCTGGGCGAGGACGAGATGGAGATGGGCGTCGGCATCCACGGCGAGCCCGGCCGCGAGCGCGTGAAGCTGACGTCGGCCGACGAGATGGTGGCCACCATGCTGGGCAGCGTGGTGGAGGACCTGCCGTTCTCCTCGGGCGACGACACCCTGCTGTTCGTCAACGGCATGGGCGGCACGCCGCTGATCGAGCTGTACCTGGCCTACAACTCCAGCGTCGCGTTCCTGAAGGACAAGGGCATCAACGTCACCCGCTCGCTGGTGGGCAACTACATCACGTCGCTCGAGATGCAGGGCATGTCGATCACGCTCCTGAAGCTCGACGGCGACATGACCACGCTGTGGGACGCCCCGGTGCACACCGCGGCCCTGCGCTGGGGGGCCTGAGCGTGGGGTGCGACGCCGCCAGCGTGGCCGCGGCCATCACGGCCGTGGCCGACACGGTGGCCGACCACAAGGCCGAGCTGACCAACCTCGACCGCGAGATCGGCGACAGCGACCACGGCGAAAACCTCTCCCGCGGTTTCCAGGCGGTCATGAAGAAACTCAGCGACGGCACGCCGGACACCCCGGGTGACGTGCTGAAGCTGGTGGCGACCACGCTCATCTCCACGGTCGGCGGGGCCAGCGGTCCGCTGTTCGGCACGGCGTTCCTGCGGGCCGCCACCACGTGCGGTGACGCCGACCCCCGCGACGCCGACGCGGTCGCGGGCGCCCACGCGGCCGCCCGCGCCGGCGTGGGGGCCCGGGGCAAGGCCGAGCTGGGCGCC
>CAUJCX010000033.1 GCA_963169235.1 Actinomycetota bacterium | reverse complement strand
CGCCGCCGCCAGCTCGGCGTCCGCCGGCGCGGGTGCCTGCGGCGCGGCCCGCTCGAGCGCCTGCCGCAGCGACATCCCCGCGCGCACGGCCGCCGACATGCCCCGCAGCACGTCCGGCAACGCCGCCGCGACGCGCCCCGGACGCCCGGCCGCGCGGTGGTGGACGAGCACGGGCACGCCCACCGCCGGGCCCAGCACCACCACCGCGACCAGGGGCGCCGACAGCCCCAGGGCCAGCGCGAGGAGCCCCGGTAGCACCATGGCGCCGGCCGCGAGCGCGCGGGCGGTGCGGGGCGCCCACGGCAGATCGGCGGCCGCCAGGACGTCGTCCGCCGCCGCTGTGATCCGGCGGGCGGGCGACCGGCCGCTGCGTGCGGCGAGCGTCACCGCGACCTCCCCGGGTGGGATGCCGCGTCCGGGCGCATGTGCAGCACGCCGTCGCCGCCCATGCGGGTCAACGCACCCAGGGCGCCGTCGTCGCCGAGGCGCGCCACCTCGGTGACGCGGCGCGTGCCCTCCGCGTCGCGCTCGAGGTGCACGATCAGATCGATGGCCGCGCGGACGTGCTCGGCGATGGCGGCGTACGGCACGTCCACGTCGGCCATGGACGCCAGCAGCTGCAGGCGCCCCACCGCCTCGGCGGGCGACGACGCGTGGATGGTCGACAGCGAACCGGCGTGGCCCGTCGTCATGGCCGTGAGCATGTCGAGCGCCTCCCCGCCGCGCACCTCCCCCACCACGATGCGGTCAGGGCGCATGCGCAGTGCGTTGCGCACCAGCGCCCGGATGGTCACCTCTCCCCTGCCGTCCGCGGCGGCGGGCCGGGCCTCCAGGCGCACCACGTGCGGCGCCGGCACCCGCAGCTCGGCCGCGTCCTCCACCGTGATGATGCGCTCGCCGGGCGGCACGAACGCGGCCAGCGCCCCCAGCACGGTGGTCTTGCCGCTGCCCGTGCCACCCGACACCAGGATGTTGCGGCGCGCGGCCACGGCCGTGCCGAGGAACGCCAGCACGTCATCGCCCAGCGCCCCGCGCGCCACCAGGTCGTCACCGTCGAGCCGCCGGGTCGAGAAGCGCCGCACCGTGATGACGGGGCCATCGACGGCCAGCGGCGGGATGACCACGTTGACGCGCGAGCCGTCGCGCAGGCGGGCGTCCACCATGGGGCTGGCCTCGTCGACGCGGCGCCCCACCGGGCTGAGGATGCGGTCGATCACGTGCAGCACGTGGCCGTCGTCGGCGAACCTCAGCGTGCTGGGTTGCAGGCGCCCGCCCCGCTCCAGCCACACCTGGGACGGACCGCACACCATGATCTCGGTGACCTCCGGGTCGCGCATCGCGGCCTCCAGGGGGCCCAGCCCGAGGGCCTCGTCGAGCACGCGCCGTACCAGTGCGTCCTCCTCGTCGGCGGTCAGCAGCAACCGCTCGTCGGCGGCCGCGCGGCGCACGGCGTCGCCCAGCGTCTCGGGATCGATCGCATCGCCTGCCAGGCGCAGGTCGCGCACCGCGGTGCGGCGCAAGCGCTCGATGGTGTCCAGATCGAGGTCATCCATCGGTGTCCTCCGGGGAAGGGATGAGGCCGCAGCGGACGCACAGGTCTGTGATGGTGCGCCCGAAGGCCGAGCGGCGGCCGGGTGGGTAGCCCGCCGTGACGCGCTGGGCGTCGCGGTCGCCGGGCCCCAGGCGCACGTGCGCGTCGGCGCCCACGACGCGGGCGGCGGCGCGGTGGCCGACGTCGCCGCGGCGCACGCCTTCGTTGACCACCACGAGCGGCACGAGGCCCGGGGGCAGCGCGTGGCGGGTGGCCTCGGCGGCCCGCAGTCCCGCCGCGTCACGGGCGATCACCAGCACGCACGCGACCCCCGGGGGAACCACGACGGCGGCCGCCGCGCCGCTTCCGCAGTCGACCACCAGCGGTGGCCGGTCGGCGATGGCGCTGAGGCGCCGGCCGAGCGCGGCGGTGTCGGCGGGCGCGCTCCCTGGGGACGCGGGGATCAGCGCCCCGGCCCGGGGATGCGGGAACGCCGCGGTACGCAGGTGATCGGCGGTGAGGCCGTCGGCCAGGCGGCACAGGTCGGCCGTGCCACGCGTGGCCTCGATGCCCGCGAGCGCCGCGTGCACGCCGTCCGCGTCGGCATCGAGCAGCGTCAGCGGCGAACCGGCGTCGGCGGCCACCAGCGCCATCGCCGCGGCCACCAGCGACGCGCCCGCGCCGCCGCATCCCCCGATCACGGCGACCATGGGCGGGCTCACGGCCGGGCCTCGATGGCTGCCGGCGGGCGCGTGTCGGCCTCGTCCGGGGGCCGCGCGACCAGGCGCACGTCGCGGGCGAAGTTGAGCGCCGACGTGATGCGCAGGGCCTGGGCGGGCGTCGCGCGCAAGACGACGGTGGGGGCGGCCGCGGCCGCGGCCGGGTCGGGGGCCACGACGGCCAGCACCTCGGCGTTCCACACCACCACGGACGTGCGGCCGACCGCCCCCTCGCCACGCGATGCCACCACGTCGACGCGCGCTCCCGGCGCCAGCGGCATCGCCGCGCCCGACTGGGCCGCCGGCACGGGGACGGCCCTCTGCCCCGGCTGGAGGGGGGCCACGGCACCGTCGCCGCCGACGGCGGCGGGCGTCAGGGGCTCGCCGGGGGCCAGCGGCGCGACGGTGCGGCGTCCGGTGAACGCGGCGCCGTCGGCGCGGACGCCGGCCAGGGCGGTGCCGGCGGGCACCTCCACCCGCGCGAGGTCGCCGTCGGCCAGCAGCGTGCCGGTGGGGACGTCACGCGCCGCCACCACGACCCAGCCGGGCGCGGGCGGCGTGCCGCCGCTTCCCATCAGCACCACGGCCGCGACGGTGCCGCAGGCCATCACGGCCCACGCGGCGCGGCGGCCCATCGGGCGACCGCGCCGCATCACGCGCCCTCCCCGACGGGCGCCCCGCAGCGGGCGCAGCGTGCACGCCGCACCCCGCCGCCCGCGCACCAGGCGCAGGGCCGCCATGCGCGCAGTGCCCAGCGCGCCGCCAGCGAGTCGGCCCCATCGCCGCACGACGCGACGCACTGCTCGGCCGACACCGCCTGGGCCAGCGACGCCACCGCCTCGGTGCGCGCGGCGGCGGCCGCGACGCCCGCGCGGTCCCAGGCGCCCGCCGCGGTCACGATCCATCGCGCCGCCGCCGGCGCCCCGGGCAGGTGCACCACGGGCAGGCCCGCGGCCCGCGCTTTCAGCAGGACCCCCAGCGCGGCGGGGTCGTCGCCGGCGCCCACCAGCACCACGGCGCCCCGGGCTCGGGCCGGGGCGAGCGCGTCGTCGTCGATGGCGGCGACCCCGGACGGGGTCCCCGCGACCGCGGGATCGGCCAGGACCATCACGCGGCCTCGGGCAGCAGCCGGTAGCCGATTCCCCACACGTTCGCGACGAAGCGCTGACCGGCGCCCGCGTCCTCGAGCTTGCGGCGCAGGCGGCTGGCGTGGGAGTCGACCGTGCGCGTGCGCCCAGCCGAGAGGTACCCCCACACGTTGCGCAGCAGCTCGTCCTTGGTGAGCACCCGCCACGGGTCGCGGGCGAGGGCGTCGAGCAGCGCGAACTCCTTGGCCGACAGCGTCACCAGCACGCCGTTGACGGTGGCCCGGCGCGCGCGGCGGTCGACCACCAGTGGCCCGACCCGCAGCTGGTCGCACAGCGTCTGCCCGCGGCTGCGGCGGATGAGCGCGCCGGCGCGGGCGGCGAACTCGGCGTAGTGGAACGGGCGAACCAGGTGGTCGTCGGCGCCGCGCTCGAGGGCCCTGGCCACCGCGTACGGGTCGCCGTCGCGCGACAGCCCGACGATGGGCAGGCCCGCGTCCCAGCCGTCGGACGCGTCGCCGTCCCGGATGTGGGCCATCAGGTCGAGGCCCTCGCCGTCGGGAAGGTCGAGGGCGATCACCGCCAGGTCGGGCGCGCAGCGACCCAGTGCGCGGCGCGCCTCGGCGACCGACGGCACCGCGACCACGCCGTACCGGTCGGCGGTGAGGTTCTGGTGCAGGAAGTGGCGGACCGGATCGGACGGCTCGACCAGCAGGACGGATGCCGTGACGGACGGTGCGACGGTGGACATGGCGGCCTCGCGGTTCGTGTGCGTTGTGTCCTAGAGAGAGGCCCACCACGCCCCGATTCACCCCCTCCGGTGTGCCGGGGGACGCACGAGTGAGTGCCGCGATGCTCAACCGCACGGGGGTGGCGGCCGAGTAGGCCCATGATGAAACTGCCGTTCGCCCTGCCCCAAGGGCTCACCGAGATGTCCGCCACCCTCGCCTCGCTGATGGCGCGGCGCGACGGGCCCGCCCCCCTCGACCCGCGGCGCGTGGCCGAAGGCGACCTGACGGGCGCCGAGCTGCGCGGCCACGACCTGTCGCGGCTGAACCTGCGCGGCGCGCGCCTCACCGAGGCCGATCTCACCGGCGCCAGCCTGATGGCCACCGACCTCACGGACGCCCACCTCTCGGGCGCCCGCATGACGGGCGCCGACCTCACCGGCGCCGTGATGGGCGGGGCGCACATGGCGGGCACCGACCTGAGCCGCGCCAACATGCGGCACGCGATGCTGGAGGGCGTGCAGGCCCCCGGCGCCGTGTTCTCGTGGATCGCGGGCCAGGGCATCCGCCTGGCGGCGGCGGGCCTGATGGGCGCCGACTTCCTGCAGTCCGAGATGCGCGACGCCGACCTCACCGGCGCCGACCTGACCGGCGCCACCATGAGCGACTGCGTGCTGGCGGGAGCGCGCATGCCCGGCGCCACCCTGCGGTTCGCGGTGCTGTCGAGCGCCGACATGGACGGCACCGTGCTGGACGGCTGCCGCATGGACGAGGCCATGATGGAGTTCACGCGGCTGGGCTTCGCGTCGGTGACGCGCGCCGACCTGCGCAAGGCGTCGCTACGGCGCGCCGACCTGGTGGGCACCGACCTGTCGGCCAGCGACCTCAGCGAGGCCGAGGCGACCAGCGCCGACCTGGTGGGCGCCGTGCTGCGCGACACGCGGCTTCACCGCGCGCTGTTCGCCCACGCCTCCCTCAGCGGCGCCGACCTGACCGGTGCCGACGCCGAGGGCGCCGACCTGCGCCAGGTCGATCTGCGCCACGCCACCCTCACCCGCCTGCGCGCCCCCGGCGTGCGGCTGCGGGGCGCCGACCTGCGCGGCGCCGACCTCACCGGCGCCGACCTGCGCTCGGCCGACCTGCGCGAGGCCGACCTGCGCGGTGCCAACCTCACCAGCGTGTTCGCCCGCGGAATCGACCTCCGCGGCGCGCGCCTGGAGGGGGCCATCCTGTGCGGCGCCGACCTGCTCGACGCCCGCCTGGCCGAGGCCGTGGTGCGCGGCGCCGACCTGCGCGAGACCATGCTGGAGGGCGCCGAGATGACCGCGTGCGACCTGCAGGGGACCAACCTGTCGCGGGCCGACGCCACCGACGCCGACATGCGCGGCGCGCGCCTCACCGAGGCGATCCTGTGCGGCGCCGACCTCACGGGCGTGAGCCTCGACAACGCCGACCTCACGCACGCCGACCTGCGCCTGGCCGACCTCACCAGCGCCCGCCTGAGCCACGCCAACCTGTCGTTCGCCCGCCTCAGCCAGACTCGCCTGACCGACACCCGCGTGTACTCGACGCGCTGGGAGGGCACCGTGATCGAGGGCGTCGACCTGTCGGCCTGCGTGCCCGCCCTCGTCGGCTGACGCACCGCCCGCGGGCCCTCACCTCCACCAGGGCGCCGAGACGTCGCGCAGCGAGTTGGTACCGCAGTGCACGTCGCCGTCGCCCATGTGCAGGGCGTTGAAGTCGTCCACGAAGCGCACGGTCACGCCCGCGCCGGCGTAGGCCTTCACGATCGCGTCGGCCATCAGGTCGCGCCCGCCGACCCTGGTCGCGTGCGGCATCGCGGCGAACACCGTGTCCTTCGTCATCACCAGGTTGTTGAGCGCGTTGGGCAGTACCGACGTCTCGAACCCGTTGTCGTACTCCGGGTCCTCCACGTGCCCCAGAAGCACCGGCACGCGCACGATGTCGTCGTCCGAGAGCCCCAGCTCCTTCTTGATGGTGGCGACGTTGGCGTCCATCGCCTTCGCGGCGATCATGTTGGGCCGCACCAGGCCCGTCACGCCGGGCCGTAGCGCCTGGTCGACGGTGATCGCGTAACGCCCCTTCACCATGGGGCTGATGCGCTCGCCGCCCGCCCCTTTCGCCTTCATCTGGCGCAGCACGTCCACGGCGGCGCGGGGGTCGATCATGGCGATCTTCCAGCCCCGCGCGTTGTTCGCCGGGATCACCTGCATGATCTCGTCGATGTGCGCCACCTCGAGGAAACCGGTGTCGAGGTAGATGGGGTTCTGCATCCCCTGGGCCGCGAGTAGCGTCCGCACCGTGGGCGACACCGTGCCGTGCTTCTTGGTGTCGGCGCTGCGGCCGAAGACGACGCGCCCGGCCGTCCAGGTCGTGCCGTCCTTGGTGTACGGCGGCACGGCCTCGAGGTTGCCGAACGAGTCGAGCGTTCCGCCCTCCCGCGGCGGGCCCATCCAGACCACCCCGACGCCGGGGCCGCGCAGCTGGTAGAGCCGGTCGGAGGGCCGCGCCGTCTGATCGGAGCGCACCAGCAGGCGCATCGACTGCGTGCCCGCCGGCGACGGGATGGAGGCGTACATCGGCTCCAGGTAGTCCTGCAGCCACGTGTCGTTGGCGCCCTTCAGCACGTGGGCACCGCCCGGCACCCCCAGGTCGGCGGCGGCCCTGCGTAGGTCCTCGATGAACCTGCGGTGGGACGGGTAGCCCTTGCCGGCCGGGGCGACGTACACCGCGGTCGTGCGCTGGGTGTTGTTCTGCGCCAGCATGGGCGCCACGCGCATCGTCACGGCGTCGCTGCCCGTCGCGGCGCCGTCGGTCACCGTCAGGGTGATCTGCGCGGTGCCGTCCCACCGGGCGAGGTCGCGGGCGATGTCGCGGCCCTCGATGCCCAGGCGCACGCCCGACCGCAGCGCGGCGGCGTTCAGGCGCGTCTGCGGGGTCACCAGCTTCCACGTGCCGTGGTCATCGAGGAACACGCGCACGTGCGCCGCGCCGGAGGTCACCTCCACCGTGCCGGTGGCGGCATCGCTCACCCCCGGTTGCGGCACCGACATGATGGGTGCCAGGTCCTTGGCGTCCTCCGGGCCGTTGACGACGGCGTCGCTTGAGTCGTTGCACGCGTCCACCCGGCGCTCGATCACGAGCTTGGCCCGGTCGCGCGCCCGGTTGCGGGCCTGCAGCTGGTCGACCTCGGCCTTGGTCCAGACGCCGGGCCCCGTGTGGATGGGCGGGGCCTTGGGCATCCTCTTCATCACCACCGCCGTGGGGCAGCGCCGCCCGTCGTCGTCGATGTTGGGCAGGAACAGGGCCCCGGCCTGCGGCGTGGCCGCGTCCTCCGCGGCGGCGTCCGCGCTGGTGGCGCCAGCGGCGAGGTCGACGGTGCCGTCGCGGTTGGCGTCCACCCGCAGGTCGACTCCCGGCAGCGCACCTGTGGCCGCCTGCGCGGAGGTGGCGACGGGCGGCGTCGCGGCGACGGCCGGCATCGCGACGGCGGCGGCTCCCAGGGCGGCGATGGAGAGGGCGACGGCAGCGGGCTTTCTCATACCCCCATCGTGAGCCCCGAGCGTGTACGCACCATCGTGACGCGATCACGGCCGCGTCACGGTTTCGCCAGGGCGCGGCCTCGACACCCGCGCCCCGGACGCTACTCCGCCGGGCGCGCCTCGAACGTCACGGTGACGTCGGTGAAGCCCAGCGACCCGAGCAGCGCGGTGAGCATGGTGCGCGTGTTGGCCTCGGCCTGCTGCAGCACCCGGGGGTCGGCCGCCGCCGCCTCGGACAGGCGCTTGGACGCCATCACGTAGAGCTCCTGGGAGTCGTCGGGCGACGAGAACACGCTGCCGACGCGGTCGAGCACGCCGCGGTCGCGGTTGACCACGCGGCTGGCCTCCGGGTCCACCTCCGCGGGGTACAGGCGGGCGGCGGGCAGCGTCACCTCGACGCTGGTGCGGTCGGCGCCGACGCGCACGGCGTCGGGCCCCAGCGCGCGGAAGTCGACGCCCGCGTCCACCCGCCCGGCGGCGACGAACAGCACGCGCTCGCCGCGGATGAACGACGGCACGAAGCGCGTGTCGTGCTCCAGGTCGAGCACCAGCTGCAGGTTCGCGCTGCTGGCGCGGTACTCGCCGATGTCCTCGATGCTCTTGAGCACGGGCGGCGGGCTGTGGTCGACGGTGCGGCTGGAGAACGGGTTGAGCGACGCGGGCAGCAGCGTCACCACCACCAGCGCGGCCGCCACGGCGACAAACACGGCGAGCGCCGTGGGGAGCGTCCGGGCGAGTTTCATCACCTTCCGCCTTTCGCGGGCCGACGCGGGGTGCGCCGGTGTCACTTCCGGGGACGGCGTGGGGCCCCGGATGGTTACGCCGGGGACGCGGCCTTCACCGTGCGCTAACCCTCGGCGGCCGGGTCGCCTGCGGTCCACGGGGTCGTGGTGACGACGTCGCCGGGCCGGACGCCGGCGAACGTGCCCGCCGGCGCCTCCACGACGGCGCGGGCGCCCCGCGCGCCCGCCACCCGCCAGCGGGGCAGCGGGTCGGCCACGCGCAGCACCACGCCGTGCGCGTCGACGAACACGCAGCCGATCGGCACGCGCAGGAACGCGGTGTGCACCGACGCGCACGGCTCGAGCCACAGGCCCTCCCCGGGCCCCAGGTGCGCCGTACCCAGCAGGCCGACGGCCCGTGACAGGGGTGACGTCGCGACGTGGCACGGGGCCACCACGGCGCGCCCGTCCACCTCCACGCGACGGGTTGCGCCGCTGAGCCTGTCGACGCGCAGACGTTGCATGCCGGCACTGTGGCACGCGCCATCCGCGGTCGCGACTAGGTTGTGTGCCATGTCTGATCCGTTCGACCCTCACGAGGCACTCGCCGCGGTCGAACGCCTCGAACGCGACCTCGACGACGTGCGCCGCCGCACGCGACGCCCGCAGATGGTCGACGCCGACACGCTGCGGGCCGAACTGGACCGACGCGCCGACTCCGACCGCGCGCGCGGGGTGGACGACCTGGCACCCGTGATGGACGTGCTGGAGGCCGCGTGGCACGCGCAGCGGCGCGGGCACGATGCGGTCACCGAGGCCGTGCGCGGGGTGGGGGCGCAGGTGCACGGCGTCGCCGCCGGGGTCGACGGCGTGGCCGACGCCGTGCGCGCCGTGGTGCGGGACGAGCTGGTGGCCCACCACGCCGCGGTGGAGCTGCTGCTGGCCGCCCGGCTCGACGCGCTCAGCGCCGAGGTGGCAGGGCTACGCGCGCTCCTGCGGGGCGCCCGGGTGGAGATGCGGTTCGGCGCGGACGCCGTCGACGAGGCCAGCGGCAACGGCGCCCGCAACGGCAGCCACGCCCGCAACGGGGGGTAGGCGGGGCGCCCCCGTGCGGGGGCGCCCGAGGCGGCGGATCTAGTCCGGCGGGTTCAGCGCGCCCTGCAGCGCGGCCATCGCGCGGGCGAACAGCATGCCCATGGCGTCGGCGGCGTCGTCGGGGGTCTTCTGCGGCTCCATGGTGCCGAGGCCGGCGCTCGCGAGATCGACCGCCTTGGAGATGATCTCCCAGCGCTCCACCGGCGACATCTGCCCGCCGGTGGCGGCCTGGACCTCGTCCATGGCCTCCTTCTGCGCCCGCATGAACTGCATCAACTTCTCTTTGAACTCGTCCGCGGCGCCTTCGCCGAACGCGAAGCCGAACGGGTTGTCCATGCCGTCGCTCATGTGTCTGTCTCCGTACGTCGGGTCACCGCCACCCGGCGGTAGGTCCAGTGGGGAGTATGCGGCAACCGCGGCCGCCTGGCGAGGCCTGCCGGGCGACCTAACTCAGCCTTCACGCGCACGTTGCCGTGCGGTCGGCGTGCCTCTCAGGGACGGCGCCGTGCGAGGTGCCGGCGCGCGCGTGCGAGGACGCCGGACCGGGCGGGCGCGGCGTCGAGGGCGGCCAGCCGGGCCTGCGCCGCGCGGTGCGCCTCGACGAGCTGGTCGTGCCGGGCGATCAGCGCGCGATGCGCATCCGCCGTCTCCTCGTACGCCTGGGAGATGCGCGCGCGGTCACGGCCCGTCTCGTCCAGGGCGTCGGCCGCCTGGGCGTACTGCGCCTGCAGGTCGGCGTGCGCCGCCTGCAGGTCGGTGAGCTGCGTCGTCAGCGCACGCGCGTGGGCGTCCACCTCCGCCCAGGTCTCGGCGATGCGGTCCTTCGCGTCGCGCATGAAGGTCGTCTTCTGCA
>CAUJCX010000032.1 GCA_963169235.1 Actinomycetota bacterium | reverse complement strand
GCGCGCGCCGCGGGCGTAGCGCGCGTCGCCGGTCTGCGAGTACGCGTTGGCCAGCAGGTCGGCCAGGCGCGCCTGGGCCATGCCCGACACGCCGGCCCGCACCACCGCGGGCTCGTCCGGCACGTCGTAGTACTCCCACGCCAGGCCGCCGCCGGGGCGGGTGACGCCCATGGGCAGCAGCGCGTCGGCGAGCACCGGCGTCGCCAGGTCGGTGTTGAGCTCGCGCCATCGGCCGGCGGTGGCGACGGGGTTCACCTGGAAGCCGTGGCCGCCGCGGTACGTGAGGATGATGCCGTCCGGGTCGCGCAGGATCACCCGCTGCAACGGGGCTCCCCGCGTGGCGAACCACCAGGCGTTGGCCTGCAGCGCGCGCTCGACCGTGGCGCGCCGCCCGGCGCGTGGGTCGGCGCCGTACGCCTCGTCCAGCCGTTGCACCCACGCCAGGTCCTCGGCCACGCGCCCTGTGGCCGTCGCGCGTCGCTGGGCCAGCACCTGCCGGGCCCGGGCGGGCGACGGCCAGTCGGCGGCGGGGATGCGGGCGGTGGGAGGAGGTTGGTACGGCCGCACGTCCGCGGGAGCGGCGGGCGCGGGCGCCGGCACCGGGGCGGTGGTGGCGGGTGGCGGCGGCGGGGCGGGCGCCGTGGCCGGCGCGGCTGCGGGCGGTGCGGCGGGCGGGGCGGGGACGGTGGCGGGCGCCGAACGGGTGGTCACGAGCTCCGGCGCGGCGGGGCGCGGGGTGGGCCGGCGGGGTGCTGCGGGCGGCTCGGCCCGCGGCCGCGGCGGGACGGGTACCGCGGGCCGCGGCGGCGGTTGCGTCACCCGCGGCGGGGATGCCGGCACCGGCGGCGCGGCCGGTGCGGGAGGCGGCGCGTCGGGGGGTACGCCGTCCTCCGGCTGGGGGGCGATGGGACGGGTGGCCGCCGCCACGGTCGCCGCGGCGGGCTGAGGGGTGTTGGCGCCGCCGCTGAGCGACTCGGTGATGGTCCAGCCCGCGCTGATGCCGAGCACCAGCAGCACCGCGACCGCGACAGCGGCCTCCCACGGCCGGGTACCGCCGTCGGGAGGCGGATGGCGCGACGGCGGCGTCACGTCCCCCCGTCGTCCTCCTCGAGGATCTCGCGCACGCACTCCCCGGGGTCGGCCAGCGGGTGCGGGTGACTGCGCTGGAAGAAGTCCGGGCTGAGCGAGAAATCGATGCCGCCCATCGCCGCGGCCAGGGCCTCGCAGCCGACCACGTCCACGCGGGCCACGCGATCGCGGGCGTAGCGCACGGCCCAGCCGCCCGCGGCCAGCTCCTCGGGCGTGAACCACGTGGTCAGCACGTCGGTCTTCGTCGCCACGTCGCCGTCGTACTCGTCGAGGATGCGGAACGCCACCGGGGTGCGGGACAAGCGCGGGGAACCGCCCTCCTCACGGTCCGTGGCGACGCCGGCAAACGCGTAGCCGTAGTTGCCGACCGTGACCAGGCGGGCGCGCGCCAGCCCCACGGCATCCATCACGGCGACGAGGTCCTCCACCAACTGCGCCCCGTCGCGGACGGGCGGCGCGGCGGCCGCGGCCCCCGCGCCACGCAGGTCGGGCGCGACGCAGCGCGCGCCGTCGGGCATCAGGCGGATGACGTCGCGCCACATCTGCCGGTCGAGCATGGGGGCGTGCACGAACAGGTACCCGTCGTCCCCCTCCCCGGCGTCGGTCACCAGCGTGCCCGCGCCGTCGGGCAGCGACACCTCGCGCACCGGCAGCGGCAGCGGCAGGCCGCGCTCCTCCAGCACCGTGCGCACGGCGCGCAGCGCGTTGAGCGCCCGCGGGAAGCCGCAGTACGGACTGATCTGTTCGCACAGCTGGATGAGCTCGTCCGGGTCGGCGCCGCACTCGAGCGCGGCGGGCACGTGCACGCCCAGCTGGTTGTCGGCGCCGCCGATGGTCGCCAGCACCGCGCACGTGAGCATCTCCCGCTCGCGCGCCCCCAGACCGGACCGCGAGAACACATCGGCGAAGATGAACCGCTCGACCCCGTCGGCCAGCACGGGGGACGCCGCACGTACGCGCGCCGTCGCGGCCAGCCCCTTCCCGCCCGTCGCCCGCGAGAACTCCCGCGGCCCCAGCTCTGCCCGATCCATCTCGCCTCCCGTCAGCACGTCGCGGTGGAGCCGATCGTAGCCGGACGATGGAGTGATCTGGAGAGGCGCGCGCCTCCCGCGCGTGCCCGACCGGTGTCGCTACGCCGCCGCCGGGGGCTTGGTGATGCGACGTCGCGCTGCCTTGGCCATTCGACGATGCTTCTTCGCCTCGGGCGTATCGGGCTCGAGCAGTTCCTCCGGCACCTCAAAGGCGATCTCCGTCGGCACGTCGCCGTCGAGAACCTCGATCCGGAGGATGCGGCGCCCCCCGACCCCCAGGTTCCCTCTGTCCTCGATCACCCGCACCTCGGTGGCGCCGGCGGGCATCGGGAGAATCGCCAGATCCCCGACGGAAAAGGTGGTCTCAGGCATGATGCGAGGGTATCACCACGGTCGGGAGCCGACGATGGTGGCGACGTAGTCACCCACCACCTTGTCCATGCCCGCTGCAAGCTGGTCGCATGCAGAGCGATAGCCGCGTACGGCCTGCAGGCGGACCTCCGTTTCGGGTGCCACCCTCGTAAAGTCATCGTGCGCGATCGCGTTGCGCCAATCGTTCAGCGACCCGAGCCGGATGTTGAGGTCGCCTGCCCGTGTGTACCTGCCTCGGAGCTCCGCCCAGAGGCTGATCCCCAGACGCTGGAAGTCGCTGCCAAGCGCGCTCGGGCTGGCGTTCCGCGAATCAAGGTCGCGGCCCGACGTCATCAACGTGCGGAGTGGCAACTGCATTTCGAGAGGAGTCACCGCGCTGATGAGTGCGTCGACCGCCTCAGTGTGGATGTCGCGGGCGAACCCCTGGAACTGTGCGGCGATCGCCAGTACGTAGGCGTGGTTGATCTGGCGGGTCGGGTACCGTCGGCCCGGTCCCTTGCCGGCTACCGCTTGGTGGGCGGAAGCCAGCTGATCGAGCTCGTGCGATCGCCGCTCCCTCCACTCGTAGAGGGACTGGGACGCCATCCCGGTTACGCCAGCACGCGCGCGTGCTGCCACCGGATGAACGCCTCCAGCCCCGGGTGGCCCAGCTCGGCCCCCACCCCGGACCCCTTCCAGCCGGCATACGGTGCGTGGGGCACCACCACGCGCCAGCCGTTGACGGCGACGGTGCCGCACTCGAGGCGCCGGGCGACGTCCATGGTGCGGCGCAGGTCGCCGCCGCACACGTACCCCACCAGCCCGTAGTCGGGGCGGTTGGCCTCGGCCACGGCCTCGTCCACGGTGTCGTACGGCATCACGGTGACGATGGGCGTGAACGGCTCCTCGTCCACCACCTTCACGCCCGGCCCCGCGTTGGTGACCAGGGCCGGCGCCAGACGCCGCCCCTCGATCACCTCGCCGCCCTCCACCGTGGCGCCCCCGGCGCGGGCGTCGTCCAAGAGCACCCGATGGCGCTCGAACCCGCGCTCGGTCGCCATGGGGCCCAGCTCGATTGTGGCCACGCGCGCGCGCAGCGCGTCCAGGAACTCGGCCTCCCGGGCGCGCGGCACCAGCACGCGGTTGACCGAGTAGCAGGCCTGGCCGGCGTTGGCGAAGCCCTGGGTGGCGGCCACGTCGACCGCCACGTCGAGGTCGGCGTCGTCGAGCACCACCAGCGGGCCGTGGCCCCCCAGCTCGAGGCTGAGCGCCTTCAGGCGCGGCGCCGCCCAGCCGGCGATGAGCTCGGCGACCCGGCGGGAGCCGGTGAACGCCACCTTGTCGACGCCGTCGTGCGTGGCCAGGGCCTCGCCCAGCGGGGGCCCGTCGCCCAGCACGCAGTTGACGACGCCGTCAGGCAACCCGGAGCGGCGGGCGATGTCGCACACGCGCCAGGCGGCCAGAGGGGCCTCCTGGGCGGGCTTCACCACCAGCGTGCAGCCCGCGGCCAGCGCCGGCGCCAGCTTCCACACCACCAGCGCCACGGGGAAGTTCCACGGCGTGATGGACGCCACCACGCCGATGCCCTCGCCGCGGACGTGGTTGCCGCGGCCGAACCCACCGCCCGCGGGCAGGTACTGCTCCCACAGCCGCTCGGCCTCGGCCGCGAAGTGGTGGATGACCTCGCCGGCGCGGGCCACCTCGGCCTGGGCCTCGCCCAGCGGCTTGCCCATCTCCTCGTGCACCAGGCGGGCGACGTCGCCGGCCTCCTGGTCGAACAGGGCGGCCATGCGGGCGATGGCGGCGCCGCGCTCCAGTGGCGCGAGCGCGCGCCAGGCCGGCAGCGCGGCCCGGGCGGCGCCCACGGCGGCGTCGACGTCGGCCGCCGAGGCGGATGCGATGCGGGCGATGACCTCGCCGGTGTGGGGCGACGGCACGTCGAGCGTCGCGCCGCCTTCGGCCTCACGGTCGGCGCCACCGATGATGAGGGGGTACGTGGGGACGGTCATCGCGGGTGCATCCGGTCGTAGGTGTCGGACGTGACGCCGGCGTCGCGCAGTTCCACCTTACGCACGCGCTCCGTGGGCGTCTTGGGCAGGTGGTCCATCACGCGGACGTATCGCGGGACCGCGAACGCGGGCATCCGCTCCGACAGGTATTCACACAGCTCGCCGACGTCCAGCGGCGCCTGGCGGGGCACCACGCACACCAGGATCTCGTCCTCGGACGACGCCCCCTCGTCGGCCTTCACGCCGATGGCGGCGGCCTCCAGCACGTTGGGATGCGACGACACCGACGTCTCCACCTCCACCGACGACACGTTCTCGCCGCGGCGGCGGATGTAGTCCTTCAGGCGATCACGGAAGTAGAGGTAGCCCTCCTCGTCGAGCTCGCCCAGGTCGCCGGTGTGCAGCTTGAGGTTGCGGAAGTCCTCCGCCGTCTTCTCGGGCATGCCGATGTAGGCGCGCATCACGATGTTGGGCATCTTCATGTCGACCACGATCTCGCCCTGCGTGCCCGGCGGCAGCGGGCGGTCGGTGCCGGGCTCCACCACGCTCACCTCGAAGCCCGGGGTGGCGATGCCGCACGAGCCGGGACGCGCCGGCCGGTCGGGCGGGTGGTACGTCACCATGCCGGTCTCGGTGAGGCCGTAGCCCTCCACGAACCGGATGCCGAAGCGGTCCTGGAAGTCGTGGTAGATGTCCTTCGGCGCCGGCATCGCCATGATGCGCGTGACCGAGTGCGCGCGGTCGAGGTCGCCCGGCGGCGTGTTCCAGATGAAGTAGTTGATGGCGCTGACGGTGTTCAGCACCGTCGCCCCGCACTCGGTGACCGTCCGCCAGAACGCGGTGGACGAGTACCGCGGCTGAAACTGCACGCGGGCCCCGGCGATCATCGCCGGGTACGTCGCCAGCACCTGCGCGTTGGAGTGAAAGAGCGGCAGGCACGAGTAGACGATGTCGTCCTCGGTCAGGTCGGTGACCAGCCCGTACGTGCGGCCCGAGAAGTAATCGGACGCCTGCTGCTTGATGACGCCCTTGCTGCGGCCCGTGGTGCCCGACGTGAACATCACGCGGGCGTCGTCCGTCCACGTGACGTCCACCCCCGGGTCGTCGCCCCCGACGCCGTCGAGGAACGCCTCGTACGTCTCCCACGAGCGGCGCGGATCGGGACCCGTGAGGTGCTCCACCGGCACCACCACCACGTGCTCCAGCAGCGGCAGCTCGTCGAGGATCGCGTCGAGGTCGTGCAGGTGATCCGAGCCGATCACCAGCATCCGCGAGCGCGGCAGGTTGATGGCCCACGACAGGAAGTCGCCCTTGTACGCGGTGTTGATGGGGCACTGGGTCGCCCCCGCCGCCTGGATGCCGAACCAGATCTCCAGGTGCGGTTCCATGTTGGGCAGCAGCGTGGAGACCACGTCCCCGGTCCCGACGCCATGGCGGATCAGGGCGTTGGCGACCCGGTTGCTGCGCGCCCGCATGCCGCCGTAGGTGATCCACTCCCCGTCACCGAAGCGGTAGTACGGGCGGTCAGGGGTCGCCTCGGCACGCTTGGCGAGGATCCGCGGCAGGACCCACTCCGTGGGGTCCTCGTGGCGGTACCAGTCACTCCACTCCTGCTGCGACACGCTCAGGCCTCCGGGTCGGTCCGCCGCGTCGCGACGGTGGCGGCAGTTCTTACCGACCCGGTTGTCGGCGGTCAAAGGGGGGTTCGCCATCCGGGACGATGCGATGCCCGGTGCGGAGCGCCCGCACCCCCGCCGGGGCCGTCCCGCTACGCGGCGGCGGCCACCGGTTCCAGGAGCCCGTGCTCGTGCAGGGCGACCATGCCGTCCACCACCCGCGGGCAGAACTGCCTGCCGCGGCCGGCGACGAGGCGCCCCAGCGCCTCCTGGACCGGAAGTCCCGCCCGGTACGGGCGGTCGGTGGTCATCGCGTCCCAGCTGTCGGCCACGGTGAGGATGCGCGCCCCCTCGGGGATGCCCTCGCCGCGGAGCATGTCCGGAGAGCCGGCGCCGTCGTAGCGCTCGTGGTGGGACCGCACCCAGGCGGCCTGCTCGGCGGACAGCACGTCCGCCACGATCTGCGCGCCCATCGCCGCGTGGCCCTCCACCCGCAGCCGCTCCTCCTCGGTGAGCGAGGACTCCTTCAGCAGGATGGCGTCGGGGATC
>CAUJCX010000031.1 GCA_963169235.1 Actinomycetota bacterium | reverse complement strand
GCCTGGGGCGCCGGGTCGAGCCACACCCGCCGGCACGCACCCACCCCCGCGGCGATGTTGGTCTCGCCGCACACGTGCTCCCCGGTGTCGCGCTCGGCCCACAGCCGCACGTGCTGAAGCGTCGAGGGCAGCACCGAGCCGCGGATCTTCAGCACCCGCGAGCACTCCTGCACGGCGACGTCGAAGCTGCCCGTCACCTCGGCGAGCGCCGCCAGGAACAGGTTGCCGAACGGGTGGCCCGACAGGTCGCCGTCGGCGAAGCGATGCTGGAACAGCTGCCCCATCAGCGATTCGTCGTCGGCGAGCGCCACCAGGCAGTTGCGGATGTCGCCCGGGGGCAGCACCCCCAGCTCGCGGCGCAGACGCCCCGACGAGCCGCCGTCGTCGGCCACCGTGACGATGGCCGTCAGGTCGACGGGCAGGCGCTTGAGCCCGCGCAGGAGCGACGCCAGGCCCGTGCCGCCGCCCAGGGCGGCGATGCGGGCGGGCATCAGGTGTCCCCGCCGGGGGCGTCCTGCGGCGCCCGCAGCGTCGCGCGGCCGATGTCGCGGTGCGACACCGACACCTGGAACTCGGGGCGGCCGCGGTAGCGGCGGGCGGTGCGCTCGGCCAGCGCGACGCTGCGGTGGCGGCCCCCGGTGCAACCGAATCCGATCACCAGGTGGCTCTTGCCCTCGGCCGCGTACGCGGGCAGCAGGAAGTCCAGCAGCGCGTCCAGGCGGGGCGCGAACCCCTTCATCTCGGGCGTCTCGGCGACGAACTCGGCGACCTCGGGGTCGAGGCCCGTCAGCGGGGCGAACCGGGGGTTGTAGTGAGGGTTCTCGATGAACCGGACGTCCAGCAGCAGGTCGGCGTCGGCGGGAGCGCCGTACTTGAACCCGAACGACTGCACCAGCACCTGCATGCGGGGGCGTGCGGCGACGTCGAGCATGGCCTCGGCCACCTGCCGCCGCAGCTCCCAGATGTTCAGCTCGGACGTGTCGATGACCACGTCCGCCCGCTCGCGCACCGCGGCCAGGCGCTCGCGCTCGCGGGCGATGCCCTCGGACAGCGTGCCCCCCTCGCCGGCCAGGGGGTGCCGGCGGCGGGTCTCGCGGAAGCGGTTCAGAAGCACGTCGTCGGTGGCCTCGAGGAACAGCACGCGGGCCCGCGTGCCGAGCGTGCGTTCGAGCTCGCCCAGCTGCGACGGCAGGTCGGCGAAGTAGTCGCCGCCGCGGATGTCGCACACGACGGCGGCCTTCACCACGTCGTCGTCCTCGTCCACGATGCCGGCGAGGTGCGGCAACAGCCGCGGCGGCAGGTTGTCGACCACGAACCAGCCCGCGTCCTCGAACATGCCCATGGCCTGGCTCTTGCCGGCGCCGCTCATGCCGGTGATGACGGTCAGTTCCAACGCTCGTCCCCTTCCGGGCGGTCTCCCGCCCCCACTCCGGCGATGCGCCCGGGATCGGGCGCGCGGTGGATATGTTCCCAGAGCCCGCGGGCGACCTTGGGCGGCAGGCCGGGCACGGCGGCCAGCTCGTCGGGGTCGGCCTCCATGAACCGCTCCACCGAGCCGAAGTGCGTGAGGATCGCCTTGCGCCGCGCGGGGCCGACGCCGGGCAGGCTGTCGAACACGCTGGCGGTCATGCTCTTGCCCCGCCGGCGGCGGTGGTGGCGCAGGGCCACGCGGTGGGCCTCGTCGCGGATCTGCTGCAGCGTCGTGAGGCCGGGTGAGTTCTCGGGCAGCAGCACGGGCCGCGAGCGTCCGGGCGTGAACACCTCCTCCTGCTGCTTGGCCAGGCCCACGAACGGGATGCCGTCGACGCCGGCGTCGGCGAGCCCGGCGAGCGCCGCCGACAGCTGGCCCTTGCCGCCGTCGATGACTACCAGCCCGGGACGGGAGCGGAACGACGGGTCGCCCTCTGCCGGGTCGGCCAGCCGCTGGAAGCGCCGGGTGATGGCCTCGCGCATGCGCGTGAAGTCGTCCGGGCCGCCGTCGTAGCGCATGGTGAAGTTGCGGTAGTGCGCCCGGTGCGGCGCGCCCTGCTCGAACACCACCATCGACGCCACCGCGTTGGTCGACCCGAGGTTGGAGATGTCGTAGCACTCGATGCGCACGGGCGGCGCGGGCAGGTCGAGGGCCTGCTGCAGCTCGTCGAGCGCCTCGCGGCGGCGGGCCCGTCCGCGCTCGAGGCGGCGCCGCTCCTGGTCGAGCGCCAGCTGCGCGTTGCGGGTCGCCATCTCGCTCAGCCGGGCCCGGTCGCCGCGGCCCGGGCGCACGTCGACGCGCGCCCCGCGCCGCTGGGTCAACAGCGCCGCCAGCTCGGGCAGGGCGCCCACGTCGCGGGGTACCACCAGGGCGGGCGGGATTCCCAGCGCCAGCGCGTAGTACTCGATGGCGAAGCCCTCCAGCACCTCGCCCGGGTCGGCGTGCCCGGCCACGTCGAGGAAGAACGACTGGCGGTCGCGCAGCACGCCGTCGCGCACCTGCATCACCTGGATGTTGGCCACCTCGTCGCCCACGGCGACGCCCACCACGTCCACCGAACCGACGTGCTCGGCCGACGCCACCTGGCGCTCCATCAGGTGGCGCACGGCGGCCAGACGGTTGCGCAGCGCGGCGGCCCGCTCGTAGTCCTGCACGGCGGCCGCGCGCCGCATGTCGGTCTCGAGCGCCTTCTCGAGGTGCAGGTAGCGGCCCGACAGGAACTCGATGGTCTGGTCGATCAGCGCCCGGTACTCGACCTGGGAGATGTAGCCGACGCACGGAGCCAGGCAGCGTTTGATGTGGTAGTCCAGGCACGGGACGCCCGACGGGCGGCCCGGCTCGGGCCCTTCGCACGGGCGGCTGGGGAAGATCTTGCCGATCAGCGACAGCGTCTCGCGCACCTTCGACGCGCTCGAGAACGGGCCGAAGTAGATGCGGTCGCGGCGGTGGCGCTCGCGCGTGAAGTACACACGCGGGTACGCCTCGTCCATGCTGATGCCGATGTACGGATAGCTCTTGTCGTCGCGCAGACGCACGTTGAACGGCGGGCGATGGCGCTTGACCAGCGTCGCCTCGAGGATGAACGCCTCGCTGTCGGTGCGGGTGACGATGGTCTCGATGGAGGCGGCCCGCATCACCATCTCGGCGGTGCGCGGGTGCGACCCGCGGCGCGGCCCCATCGCGGCGTCGTCGTCCCGCCCGCCCTGGAAGTAGCTGCCCACGCGCTTGCGCAGTGACTTCGCCTTGCCGACGTACAGCACCACGTCGTCGGCGTCGCGGTAGATGTAGACGCCCGGCTCGTCGGGCACCCCGGCGACGTGGCGACGCAGGATGCCGGAGGGCGGGGCTGGCGACGACGCGTCCACCCCTCCACGTTAGAGGGCGCCGTGGTGGGCTCCAAGCGGCCCGGGAGGCGGCCGGTTCAGCCCCCCATGCCGGGCTCGCCCAGGTTCAGCGCCGACGTGGCCACGGCCATGCCGTCCGCCATCGTCATCCGCTGGCGATGGTCGAGCGGCTCGAGCAGCTGCATCAGGCTGGTCACCATCAGCGCGCGCCGCGCCACCCGGGCCGCGTCCCCGTCGGGTGTCAGCGTCACCACCTTCATGCGCCGGTCGGTGGGCGATGCACCGGTGGAGACGAAGCCCAGGCGCGCGAGCCCCTGCACCATGCGCGTGGCCGAGCTGACCCCGACGCCGGTGGCGTCCGCCAGGGCCGAGACCGTCAGCGGCCCGCGTCCGATGGCGTCGAGCGCCACGTATTGCGGCAGCGAGATTCGTGCGATGGTTCCGCCATGTTTGGCGCGATGCGCCTGGCGCCTCACCACCATCCTCAGGAACGGGGGTATGGCATCACCGATCTGCTCAGCGATCGCGCGGATCTCGGGGTCGCTCGGCAACGCCATCGTGGCACCACACTCCTTACGTCTGGGAGGCAAGCGTAACTGTAGAAGAGTCAACTCCGCATTCCTCGCTGGCCCGTCGCGTCTGGTCGCATCCCGCGGGCCTGCTACTGGCGGTGCAGCTGCTGGGGATCGTGGTGTACCCGTTCATGGAGAGTTCCGCGTTGGGCCGCGGCGCGTTCGAGGCGTTCGGCCTGGTGGTGCTGGCGCTGGTGGTGCGGCTCGTCAGCGCGTCTCCGGGAGCCACGTGGATCGCGCTGCCGCTGGCCGTCGGCGCCGCGGGCTTGTCGATCACCGACTCGCTGGCGTCGTCGCGCGTGCTGGACGTCTCGTCGGGCCTCCTGCACGCCGCCGTCTACTTCTTCGCGTTCGGCAGCCTGCTGTCGTACATGCTCGGCGACCGCAAGGTGACGCTGGACGACCTGTTCGCCGTCGGCGCCACGTTCACCCTGGTCGGCTGGGCGTTCGCGTACGTCTACGGGGTCGTGCAGGTCGTCTGGCCGGGGGCGTTCATCGCCGCCGTCGATCCCGCCGCGCCGCGCACGTGGATGGAGCTCTTGTTCCTCAGCCTCACCACGCTCACCAACACCGGGTTGTCGGACGTGGTGCCGGTGCGCCCGCACGCCCGCGCCGTGGTGATGCTGGAACAGGTGGTGGGGCTGATGTACGTGGCGCTGGTGATCTCGCGGATGGTGGGCCTCACCCTTCAACGCCGGCACCTGGCGCCCATGGAGGACCCTGCGCCCCCGGCCCGTGACGACGCGACCGACCAGTAGGCCGGCCACACGCTCACGCGCCCCCCTCGTGCGCCGGGACAGGCAGCAGCACCACCGCCGTGTTCCACGCCCCGCTGGCCGGGGCCGAAGCCGCCCCGCCGGCGAGCGCAAGGATGCGGGCCACGTACGCCCGCGTCTCGGCGTACGGCGGGATGCCCCCGTACCGCTCCACCGCCCCCGGCCCCGCGTTGTAGGCCGCCAGCGCCAGGGGCACCGAGCCGAACCGCCGCACGTGGCCGCCCAGCAGGCGGGCCGCCGCCGGGATGGCCTGGCCCGCGTCGAACGGATCGCGCAGGCCCACGCCCGCCGCCGTGCCGGGCATGAACTGGGCGATGCCCTGCGCGCCCACCGGGCTGACGGCCCGCGGGTCGAAGCCGCTCTCGGCCTGCAGCAGCGACGCCAGCAGCACCGGCGCCAGCCCCTCCCGTGTGGCCGCCTGGGTGACCGCGACCCGGTACTGCACGGGCACCCACCCGGGCAACTGCACGCCGGGCGCGGCGGGAGGCGTCGCGCCCACCGGCCGCTCACCCCACGCGGCCCCGGCGTCGTCGCCCGCGCGCCGCGGAGCAGACGCCACCATGGGCGCCGCGGGGGGCGCCGCGCACCCCGGCACGTACCCGTAGTGCCACGGCTCCCACGAGTAGCGCTGCACGAAGCCGAACCGCGACGCGTTGGCCGCCAGCCATCCGTACGCCGCTGCGGTACCGAGGTCGAGCTCGGTGGCGTCGCGGTGGCGGCTGCGGCCGGGAGGCGCCACCCAGCGCGGATCGGGGTGGCGAGCGAACAGAACGGCCTGCTCGGCATCGCTGCGGAACGCGCTGTTGACCACCAGCGTGACGCCCGCCCCACGGGCCGCCGCGTCCATCAGGTCGTACGCGGCGGCCACGGACGGGCACAGGGGCTTGCCGTCGCGGTACACCAGCGGTCCGGAGTAGCCGCCGCCCGTCGCCCACCCCGACCCGCCGCCGGCGGCCGCCGCGTCCCAGCGCACGCCCGCTCGCGCGGACGCCGTGGCCCGCAGGCCCAGCGGCGCGGGCAGCGACACGACCACCTGAACGGACGTGCCCGCCGCACCCGCGCGGGCGTCGGGCAGGGTGAGCCGCTCGATGCGGGCGCCGTCGGCCGCCGGGACGGACGCCACCGCGGCGGTGAGTGCGGAGCGGGCGCGCTGGGGCGACCGGGCCACGTCGGCGTCGATGCGGGCCAGAGCCCGGGCCGCCGAGACGGCGGTGAGGTCGGCCACCCTCTGCGCCCGCACGCCGGCCACCTGGGCGGACGCCGCAGCGACCACCCCCGCGGCGACGGCCAGGAGCAGCACGCCCGCGCCCACGGCCACCACGGCGGCCTGGCCCCGCTGGTGGCGCCGCTTCACGGCAGCACCGTGGCCGTCACGCGCACGTGCATGCCGCCCACCAGCGGCCCGGCCAGCGACCGCGACTCGGTGACGGTGCGCGCCACCCCGGGAGCTCCCGTCGCCCGCAGGGCCGCGCGCCGGGCGGCCTCCTCGGTGCGCACGGCGGTCCACGCCGCCGCCACCGCCTGCCACGCCAGCACCAGCGTGAGACACAGGACCGGCACGGCGACGACCATCTCCACGGTGCCCTGCCCCGCCCGGCGGCCGGACCGCCTCACCGCGACGCCGCCTCGGCGGCCACATCGACGTCGAGCGGCGGACCCCAGGGAGCCCGAACGCGGGCGGCCGCCTGGGCGCGGGCGAGGCCGTCGCCCGCGGTGGTGACGCGCACGCGGAACACGCCCTGCTGCACGACGCGCGGCGATGCCGGGTCGATGGCCGCCCGCCGCGCCGACGACCACGCCCCCACCCCTGCCGACAGCCACAGCACCCCCGTGGCGAACGCCCAGATGAGCGCCACGACCACCAGCGCGATCAGCGGCACCATGGCCACCGTCTCGACCGAGGCCTGGCCCGTGTGGGATGCGCGTCCGCGGTGCATGGCAAGCACGCTAAGGCGGCGTTGCGCCTCCGTGGCACGCGGGGTGCGCCTGCCGCGTCACCGGGGTGTGACGACCCCGGTCACACCCCGCGGGAATCTAGAGGCGGCGGCTCTCCATCACGATCCACACCATCACCAGCACCAGCCCGGCCACCAGCATGATGACGCCGAACGCGCCGATGGTGGGGGCCAGCAGCGGCATGCCCGCCACCAGCAGGAACAGCGCCGCGACCCCGCACGCGACGAACAGCATGCGCTGCGGACGGGGGATGGCGTACCACGTCAGACGGTTGCCGCTGAAGTAGCGGTACACCGCGAAACCGATGAGCGCGAGGAAGATGAGCGAGATGAGCTGCTGCAGCGCCAGCGTCGACTCGCTGAAGCCGCGCTGCCACAGCACCCCCAGAGCCGCGACGCCCAGGACGATGGCCAGGTTGCGCACCGCCGTGGGGCTCACGGGGCGCCCTCCGGCGCGAAGCCCGCGCACGCCGTGACCGGCAGGCGGGGGTACCGGGGGAACGCCGGGTCGTCGAGGCCCAGGCGGCACATCACGAACACGGCGCGCCGCGTGGGCACGTCACGCCTGTGCGCGCAGCGCGCGCACAGGCCCATGGAGACCGTCGCGGTCACGACCGCGCGCGGGTGGCCAGGTCGTCCACCAGCTCGCCGCGCGGACGCGAGCCCTCGTCGGCCCCGTGGCGACCGCGCACCGACACCGCCTGGGACTCGACCTCGCGGTCACCGGCGATGAGCAGGAACGGCACCTTGGCCAGCTCGCCTTCGCGGATGCGCCTGCCCATCGACTCGGTGCGGGTGTCGGCGGTCGCCCGCAGGCCCACCTGCTTCAGCAGATCGACGGTCTCGCGGGCGTAGTCGTGGTGGCGGTCGGACACCGGGATGACACGCACCTGCTCGGGTGCCAGCCAGAACGGGAAGTCGCCGCCGCAGTCCTCGATGAGGATGCCCAGGAAGCGCTCGATGGAGCCCGTGATGGCCCGGTGGATCATCACGGGACGCACCTCGGTGTCGTCGGGCGACGTGTACGTGAGGTCGAACAGCTCGGGCATCGAGAAGTCGAGCTGGCACGTGCCCAGCTGCCACGCGCGGCCCATGGTGTCGGTGACCTGGAAGTCGATCTTGGGGCCGTAGAACGCCCCGTCGCCCTCCTTCAGCGTGTATTCGCGCCCCTCGAGGGCGTCGCGCAGGGCCTCCTCGGCCTGGTCCCACATCTCGTTGCTGCCCGACGCCTTGGCCGGGCGGGTGGACAGCTTCACCTGCACGTCGTGGAAGCCGAAGCGCGCGTAGAAGCGCTCGATCAGGCCCAGGATGGCGCGAACCTCGTCCTTCACCTGGTCGAGGCGGCAGAACACGTGGGCGTCGTCCTGCGTGAACGCCCGCACCCGGAAGAGACCATGCAGCACGCCGGACAGCTCGTGGCGGTGCACGTGGCCGAACTCGGCCAGCCGCAGCGGCAGGTCGCGGTAGCTGTGGCGCTTGGCCTTGTACACCAGGATCGCGCCCGGGCAGTTCATCGGCTTGATGGCGAAGCCCTGCTCGTCGACCTCGGTGAAGTACATGTTCTCGCGGTAGTGGTCCCAGTGGCCCGAGCGCTGCCACAGCTCCTGGCTGAGCATGGTGGGCGTGCGGATCTCGTCGTAGCCCATGTGCGCCAGCTCGTCGCGCACGGCCTGCTGGATGCCGTTCACCAGCACCATGCCCTTGGGCAAAAAGAACGGGAAGCCGGGGCCGGCCTCGTCGAAGTGGAAGAGCTCCATCTCGCGCCCCACCTTGCGGTGGTCGCGGGCCCGCGCCTGCTCGAGGCGCTCGAGGTACGCGTCGAGCTCGGTGCGGGACGGGAACGACGTCGCGTAGACGCGCGTCAGCATGGGGTTCTTCTCGCTGCCGCGCCAGTAGGCGCCGGCCACCGACATCAGCTTGACCGAGCCGATCTTGCCGGTGTCGGGCACGTGCGGGCCGCGGCACAGGTCGATGAAGTCGTTCTGGGTGTACAACGACACCTCGGTCTCGCCCTGGCGGGCGAGCTCCTCCACCTGGTCCACCTTGTAGTCCTGCCCCCGCTCGCGGAAGAACGCGGCGGCGTCCGCGACGCTCATCACCGAGCGCTGCATGTGCGACTTCTGCTTGGCGATGCGCTTCATCTCGGCCTCGATGGCCGGGAAGTCCTCCTCCGACATGGGCCGGGGCAGGTCGAAGTCGTAGTAGAAGCCGTCCTCGATGGGCGGCCCGAACGCGAACTTCGCGCCGGGGAACAGGTTCTGCACGGCCTCCGCCATCACGTGGGCGGCGGTGTGGCGCATGGGGTACAGGTACTCGGGGCTCTTGGCGGTGACGACGGCCAGTCCGGCGCCGTCCGGCAGCGGCAGCGCGAGGTCCTGGATGTCGCCGTCGACCAGCACGGCCACGGCGGCGCGCGCGAGGCCCGGGCCGATGGCCTCGGCGGCGTCGCGCCCGGTGGCGCCGTCGGCCAGCGACAACGGCGTCCCGTCGGGAAGATTCACGGTGATCACGCGGCGGATGCTAGCAACGCGCCGGACGCCGCTTCACGCGCGCATCCCGCATCGCTCGCGCACCGTGCGGGGTGGGCGCGTCGCCGGCAGGGCCGATCCCACGGACACGAGCCACCACATCCCGCGAGGGAGCGCCGTGCCCCGCTGCCGAACCCGCCCTGACCGCCGCCCTCAGACCAGGCGCCGACCCGACCTGGCCACCAGGCGGTCGACCTCGAGCGCCACCGCGACGGCGTCCGACTTCATGGCCCCCGAGCTGCGGTCGGCCACGTGCCAGGCCTCCTTGCGCAGGTACTCGAGCCGCGACGCCGCGTCGGGCTGCGTGAGCGCGTCCTGGGCCTGCGTGCGGATGTACTGCAGGATCTCCCGGGTCTCCTCCTCGTCCCACACGACGGGGTTGCCCGGCAGCTCCTTGTTCTGCACGATCAGCCACCACGCCAGCAGGCCGATGGGCAGCTTCAGCAGCACCACGGTCAACAGCACCCACGTGGCCTGCAGGTTGGGGTGCCCCGACATCGTGGCCGCCATGCCCGCCAGCGCGGCGCCGCCGATGGCCAGCCCGATGCCCGTGGCCACCACCGCGATCACGCGCGTGCGACGCGGCTTGCCGCGCTCGTCGAACAGGAACGTCCTCAACGACATCCGCCACCCCCGATCGGGAAGGACCTGATCGTGCCATGTTCCATCCGCGCAGTCTGGCGCGGCAAGAGCCGATCCGCCCGAATGTGGTGACAATGACCACCGGGGCACACACCGTCACCCGCGTCACAGGGCCCGCGTCGGCGGTGTTCGGGGCCGCCGCACCGCGCTGCCTGGTGCTCGAACCCGACCGGGCGGTGCGCGACCAGATGGTGGCGTCGCTGGGGGCGGCGGGGGCCGCGGTGTCGGCGGCCGGCACCCTGCTGGCGGCGCGCGCCGCGATGGCGCACGCTCTGCCCGCGCTGGTGGTGCTCGGTCCCGGCGTGGACGACGAGGTCGCCGGGCACCTGCGGCTGGGTGGCGCACCCGGTGATCCCGCCCGTGACGTGGTGAGGTTCACCACCACCGCCGGCGCGACCGGCGACGACGGCGTGTACCCGCTCTCCGGGCTGCCGCTGGTCGCGCGCGCCTGGGTGTCGGCTCACCGCGCACTGGCCCCGTCGGTCCGGGCCGCGCAGGTGATGAGCGACGCCCTGCTGGCGGCCGACGATCCCGTATTGGTCGCCGAGATCCCGCCCCACGGCGGGGCGCCCCGGGTGCACGCGGCGAACGCCGCGGGCCTCGCGCTGGTAGGCGTGCCGGGCACGCGACCCGGCGACCCCGGCGCGGTGCTGGACGCCTGCCGCCAGGCGGTCGCCTCGGGGCACGAGGCCGACGTCGAGTTTCGTTCGGGCGCCCGGGTGATCGCGTGCCGCGTCGTGCCGCGCGATGGGTGCGCAGTTCTGGTCGGCCGCGATGTCACCGCGACGCGGCGCGACGACGCGCGGCGGCGGGCGCTGGCACGGGTGTCCGACCAGGTGGCGCACACGGCGCCGTTCGCCGCGCTGTGCCGCACCGTGTGCGACGAGATCGCCGCGTTCCTGGGCACGCGCCGGGTGGCCCTGGGACGCATCGAGGGTCAGAACGTCGCGGTGTTCGCGGTGAACGGATCGGCCGCCATGACCACGCCTGGACCGCGCGAGGCCCAGGCGTCGGCCCTGTCGGCGGCCGCCCGCACCGGGCGTCCCGCGCGGGCGGTGTTCGCCCCGGGCGGACGCGTGGACTGGGACGCGACATCCCGGGTGGAGGAGGCCGCCGTGCCCATCCTGGTCGACGGCAGGGCCTGGGGAGCCGTGATGGCGGCCGACGACGGCACGGGCGGCGTGGCGCCCGACGCCGAGGCGTTCCTGCAGTCGATGGCGCACCTGGTGGCCGTGGCGGTGCAGCACGACGCCGCCCACCGGGAGCTGGTGGAGCACGCCCGCACCGACCGCCTCACCGGGCTGCCCAACCGGCGTTCGTTCGAGGAGCGCCTCGCCGCCGAGACGTCGCGTGCGCGCCGTCACGGGCGGGTGCTGGCGCTGGCGGTGGTCGACCTCGACCACTTCAAGGCGGTCAACGACGCGCACGGACACGGCGTGGGCGATGAGGTGCTGCGCGAGGCGGCGTCCCGCCTGCGCGCCGCGGCCCGCGCGGGCGACCTGGTGGCGCGCGTCGGCGGCGAGGAGTTCGGCTGGCTGATGCCCGACACCGACGCCGCGGCCGCGGTGGAGGCGGTCGAGCGCGCCCGCCGCGCCATGGCCGGCACGCCGTTCGCGGGAGCCGGCACCATGACGATGTCGGCGGGCGTCTGCGACACGCTCCACGCCGTCGACTCCGAGACGCTGTGCCGCGACGCGGACGCCGCCCTGTACGCGGCCAAGAACACGGGTCGCAACCGCACGGCGCGTCATCGGCCGGCGGCCGCGTCGACCCCGCACGAGCGCTCGCAGCGGCGGGCCGACATGTGCGCGCGGGTGGCCCGGGCGCTGGGCTGGGGCGAGGCGCTCGCCCGCGAGCTTCACCGGGCGGTGGGGCGCATGGAGCAGAGCGCCGAGCCCGGCGACGCCCACATGGTGTGGGGCGCGCTCGCGGACGAGGCGTGGGACGCGGACGCCTCGCGCAGCATCGATCCCGCCGCGGTGCTGGCGGCCGTGCGCGTGTGGGACGCGCCCAGCGCGACCACGGACGCCGAGCGGTTCCTGCGGCTGCACGTCGCCAACGACGGCCTGCGGCCCGACGTGGTGGCGGCGCTCATCGGCCAGCGGACCGCGCCCGCCAAGGGCGCGCGGCCCGCCCCCTGAGCGCCGGTCAGTCGCCGCCCTCGGCCCAGAAGTCGGGCAGCATCTCGCCGTCGCCGGCGTGGTGGGGCCCCATCGCCAGGAACGTCATGCCATCGGGCCCGGCCTCGAACCGCCGCCGCGCCTTGGGAGCGATGCGCACCGCGTCCAGCGGGGCGAGCTCGACGATGTCGTCCTCGATGCGCACGCGCCCGCTGCCCTCGAGCACCACGAACACCTCGTCGGCCTGGTCGTGCACGTGCCCGAACGGCTGGCGCCGGCCCGGCTTCAGGCGGTGGTACGCCAGGCCGGTGTCGCCGCCCAGCGCCCCGGTGGCGAAACGCGCCTCGGTGATGTCGCCGACGCCGTGCTCGGCGGCGCCGTCGGGAACGTCGGTCAGCAGCCCGAGCTTGGTGTAGTGCGTGGACATCGGGGTCCTCCTCGTCGGTGGTGCC
>CAUJCX010000030.1 GCA_963169235.1 Actinomycetota bacterium | reverse complement strand
GGTGTACGTCGCGGCGCTCTGGCCGGCGATGGCGACGCCGTCGCGGGTCCACGCGTACGTGTAGCCGGCGGCGCCGTTCCAGGTCCCCTGGGAGCACGAGATCGCGTCGCCGGCGCGGGCCGGGGACGGGGCCGACAGGGCCGGTGCCGCCGTGTTGACGGGCGCCCCGCGCGTGACCTTCGCGGTGGCCGTGCTGTGGCCGGTAGCGCTGCCGCTGAAGCCGATTCCCATCACCGAGCACCCCAGCGATGTGCCGAGGTCGGCGTCGCTTACGGTGTACATGGCGCTGCTCGGGCGGGACAGGTCGACGCCGTCGCGGGTCCAGGTGTAGCTGAAGCTCTGGGCGTCGATCCACGTGCCGGGGTTGCACGTGAGCGTGTCACCCGGGTGCGGCGGCGCGGGGCCGGTGATGGTGGGTACCCCGGTGTTCACGGTTGCCGGCGTGGCGGCCTGGCCGGCGACGGGGACAGCGAAGCCGGCGGCGAGGGCGAGGGCGAGAGCGGGAGTGAGTCTCATGGGCCCCCCTCGGCAGATGCATACGGAATCCTGAGGACCGTCACGCGCGATCTTGCGCGATCCTGCCGTCTCGTCCGTCGACATCGCGGCGCAGCACAGCGCCCAGCGGCCACCCGGGTGGTGACGCTGCCGGGGGGAGGGGGACTCTGCACGCAGGGTTCCCCTCCCCCCGCATCGTCAGCGGGGGAACGTCCCGACGGTGGGGACGAGCTTCTTGCCGATCGGGTGCAGCATTACGATCCCCAGCCGGGCGTGACGGCTGAGCGTGATGGTCTTGGGCACCTTGACGGTCGAACGGACCTTCTTGGTGACCCCGTTGACCGTGACGTTCTTGGTGATGACCACGGTCTTCGTGCCGATGACCGGCCGCTTGCGCAGCTTCAGGGTGGTCTTGCCGTTGGTGAGGCCGACGACCTGAAGCGTGATGCCCTTCATGCGGGTCTTCTTGCCCGTGCCGACCCGGTCGACCAGCACGATCGCGACCGGCACGTTGAGGCGCTTGGCGGGCTTCGTGCGCTTGGCGGCGGCGATGGTGCCGACGGCCTCCCGGCTGCTGCTCGTCTTCGTGTCGGCGGCGCGGTTCGCGGTGGTGACGGTGATGTCGCCGTTGCTCGTCGCGTCGGCCGTCAGCGACGCGTTGCCGGTGGAGAGCACCGGGTTGGTCGTGGCGGCACCCGTGCTGTCCTGCGTGCACGCCTTCGCCGTGGGGGCGGCCACCTCCTTGACCTCATCCTGGATCTGCTTGCTCAGCGCGTCGATCCGCTGCTGCCAGAACGGGGCGAAGATGGAGGTCGGGTGGGCCTCCAAAAGGCTCTTGTAGTTGAGGAGCGTGAACTTCGTCCAGTACTCCTCAGTCCTGGCCGTGGCGCCCTTGAACTGCACCAGGAACACACCCCACAGACCGCTGGAGTCCTTCTGCGTGACGGTGTCGGTGCTGAGGTTGGTGACGCTCGAGCCGGTGCCGCACGTGAGGGTGCCGTCGGCCGAGAGGTTCGCGGCGGCCAGCGGTGCGGGCGCCGTTTCGACCGCCGGGGCCTGGTCGGCGGTGACGGTGAGGTTGATGGGTGCCTTCACGCTGGCGCCGTTGTTGCGCAGCGTCAGCTCGCCCTTCCAGGTGTTCTCCCCCTTGGCGGGGTACGTGGGCACCAGGGTGATGGCGTCCTTGGTGCAGCCGACCTTGCCGACGGGGGTGTCGATGGCCTTGCCGCCCGGGTTGAGGGACTCGCAGTCGGGCGTCCACCCGGCGATCGCGGTTAGGGGCAGGGTGTAGACGCCGAGCTTGTCGGCGGTCCCGGCGGTCTTCCACGCGGTGCCGGCGTTCTTCGCGAACACCGGGCTGGCGTCGGGAAGCGGGCTGATCGTCATCTCCGCCGTGGCCTGCCACGTGCGGCCCCACTTGCGGGCGTAGACGGTCGCGCGCAGCGTTCCGGCGCGGGTGATCGTTCCCGACTGGTACGTCTTGGCCCACAGAGCGTCGTCACTCACGAAGAAGTTGTTCAGGGCGGCGTCGCCGCCCATGCACGCCTCGCCGTCAATGGTGCAGGTCACCTCAGTATTGAACTTGGCGCCCTGACCGGGTCGGGGGGTGTGCGTTGGCATCTCGAACAGCACGTCGACCCTCTGGCCGGGGTAGAACGTGCCCGTCGGCATCGTCACCTTGAGGTGGTCCGGGGCCTTGGGCACCGCGGTGCGGCCGGTGCTTGCGGCCGTGACGCTGCCGCTCGCGTTGGACGCGGTGACGACGCAGGTCACGGCGTTGTCCACGTCGTCGTCGCCGACGGTGTACGTGGAGCCGGACTGATCGGAGATGACGTCGGCGCCGCGCTTCCACGCATACGTGTAGGTGGGCGACGTGGTCCACGTGCCGGGCGCGCACGTGAGGGTGTCGCCGGTCGTGACGTCGCCGCTGCCGACGCTCGGGACGCTGATGTTGACGGGCGGGTTGCTCGTCACGCTGGCGCTCGCGGCGCTGGAGGCGTCCGTGCTGCCGGCGGCGCCCGTGGCGGTCACGGTGCACGTGATGGTGCTGGCCACGTCGGCGCTCGTGAGGGTGTACGTCGCACCCGTCTGGCCGGTGATGGTGGTCGCTCCGCGCTTCCAGGTGTACGCGTACGACGCGGCGTTGGTCCACGTGCCCTGAGAACACGTGAGCGTGTCGCCGGGGTGGGGCTGGGCGGGTGCCGTGAGCGTGGGCAGCGCGGTGTTCGCCGGCGCGACCCCCCACGTGGCCTCGATGGACGTGCCGGTGGAGGTGACGCCGTACTTGGTGGGGTCGGCCGATGAGACCGTGAAGCCGTTGAGGGTGTTGGTGGCACCCATCAGCTTGAGCTTGGAGCCCACGGCGGGCTCGATGGTGCCGTACTCGGTGACGTAGTCCCAGTCGATGGTGCCGGTCGCGACGGGGCTGCCGTTACGCACGAGCGAACCGACCTGCAGCATCGGGTTCGCGTTGTCCATCGCGTCGGGCTGGAACGTGATGGTGGTGGAGGGGCCGCTGACGGTGAGGGTGCGGGCGATGCTGGCCTCGCCCAGCAGGGTGACGCCTCCCGAGGCTCCCGTGATGTCGGTGCCGGTGATGGTGGCGTTGCGCAGGTCGAGGTTACGTCCGACGGTGATGGTGCTCGTGGGGGATGAGGTCACCCGCCCCGCGGTGCCCTCCTCGGTGATCAGGAGGTCCGAGGCGAGGGTCAGCGCGTTACCGCCGAGGGCGAGCTCGGCGTTGTCCTGCACGGTGAGGGAGCCCACGCTCGCCGCGCTCGTCAGGGTCACGGTGTCGCCGGAGGAGATCGTGACGTCGTCCCCGGCCTCGGGGCCGGGCGACCCCGTGTCGCCTGTCCACGTATTGGTGTCGTTCCAGTTGCCGGAGCCGGTGCTGGACAGAGAGGCGGCCTGGCCCGCAACGGGAAGGGCGAGGCCGGCGGCGAGGGTAGGCGCGAGAGAGTCTCATACCCCCCGCTCGGCAGGCGGGTACGGAAACTTGAGGACTGCGACACGCGATCTTGCCGTACCCGCCCGCCGACGTCGTGGGGACGGCTCAGGCCCCGCCGACGAGCGCGTCGCGCAGCGCCTGCGCCGGATGCACCGCGGCGACCCCCGTGAGGTCCCGCACCTGGCAGCGGCACGAGAACCCCGGCGCCACGGCCAGGCGGGCGCCGTCCAGCGCGGGCAGCAGCCGGTCGGCCGCCACGGCGCGGGACACGTCGGGGTGCAGGTACCCGAACGCCCCGGCCATGCCGCAACACCCGGCGCCCGAGTCCGTCGCGCCCACGGTGCGGGCCAGCCTCTCCTTGGCACGGGCGGACGCGTCGTGGCAGTGGGCGTGGCTCACCACGCCGTCGGCGGTGGGGAGGGCGCCGTCCGCGCACGCGGTGATGTCGGTGAGGCGGGCCGCCACCCGGCGCTGGGCCGCATCGTCGCCCAGCAGGCGGGCCGCGTCGTGGCCCAGCATCGACGCGCACGAGGGCTCCAGCATCACGATGGGCTCGTCGCTGCCGTCGTCCAGCGCGCCGATCACGCCCCGCACGGCCGCGCGGGCGGCGCCGATGAACCCCTGCGAGAGCAGCGGCCGTCCGCAGCAGCCGGGAGCGGACACGCGCACCCGGGCGCCGCCGTGGCGCAGCACGGCGATGGCCGCGTCGCCGACGTCGTGCTCGATGAACCGCGTGAACGTGTCGGCGAACAGCACGTGGGTGGGGTCGGCGTCGTCGGGGCCGGGGCGCCACACGCCGGTCGGGGCGGGCAGCGGCCGCCCCACCCGCCGCGACGCGAGCCGCGCGCCGAGCCGCGCGAGCCGCGGGGCGCGGGCCCCAAGGGCCAGCAGGCGCGGCGCGTTGCCCGCCAGCCGCGCCGTCGGCGATGCGCCCCCGGCGCGGTGCCGGTGGGCCAGGGCTTCCGCCTTCAGCGCGGCCATGTCCACCGACGCGGGGCACTCGTTGCGGCACGCGGTGCACGCCAGGCACAGGTCGAGGGCCTGGTGCAACTGCGGGTTCGCAAGGCCCCCGTCGAGCCGTCCCTCCAGGGCGGCGCGCAGCAGCACCGCGCGGCCGCGCGTGGAGTGGCGCTCGTCCTGGAGGGCCTGGAAGCTGGGGCACATGGTGGTGGACGCGGCCCGGCACGCCCCGTTGCCGTTGCACGCCTCGGCGGCGCGGGCGAAGCCCCCCTCGGCGGCGAACGACAGCGCGGTGGTGTGCGCGGCGAGCGCGGGTGATGCCGCGATCCGCAGCCCTGCCTCGAGCGGCTCCGGGTCCACGACGATGCCGGGGTTGAGGATGCCGTCCGGGTCCATCAGGGCCTTCGCGCGGCCGAACGCGGCCATGGTCGCGGGCCCGTACATGCGCGCAAGCAGCGGGCTGCGCACGCGGCCGTCGCCGTGCTCGCCCGACAGCGACCCGTCGTGCGCCACCACGGCGTCGGCGACGGCCTCGGCGATGCGGCGGATGCGGTCGACGGCGCCGGGGGCCCGCAGGTCCATGAGCGGCCGGATATGGAGGCACCCCACGCTGGCGTGGCCGAACCACACGGCGCCGATGCGCTCGTCGTCGAGGATGCCGCGCACGGCGCGGGCGAACGAGGGCAGCCGCTCGGGGGGCACCGCGGGGTCCTCGATGAACGCCTGCGGCTTGTGGTCGGGACCCACGTGCGCGACGCCCTCGCCGCTCATCGCGTGCGCCAGCCCCGCGCGGCGTACGGCCCACACCAGCCGCTGCTGGGCGGGGTCGCGCACCACGTCCCGTCCCGCGTGCAGGGCCAGGCCCGCCTCCACGTCGTCGCGCGAGCCCTGGTACTCCACCATCAGCATGGCGCCCACCCCGTCGCCGAACGCGGTCAGGTGGGCCACGGCCGCCGGGCGGTTGCGGGGATCGAGCATCGCGTGGTCGAGCAGCTCGATGGCGCTGGGCCCGGTGGTGAGCACGTCGGCCACCGCCGCCAGCGCGTCCTCCACGCGGCCGAATGGCATCAGCACCAGCGACCGATGCGCCGGGACGGGCACCAGCCGCACGGTCGCGGCGGTGATCACGGCCAGCGTTCCCTCCGACCCGCACACCAGCCGCGGCCAGTCGGGATCGGGCCCGGCGAGGGCATCCAAGGCGTAGCCCGACACCCGCCGCATCAGCGAGGGTCCCTCCCACGCCGCGGCCAGGTCGGCACACGCCGCGACCTGCGCGGGCGGTGCGACGCCGCGGCGCAGCGTCGCCGTGGTGCCGTCGGCCAGCACCACGTCCAGCGACTCCACGTGGTCGGCCGTGAGGCCGTACACCACCGACCGCATGCCCGCGGAGTTGTTGGAGACCATGCCGCCGAGCGTCGCCCGCGAGGCGGTGGCCACGTCGGGGCCGAACGTGAGCCCGAACGGCGCGGCGGCGGCGTTGAGCTGGTCGAGCACCGCGCCGGGCCCCACGGTGGCGGTGCGTGCGCCTGCGTCCACCGCGATCCCCGACAGGGCGGTGGCGTCGACCACCAGCCCCGTCCCCACGCTCTGGCCCGCCAGGCTCGTGCCCGCCCCGCGCATGGTCAGCGCAACGCCGTGGTGCGCGCACGCCGCGACGGCGGCGGCGAGGTCGTCGGCGTGCGCCGCCCTCAGCACGGCCTGCGGCAACCGCCGGTACAGGCTGGCGTCGCACGCGTACAGCTCGCGCGACGCCGGGTCGGTGTGCACCGTGCCCGCGACGTCGCGCGCCAGGCGCGTGAACGGGGTCTGGGGCGGGCGGGCCATTCACATGATCATGCTCCCTTCACGCGTCCGCCGTGGCCCAGCCCTGGGGGGACGCCGCCACGGACGGAGGGGGAGCGGGGCGCTTGGCGCCGCAGCGGGGTCGTGCGGCGGCACGGGCGCCCTCCCGCTCGGCCCGCTGCAGCCACTCGCCCCGGCGGGCCTCGTCGCGGGTGCGCACCGACGTGAACCGCACCAGGCGCACCGGTTTCATGCCGCAGAAGCGCAGCGTCGAGCGCACCAGCGCCTTCACCGCCGGATCGCCCGCCAGCAGCCGCAGGTACCAGCGCGGGGAGTCGGACGTCATCAGCACGTCGGCGCTGCGCCCGGCCAGCAGGCCCTGGGGCAGCCCCCGCTCGGTGTAGCGGAACGCCCACCCCCGCTCCAGCACGCGGTCGAAGAAGCCCTTCAGCAGCGCGGGCGTCGCGCCCCACCATACGGGCGTCACCACGCAGACGTGGTCGGCGAGGTCGAGCGCGCGGCGGGCGGCCGTGACGTCGGGCTCCTCGGGCTGCGTGCCGCGGTACCCGTACCGCAGCACCACGTCGAACCGCATGTCGCGCACGGCGAGCACGGTCACGTCGGCGCCCGCGGCCTCGGCGCCCGCGCGATAGCGGTCGGCCAGGGCGCTCGCGAGCGACTGCGCGTTCGGATGCCCGTCGATCACCAGGATGTGCATGGGTTCCCCCCGTCTATCTAGACAGTGTCAGGTGCGTCTGCGAGGCGAGCATGCGCTATCGTCTTGACAATGTCAAGTCGCCCCGCCACCAAACCCGCCGACGCCTACCACCACGGCGACCTGCGGCGCGCCCTGCTCGACGCCGCCATGGGCGTGCTGGAGGAGGATCCCGGCGCCAGCCTCAGCATGCGCGACCTGGCCCGCCGGCTCGGGGTCAGCCACCAGGCCCCCTACCACTACTTCCGCGACCGCGATGCGCTGCTGAAGGCGCTGGGCGACGCGGCCATAGGCGACCTGCTGGCCGCCCAGCAGCAGGCCGTCGCCGCCCAGACCGACCCCCGCGAGCGGCTGATCGCCCTGGGGACCGCCTACGTGGACTTCGCCGCCACCCGGCCACGCGCGTTCGAGCTGGTGTTCGACGCGCGTCTGTGCCCGCCGGATGCGCCGTCACCCGGCCGCGCGCCGCTCATCCGCGCCAACGAGGACCTCTTGGGGCGCTGCATCGCCGACCTCTGCGCCACCGGGTGGCGTCCCGGGGCCGACGTCGAGGCGACTGCCCTCGCCATGTGGGGCACCGCCCACGGCCTGGCGTCGCTGGTGATGGGCGGTCACATCCCCCGGGAGGCCATCGACGGGGTGCTGCGGCAGGTCGTCTAGCGCGGGGAGCGGCTACCGCCCCGCCTCAGCGGCGCGGCGCGGGCTGACGATCGCCGCCGACGTGCGGCCGCCGACCCGCATCACGGTGGTGACGCGGTCCCCGGGGGCAAGGCGGACGCGGAGCGTGCACGCGACCACCCCGGGGCGGCGCACGCGCACCCGGCACAGGGTGCGGTGCACGCGGGGCGTGTCCACCCGCACCGTCAGCAGCCCCGCGGCGCGCGCCGTCGCCCGCACCCGCCACGCGCGGCGGCCGGCGGGCGACAGGCGCGCCGCGCCCAGGAGGGGAGCGGGCGCCGCGGTGACGGTGGCCACCGGCAGGGCCGGCGGCGCGGCGGGGGCCGCCACCGGCGCCGGGGGTGCCGCGGCGGGCGCGGCCGGCGGCGGCGTGGCATCCGCCGGGGGCGCGACGTCGGGGGCCTGCGGCGCGGGCGGCGGAGGCGTCGGGGGCGTGGCGGGTGGAGTCGGGGGAGCGGGCGGTTCCGGGGCAGCGGGCGGCGCCGGGGCCGCGGGGCGCGTGGCGCCGTTGCCCACCTGGACCCAGCGTCCCACCGACGGCACGCCGTCCGTCTCGACGATCAGCAGGTAGTACCCGCGGGGAGCCGTACCGACCGACGCCGGTGCGGTCACCGCCAGGCGTCCGTCAGCAGTGGCCGACGCGGCCAGCTCGATCACCCGCTGGTTCATGTCGGTGGCGTGCGTCACCGAGCTGGGAGCCATCAGCCGCACGTGGGTGACGGTGGCCGCCTGCGGCGTGTCCACGGTGAACGCGTCCCCGTACGCGACGTTGGCCGGGGCCCACGTGATGCTGGGACGCGGGCCCTGGGACAGGTACGGCGGCGAGTAGATCTCCATGGGCCGGATGGCGCCGTCCTTGTCGTCGCCGGCCGACACCAGCCGCCCGTCGGGCAGCATGAGGGACGTGGAGTGATACGTGCGGCGCACGGTCTGACCGGGCACGGTGCGCCACGTGCCGTCAGCGCCGCGCATCTCGGCGGTGAACACCGGTCCCACGTACTGGCCGCCGGGGTTGCCGACGCCCGACCCGCCGCCGACCGCCATCAGGGCGCCGTCGGCCAGGAACGTCGCGTTCAGGTGGGCGCGGCCCGCGGCCATGGGCGGCTGCTCGGTCCACCCGGCCGACGTGCGCGTCAGGTCGAGGCGATACACCTTGGGGTCGGCCGCGGCGGCGACGGACGAGTCGAAGCCCCCCACCAGCGTCAGGAAGCGCGGTCCGGTGGCGCCGTCGTACGGCTCCAGCACGGCCGCGCCCCACAGCCGGTTGCGCGGCACGTCGGGGTAGTCGCTCCAGCGCCACGTGGTGGTGTCCAGCACGGCCGTGTCGCCGGTGTTGGGGCCGGCCAGCACCACCCGGTCGCCCGGCAGCGTGAAGATGTGGGGGTAGATCTGCGTGCGGCGGGACGCGGCGGGCTGCAGCGTGAGGGTGCCGACCCCGTGCCGGTCGCGCGACGGGGTGAACACCTCCAGGTCGGTGTTGCGGCCCTCGAAGCCGGTCTCGTCGAGCCCGCCCAGGATCACCACCCGGCCGTCCGACAGCGTGGTGAGCGTCGGGTACCAGCGCCCATGACGCATGCGGGGCTGCTCGGTCCAGGTCTCGTCGAACGGGTCGAACGTGAACACCTGCTCGAGGCCCTGGTACCCGTTGCCCGCGGCCGGGGACGCGTCGCCCACCGGGAAGCGCTTGTTGCCGCCCGCCACCACCAGGCGGCCGTCGGGCAGGAACGCGTGCCCGCCGCACCACACGTCGACGGGGCGACCGTCGGGCCCCTGTGGGGGCGGCACGTGGTTCCACGCGCCGGTCTGCGGGTCCCACGTCCACGCGTCGGCCGCGTTGTGCCCGGTGGACACCGGGTCGTTGGCGAAGAACAGCACCCGCCCGGTGGGCAGGAGGATCGCGTTGATCGCGCTCACCATCATGGGGGCGGGCGCCTCCCACCGCCCCACCAGGGCGGCGTCGTCGGTGCCGAACGCGCGGACGCCGCGACGTCGGCCGGCCACGGCCTCG
This sequence comes from Actinomycetota bacterium, assembly GCA_963169235.1. GTDB lineage: Bacteria > Actinomycetota > Thermoleophilia > Miltoncostaeales > Miltoncostaeaceae > JAGQUM01. The sequence goes on along the minus strand of CAUJCX010000030.1, from coordinate 43,462 downwards.
GCGCGCGCGATGCGGGCCCGGATCAGCGCGCTGGTCGTGGGGGGCCGGTGCGCATGATCCGAGAACTCGTACCGGGCCAGGTCGCGGTCGCCGCCCCAGACGCGTGCGGCGATGGGCGCGGCGGCCAGGCCGCCGCTCGCCAGCAGGGCGACGAGGGCCAGGCGGCCGGCACGGCGCCGGGAGGGGGAAGGGGATGTAAGAGGATTGGGCACGCCACGATCCTCCGTGCCGTCCGCGTGCCCCCGCCACGGCCGTCGGAACAGGTTTTCCGCACCCGCCGCCCGGCCGGGGGTCCAGGCCGCCCACACCCGTCGGGGATCGGTGTGACGCGCGTACCCACGCGGATCGGGGGCGGCCACCCGCGGGGCGGGGCGTTTGCCGCGACCGCCGGCACGCGGGCTCGGCCCACGTGCGCGTGAGCCTCTGGCGTGCGCGCCGTGGGACCCGCTACAATGGGTGCACGCGAACCGCGCTGGTACTGCTGCGCAGCCGTATCACGTAGGCGCTCACCGAAGTTTGCTGCTTTGCCCGGTACGCGGCCTTGCGGGGTCCAATTGGCCCCGCTATGGTACCCGGGCTTTGCGGAGGTTCCTGGTCCCGTCAGCGCGGCCCCGTGGCCGCGCGTCGTGTGCCAGGACCTGTTTCACGTCCGAAGACCAGCCCGCGGCTCGGCTGCCGCAGCGGCCGGTGCCCGACAGGAGTGTTTGATGGCCAAGGAGAAGTTCGACAGGTCCAAGCCGCACGTCAACGTCGGCACCATCGGTCACGTTGACCACGGCAAGACCACCCTGACGGCTGCGATCACCCGCGTTCTCTCCGAGAAGATGGGTGGCGAGGCCATCGCCTACGACCAGATCGACAACGCCCCGGAAGAGCGTGAGCGCGGCATCACCATCGCCACGTCTCATGTGGAGTACGAGACCGACAAGCGCCACTACGCGCACGTCGACTGCCCGGGTCACGCCGACTACATCAAGAACATGATCACGGGTGCCGCGCAGATGGACGGCGCCATCCTCGTGGTCTCGGCCGCCGACGGCCCCATGCCCCAGACCCGTGAGCACATCCTGCTCGCTCGTCAGGTGGGCGTGCCGTCGATCGTCGTGTTCCTGAACAAGGCCGACATGGTCGACGACCCCGAGCTGCTCGAGCTGGTCGAGCTCGAGGTACGCGAGCTCTTGTCCGAGTACGAGTTCCCGGGCGACGACGTCCCCGTGATCACGGGCTCGGCGCTGAAGGCGCTCAATGGCGACGCCGACGCGGCCGAGGGCATCGTCGAGTTGATGGACGCCGTCGACTCGTACATCCCGCAGCCCACCCGCGACGTCGACAAGCCGTTCCTGATGCCGGTGGAGGACGTGTTCTCCATCACCGGCCGTGGCACCGTCGCCACGGGCCGCATCGAGCGCGGCATCGTGCACGTGGGTGACACCATCGAGGTCGTGGGCATCACGCCCGAGACGACGTCGACGGTGGTCACGGGCGTCGAGATGTTCCGCAAGCTGCTCGACGAGGGCCAGGCCGGCGACAACGTGGGCTGCCTGCTGCGTGGCGTGAAGCGCGAGGACATCCAGCGCGGCCAGGTTCTGGCGGCGCCCAAGAGCATCACGCCGCACACGGAGTTCACGGCCTCGGTGTACGTGCTCTCCAAGGAGGAGGGCGGCCGTCACACGCCGTTCTTCCCGGGCTACCGCCCGCAGTTCTACTTCCGCACGACCGACGTGACCGGCGTCTGCCAGCTGGCAGAGGGCGTCGAGATGATCATGCCGGGCGACAACGCCACCATGGAAGTGACGCTGATCCAGCCGATCGCCATGGAGGAGGGCCTGCGGTTCGCCATCCGTGAGGGTGGTCGCACCGTCGGCGCCGGCGTCGTCGACAAGATCACCAAGTAAGCGGTACTTCCGAGTAGCCCCGTCACCCGACTGTCGCGGTGGCGGGGCTATTGGCATCTTCAGTATCAGGGGCGCGAGTGCAGCAGAACAAGATCAGGATCAGGCTCAAGGCCTACGATCACGAGCAGATCGACCGCAGCGCGGCATCGATCGTGGAGACCGCTCAGCGCAGCGGTGCGACGATCTCCGGCCCCGTGCCGTTGCCGACCGAGCGCAACATCTACTGCGTGATCAAGGGACCGTTCAAGGACAAGGACTCCCGCGAGCACTTCGAGATCCGCACCCACAAGCGCCTCATCGACATCTACTCGCCCACGCCCAAGACGGTCGACTCGCTGATGCGGCTCGACCTGCCCGCGGGCGTCGACATCGAGATCAAGGCGTAGCGCGATGGCAGCCATCATCGGACGTAAGCTCGGGATGACGCAGATCTTCACCGAGGACGGCATCCGCGTCGCGGTCACGGTCGTCGAGGCGGGTCCCTGCCCGGTCACCCAGGTCAAGACCGAGGAGACCGACGGCTACCAGGCGGTTCAGCTGGGCTTCGGCGCGGTGCGCCCCAAGCTGCTGAACAAGCCGGAGCTGGGTCACCTGCGCAAGGCCGACTCCCCGCCGGTGCGTCACCTGCACGAGTTCTCCGTGGACGAACTGCGCGAGGGCCTCGAGCTGGGCGACATCGTCACCGTCGAGGACTTCAGCTCGGGCGACGTCGTCAGCGTCACCGGCACGTCCAAGGGTAAGGGCTACGCCGGCACCATCAAGCGCCACAACTTCAAGCGCGGTCCCAAGTCGCACGGTTCGCACAACGTGCGCCGCCCCGGCTCCATCGGCGCCGCGGCGTGGCCCGCACGCGTCGCCAAGGGCATCCGCATGAGCGGCCACATGGGCGCCGAGACGGTCACCCAGCGCGGCCTGCAAATCGTCGACCGCGACGTGTCGCGCAACCTGCTGCTGGTACGCGGCGCGGTGCCCGGCGGCGTCAACGGCATCGTGATCGTGAGGCCCCAGTGAGCGACACCAGCATCCCCGTGCTCACCGCGGGCGGCGCCAAGTCTTCGGCGCACTCCGCCGAGATGGGAGCGGCCCTCGCGGCCCAGGCCATCAAGCCGCACCTCATCCACGAGGCGGTCCTCGACGAGATGGCGCGTCGCCGCGCCGGCACGCACTCCACCAAGACCCGCAGCGAGGTGCGCGGCGGTGGGGCCAAGCCGTGGCGTCAGAAGGGCACCGGCCGCGCCCGCCAGGGCTCGACCCGCTCGCCGCAGTGGGCGGGTGGCGGCATCGTGTTCGGCCCCACGCCGCGCAGCTACGGCGGCAAGGTCAACCGCAAGATCCGCACGCAGGCGTTCCTGTCGGCGCTGAAGGCCCACATCGAGCGCGGCACCATCGCGGTGATCGCCGACTCCATCTGGGACGAGCCGTCCACCAAGGCCGCCGTCGACTTCCTGGCCAAGAGCCCGAAGTCGCTCACGGCCACGCCGACGCTGGTCGTGCTCGACGACCTCGCCTCCGCCGAGGCCAAGTCGTTCCGCAACATCGCAGGCGTGTACGTGCTGCACGCGGCCGAGCTCCAGACGGTCGACGTGGTGGCCGCCGGATCGCTGCTGGTGCAGCAGTCCGCGTGGGACCGCCTCTCGCAGCGCGGCAGCGCCCGCACCGAGGCTCAGGAGGTGACGGCATGACGTCCCGGCTCCGCGACGACATCCGCCGCGTGCTCATCGCGCCGGTGATCTCCGAGAAGACGTTCGTGCAGGTGCAGGCGCACAACCAGTACTCGTTCCGCGTGCTGGACTCGGCGCACAAGCTCAGCGTCCGCCAGGCGGTCGAGGAGCAGTTCGACGTCACGGTGACGGCGGTGCGCATCGTGAACGTGCGCAGCAAGCCCAAGCGGCGCGGCGCCATCCGCGGCCGTCGCTCGGGATGGAAGAAGGCGATCGTCGAGCTGAAGCCCGGCGACCGCATCGAGATCTTCGAGGGCGCATAGACATGGGTATCAGGACCTACAAGCCGACCTCCCCCGGGCGTCGCTTCATCACCACCTCGGACTTCGAGGAGGTCACGAAGACCACGCCCGAGCGGTCGCTGCTGGAGCCGGTGCGCAAGACCGGCGGCCGCAACAACAACGGCCGCATCACCACCCGGCACATCGGCGGCGGCCACAAGCGTCGCTACCGCATCATCGACTTCAAGCGCCAGAAGGATGGCGTGCCGGCGAAGGTCGCCTCCATCGAGTACGACCCCAACCGCAGCGCCCGCATCGCCCTGCTGCACTACGTGGACGGCGAGAAGCGCTACATCCTGGCGCCGCTGCGGCTACGCGTGGGCGACACGGTGATGAGCGGCCCCACCGCCGACATCAAGCCCGGCAACTGCCTGCCGCTGAAGGACATCCCGGTGGGCACCACGGTGCACAACATCGAGCTGCAGATCGGACGCGGCGGCCAGATGTGCCGGTCGGCCGGCGTCGGCGCGCAGCTGATGGCGAAGGAAGGCGACTACGCCACCCTGCGCCTGCCGTCCACCGAGATGCGCCAGGTGCACATCAACTGCCGCGCCACGGTGGGGCAGGTGGGCAACGTGCAGCACGAGAACCTCACCGGCGGCAAGGCCGGACGCACCCGCTGGCGCGGCGTGCGCCCGACGGTGCGCGGTTCGGCCATGAACCCGGTCGACCACCCGCACGGCGGCGGCGAGGGCAAGAGCAACTCGGGCCGGCACCCGGTCACCCCCTGGGGTGTGCCGACGCACGGCTACCGCACCCGGGTGAAGAAGAAGCTGAGCAGCAAGTACATCGTCCGCGGCCGTAAGCGCGGCAAGCACACCGAGGGGCGTTAGTCGATGAGCAGAAGCGCCAAGAAGGGGCCGTTCGTCGAGGACCGCCTCATGAAGCGCATCGAGGACATGAACTCCTCGGGCGAGAAGAAGATGGTGCGCACCTGGTCGCGCACCTCCACCGTGTTCCCGGACATGGTGGGCCACACCATCGCGGTGCACGACGGGCGCAAGCACGTGCCCGTCTTCATCAGCGAGAGCATGGTGGGCCACAAGCTCGGCGAGTTCGCCGGCACCCGCACGTTCCGCGGCCACCAGGGCTCGGACCGAACCTCGAAGATGCGCTGAGATGACCCAGAACCCGCAAGCCGTCACCGCACAGGCCAAGTACGTCCGCACGTCCGCCCGCAAGGCGCGGCTGGTCGCCGACCTCGTGCGCGGCAAGGGCGTGGCCGAGGCGCAGGCGATCCTGGCCTACAGCACGCGCGACGCGGCCGAGGACGTCCGCAAGGTGCTGCAGTCGGCCATCGCGAACGCCGACCACAACGCCGGCCTCAACATCGCCGACCTGGTCCTGAGCCGCGTCACCGTGGACGAGGGACCGACGCTGCGCCGCTTCCGGCCGCGGGCCAAGGGCCGCGCCACGCGCATCAACAAACGCACCTGTCACATCACGATCGGGCTGGCGCCCTCCGCGGCGCTGGCTTCCCGGTAGGGGGGCCTGTGGGTCAGAAAATTCATCCCGGCGGCTTCCGCATCGGCGTCATCAACGGATGGCGGTCGAACTGGTTCTCCGAGCGCGACTTCAGCAAGTTCCTGCACGAGGACCGGCAGATCCGCGACCACATCATCGGCAAGCTCAGCCACGCGGGCCTGTCCAAGATCGAGCTCAAGAAGGACGCCCAGAAGCTGGTCGTCGACATCTACACGGCCCGCCCCGGCATCGTCATCGGCAAGTCCGGTAGCGAGGTCGACGCGCTGCGCCGCGAGCTCAACGCGATGACGGGCAAGACCATCCAGGTCAACATCAACGAGATCAAGCGCCCCGAGCTGGACGCGAAGCTGGTGGCCCAGTCCATCGCCGAGCAGCTCGAGAACCGCGTCGGCTTCCGGCGGGCGATGAAGCGCGCGCTCACGTCGGCCATGCGGTCCGGCGCCCAGGGCGTCAAGATCCAGTGCGGCGGCCGCCTGGGCGGCGCCGAGATGTCCCGCAGCGAGCACTACTCCGAGGGGCGCGTGCCCCTGCACACCATGCGGGCCGACATCGACTACGGCTTCCACGAGGCCAAGACCACGTTCGGCCGCATCGGCGTGAAGGTGTGGATCAACCGCGGCGAGGTGCTGCCCGAGGGCGTCGTCGACTCCCGCGGCCGCACCGACCTCGACTCCCCGTCCCCGCAGCAGCGTCGTCCCCGGCGTGATCGCCGCGGCGGCGAGGGTGGCGGTGGCGGCGGCGGTGGTGGCGGACGCGGTCGCGGCGGCGGCGGTGGACGCGGCCAGGGTGGCGGCGGACAGGCGGGAGGTCGCTAAGCCATGCTGATGCCCAAGAGGGTCAAGCACCGCAAGCACCACCGCGGCCGGCGCACCGGCATGTCGCGCGGCAACACCGAGCTTTACTTCGGCGAGTACGGCCTGAAGGCTCTGGAGCCCGCGTGGATCACCAACCGGCAGATCGAGTCGGCGCGTGTGGCGATGAACCGCCGCATCCGCCGCGGCGGCAACATCTGGATCAACATCTTCCCCCAGAAGTCGGTGTCGAAGAAGCCGGCCGAGACCCGCATGGGCTCCGGTAAGGGCGCCCCCGAGTACTGGGTGGCGGTCGTGAAGCCCGGCTACATCATGTTCGAGCTGTCCGGAGTGCCGGAGAGCCTGGCCCGTGAGGCCATGCGTCTGGCCGCGATGAAGCTGCCGGTCAAGTGCAAGTTCGTGACGCGAGAGGACCAGTAGCGGTGAAGGCCAAGGAAGCACACCAGCTCTCCGACGAGGAGATCGCGGTGAACCTGCGCGACGCGCGGGACGCCATCTTCAACCTGCGCTTCCAGAACGCCCAGGGCGCGCTCGAGCGCACCAGCGAGATCCGGGCCCGCAAGCGCGAGATCGCTCGCCTTCTGACGATTGCGCGCGAGCGTGAGCTGGCCGCCGAAAGGAATGAGGGCTGATGGCCACTCCGCAGGAATCCGTCGCCCCGCGCAAGGTGCGCCAGGGCGTCGTGGTCAGCTCCGACCGCGACAAGACCATCACGGTGCGCCTCGACTCGGCGGCACCGCACCCCATGTACAAGAAGACGGTGCGTCGCTCGTCGAAGCTGCACGCACACGACGAGAACAACGACGCCAATGCCGGCGACGTGGTGCGCGTGATCGAGTGCCGCCCGCTGTCCAAGCAGAAGCGCTGGCGTCTCGCCGAGATCGTCGAGCGGGCCAAGTAGGAGCCGAGGATGATCCAGAACGAAAGCCGCCTTCGCGTGGCCGACAACACGGGTGCCCGCGAGGTGCTGTGCATCCGCGTGCTGGGCGGCTCCAAACGCCGCTACGCGCACGTGGGCGACATCATCGTCGCCACGGTGAAGCACGCCACCCCGAACGGCAGCATCAAGAAGGGCGACGTCGTGAAGGCGGTCGTCGTGCGCACGAAGAAGAGCTTCGGGCGTGACGACGGCACCATGATCGCGTTCGACGAGAACGCGGCCGTCATCATCGACGCGGCCAACAACCCGCGCGGCACCCGCATCTTCGGGCCCGTGGCCCGCGAGCTGCGCGAGAAGAACTTCATGAAGATCATCTCGCTCGCCCCGGAGGTGCTGTGATGCCCGCGCGCATCAAGACCGGCGACGAGGTCATCGCCATCACGGGCAAGGACAAGGGCAAGACCGGCACGGTGCTGAGCGTCAACCCCGATTCCGGTCGCGCCGTGGTGGAGGGCCTCAACATCATCAAGCGGCACACGCGGCCCCGTCCCCCGGCCGAGCCGGGCGGGGTCATCGAGAAGCCCGCTCCGATCCACATGTCCAACCTGGCGCTGGTGGACCCGGAGACCAAGAAGCCGACCCGGGTGCGTTCCGAGGTCGTGGACGGCAAGCGCGTACGGGTCGCCGTGCGCAGCGGGAAGAAGATCGACTGATGTCAGAGGCGAACACCGAGACGCGGGCCCGCCTGCGCGAGGTCTACGAGAACGACGTGCGGCCCAAGCTGCAGGAGGAGTTCGAGTACTCCTCGTCCATGCAGCTGCCGCGCATCACCAAGATCACGCTCAGCATGGGCGTGGGCGACGCCAAGCAGAACTCCAAGGCGCTCGACGAGGCCGTGGAGCAGATGGCGCTGATCGCCGGCCAGAAGGCCGCGATCACGAAGGCGCGCAAGTCCATCGCCCAGTTCAAGCTGCGCGAGGGCATGTCGATCGGCTGCAAGGTGACGCTGCGCGGTGCCCGCATGTGGGAGTTCTACGACCGCCTGACGGCCGTGGCGCTGCCCCGCATCCGCGACTTCCGCGGGGTCAACCCCGACGGCTTCGACGGCCGCGGCAACTACAACCTGGGCCTGCGCGAGCAGACGATCTTCCCCGAGATCGACTACGACCGCATCGACTCGGTGCGCGGGCTCAACGTCACCATCACCACCTCCGCCCAGACCGACAACGAGGCCCGTCAGCTTCTGCGTCACCTGGGCATGCCGTTCCGCGCTGAGGGCTACTCGGCTGAGGAACTGGCGGCCCGGCGCCGTCGCAAGATGCGCAGCCGTGGTCGCAACGCCGGTAAGAAGCGCAAGTAACCGAGGAGTTTCGTGGCTAAGACCAGCCTTCGCGTGAAGTCCGCGCGACCCCCGAAGTACAAGACCCAGGCGTACACCCGCTGCATGAAGTGCGGGCGCTCGCGTGCCGTCTTCCGCAAGTTCGGGTTGTGCCGCATCTGTCTTCGCCAGGAAGCCCACGCCGGGGTGATCCCCGGGATGACCAAGTCAAGCTGGTAGGTAGTCGTGCTCACCGATCCCATCGCCGACATGCTCACGCGCATCCGCAACGCCAACCAGGCGCTGCACGACACCGTGGACATGCCGCACAGCAAGCTCAAGCAGCACCTGGCCGAACTGCTGGAGGCCGAGGGCTACCTGTCGGGCGTCGAGGTCGTCGACGCGCGCACCCTGCGCGTGCGGCTGCGCTACGACAGCCAGCGCCGGCGGGTGCTGTCGGGCCTCAAGCGCGAATCGAAGCCGGGCCGGCGCGTCTACCTGTCGAGCAGCGACATCCCGCGCGTGCTGGGTGGCATGGGCATCGCGGTGGTGTCGACGTCGCAGGGGCTCCTCACGGGGCAGGACGCACGGCGTCGCGGCGTGGGTGGCGAACTGATCTGCACGGCGTGGTAGCGGCGGACGTAGCGAGGAGCAACGAGCAATGAGCCGAATCGGACGAGCGCCGGTCGACGTGCCCGATGGGGTCACCGTGGACATCAGCGGCCAGAAGGTCACCGTGAAGGGCCCCAAGGGCGAGTTGTCGCTCATGGTGCCGCAGCCCATCAGCGTGGGGCAGCAGGACGGCACCCTGGTGGTGACGCGTCCCACCGACCGTGGGCCGCATCGTGCCCTGCACGGACTGACGCGCAGCCTCGTGGCCAACATGGTCGAGGGCGTCACGGCGGGCTTCTCCAAGGCCCTCGAGATCCAGGGCGTCGGTTACCGCGCCCAGCTGAAGGGCCAGAATCTCGAGATGTCGGTGGGCTTCTCGCACACCGTCACCATGGAGCCGCCCGACGGCATCACGTTCCAGGTGCCGGCACCCACGCAGATCGTGGTGTCGGGTATCGACAAGCAGGCCGTCGGCGAGACCGCCGCCAAGATCCGCGCGGTGCGTCCGCCGGAGCCGTACAAGGGCAAGGGCGTGCGCTACGCAGGCGAGCACGTGCGTCGCAAGGTCGGAAAGAGGGCGTAGGAGAACATGGGTAAGCTCACTCCCCGCGAGGCACGGCTGCGGCGTCACCGCCGCGTGCGCAACCGCATCGTCGGAAGCGCCGACCGGCCGCGTCTGTGCGTGTCGCGGTCGAACATGCGCATCTACGCTCAGCTGATCGACGACGCCGAAGGCCGTACACTGGCGTCGGCCGGCTCCATCGAGTCGGACCTGCGGAGCCTGAAGAAGGGCGAGGCGGCCACCGAGGTGGGCAAGCGCATCGCCGAGCGGGCCAAGGCCGCAGGCATCGAGGCCGTCGTGTTCGACCGCGGTGGCTACAAGTACCACGGGCGCGTGAAGGCGCTCGCCGACGCGGCCCGCGATGCGGGCCTGAACTTCTAAGGCGGGGGAGTAGTGGCCGAGACGCGGCGCAGGCAGAAGATCAACTCGGACGGGCTCGAGCTCAACGAGCGGGTGGTGCAGGTCAACCGTGTGGCCAAGGTGGTCAAGGGTGGACGGCGCTTCTCGTTCTCGGCGCTCGTGGTCGTGGGTAACGAGGTCGACACCGTCGGCGTCGGCCACGGCAAGGCGAACGAGGTTCCCGTCGCCATCCAGAAGGCCGTCGACGACGCCAAGAAGAACCTGTTCAAGGTGCCGAAGTACAACACCACCATCACGCACGAGATCCTGGGCCGTCACGGCGCGGGCCGGGTGCTGCTGAAGCCGGCCGCCGAAGGTACCGGCGTCATCGCCGGTGGAGCCGTGCGCGCGGTGCTCGAGCTGGCCGGCATCCGCGACATCCTCAGCAAGTCGCTGGGCACGTCGAACCCCACCAACCTGCTGGCCGCCACGGTCGCGGGCCTCAAGGGCCTGCGCACCCCCGAGGAGGTCGCGGCGCTGAGGGGCAAGGAAGTGGGCGCGATGCTTCACAGCGGCGTCGACCGTCCGTCCCCCGAGGCCGAGGCGGGCGCCGAGTCCGGTGAGCCCGCGGCGCAGGAGGCCACGTCGTGACCACCGTCCGCGTCACCCAGATCCGGTCCGAGATCGGTACCCAGAAGCGGCACCGGGGCACGTTGCGTGCTCTGGGGCTGGGCAAGATCGGTCGCACGGCCGAGCACAAGGACACGCCGCAGCTGCGGGGCATGCTGCGCCTGGTCGCCTCGCTCGTGCGCGTCGAAGAGGAGGTCGGCAGTGGCGCCTGACGATGAGACCCCCGTCAACCCCGAGGACATCCGCCTCGACAAGCTGGGCCCCCCGCCGGGCTCCAAGCGGTCGCGCACGCGCGTCGGCCGGGGCATCGGCTCCGGGCGCGGCAAGACGTGCGGCCGCGGGCAGAAGGGCCTCGGCGCCCGCTCCGGCGGTGGCGTCCGCGAGGGCTATGCCGGCGGTCAGATCCCCGTCTACATGCAGATGGGCAAGCTGCGCGGCGCCAACCGCAAGATGTCCATGCCGATGGGGCCGTTCCGCACCCACACGGTGCCGGTCAACGTCGGGCAGCTCAACGTGTTCGAGGCGGGCTCCGTGGTGGAGATCGCCGACCTCGAGGCGCGCGGCATCGTGAAGAACAACGCGCACCGCGCGTACCCCGTGAAGATCCTCGCCGAGGGCGAGCTGGACCGCGCCCTGACGGTGCGGGCCAACGGGTTCAGCGCCGGCGCGAAGGCCAAGATCGAGGCCGCCGGCGGCACCGCCGAGGTCATCGGCCACGAGCCCAGCACGCCCGAGGCGGCCGAGTAGCCGCGTGCCGGTCATCGCATCCATCGGGGGGAACTAACCGGTGCTGAAGTCGATGCTCGCCGCACTCGGCTCGCCCGAGCTGCGCAAGAAGCTGCTGTTCACGGCCGCCATGCTGGCCGTGTACCGCCTCGGCTCGTTCATCCCCGTGCCCGGCGTCAACCGGGAGGCCCTCGAGCAGGCCATGCAGGACCGGGGCAGCCGCCTTCTGGACTTCCTCAACCTGTTCGCCGGTGGCGCGCTGACGCGCTTCGCGATCTTCGCGCTCGGCATCATGCCGTACATCACCGCCAGCATCATCCTGCAGCTGATGACGGTGGTGATCCCGAAGCTGGAGGAGCTCCAGAAAGAGGGCGAGGCCGGCCAGCAGAAGATCACGCAGTACACCCGGTACTTCACGGTGGCGCTCGCCGCCCTGCAGTCGACGGCGTACGTGCTGTACTTCCGCTCGCAGGGGGCGCTTCCCGACTTCACGTGGGGCAACTTCTACCTCATCGTGATCTCGCTGACCGCGGGCACCACGCTGGTGATGTGGCTCGGTGAGCTCATCACCCAACGCGGCGTCGGCAACGGCATCAGCCTCATGATCTTCGCCGGCATCGTGGCCATGGTGCCGCAGGCCGTGCAGGGCTGGTGGGAGCTCACCCCGCTGAACAAGGTGATCGTCGGCGGCCTGGCGATGGGCGTGGTGGTGGCCGTCACGTTCATCAACGAGGGCCAGCGGCGCATCCCGATCCAGTACGCCAAGCGCATCGTGGGCCGGCGCATGACCTCGGGCGGGCAGACGTACATGCCCATCCGCGTCAACATGGCGGGCGTGATCCCCGTCATCTTCGCGGCGTCCATCGTCATCCTGCCGCCGACCATCGCCGAGTTCGCCGGCCGCAACAACTTCATGACCAGCGTGGCCAACGCCCTGGCGCCGGGGACGTGGTACTACATCCTCACCGAGGCCGCGCTGATCATGCTGTTCACGTACTTCTACACGGCCATCATCTTCAACCCGGTGGAGCAGGCCGACAACCTGAAGAAGTACGGCGGGTTCATCCCCGGCGTGCGCCCGGGTCGTCCCACGGCGATGTACCTCGACCGCGTGGTCACCCGCCTGACCCTGCCGGGCGCCGTCTACCTGGCCCTGGTCGCCGCGCTGCCCAGCATCGCGTTCAAGTTCATGCCCGAGGCCAACGTCTTCTTCGGCGTCCTCGGTGGCACGTCCCTCCTGATCGTGGTGGGCGTCGCCCTCGACACCATCCGCCAGATGGAGGCCCAGCTCATGATGCGTTCGTACGAAGGATTCCTCCGATAGCCCGCCTCATCTTCCTCGGACCTCCCGGTGCCGGTAAGGGCACGCAGGCCGAGCGACTCAAGAACGACCTCAACCTGACCCACCTCGCCACGGGCGACCTGCTGCGCGAGGCCGTCGCGGCGGGCACCCAGATGGGCCTCGAGGCCAAGAAGGCGATGGACTCGGGCGAGCTGGTGCCCGACGAGGTCGTGGTGGGCATCATCCGCGACCGCCTGACGGGCGACGCGGTGAACAACTTCCTGCTGGACGGCTTCCCCCGCACGCTGCCGCAGGCGGGCGCGCTCGACCAGATGCTGGTCGACCTGGGCGCCCCGCTCGACGCGGTGCTGTCGCTCGAGGTGCCCCGTGAGGAACTGGTGAGGCGCCTGGCGGGACGCTGGATCTGCCGCAAGTGCGGGCGTTCGTTCCACGAGGTGTTCGCGCCGTACCAGGACAGCGACGCCTGCCCGAAGGACGGCGGGACGTGCGACCTGTACCAGCGCGACGACGACAAGCCCGAGGCGGTCGAGAACCGGTTGTCGGTGTTCGCGTCGCAGACCGAGCCGCTCGTGGCCTACTACGAGAAGGCGGGCCTCTTGCGTCGCATCGACGGCGGAAAGTCGCAGGACGAGGTGTATGGCGAAATCACGACGGCGGTCCAGGGCGTCTAGGGCGCTGGGGCGCCCGGCCACGTCGCCCCCCCAGGGCGTCGCACGCAGCCGCGACGAGGTCGACGCGCTGGCGGCGTCCGGTGCGCTGCTCGCGCATGTGCACGACGTGCTGGCCGGGGAGATCACCCCGGGCGTCACCACCGGGCGCCTGGACGAGATCGCCGAGGAGCTCATCCGCGAGGGCGGCGGCGTGCCGGCGTTCAAGGGCTACCAGGGCTTCCCCGCCAGCATCTGCCCGTCGATGAACGACGAGGTCGTGCACGCCATCCCCGGTGACGTCACCCTGCGCGACGGCGACCTGTTGTCGCTCGACTGCGGCGTGGTGCTCGACGGCTGGGTGTCCGACAGCGCGCGGTCGTACGCGGTGGGCGACGTGGGCGACGACGTGCGCCGGCTCATCGAGGTGACCCGGGCGTCGCTCGACTGCGGCATCGCGGCGTGCACCGTCGGCAACCACATCGGTGACATCGGCGCGGCCGTGCAGGCCGAGGTGGAGGCGGCCGGCTTCTCGGTGATCGAGAGCCTGGTGGGGCACGGCGTGGGGCGCAGCATGCACGAGCCCCCGCAGGTGCCCAACTACGGCGTCGCGGGAACGGGCGCCGAGTTGTTCGAGGGGCTGGTGATCGCCATCGAGCCCATGGTGAACGCCGGTGGGCCCGATGTGCAGCTGGGACCCGACGGCTGGACCATCACCACGAGGGACGGCAGCCTGTCGGCCCATTGGGAGCACACGGTGGCCGTCACGGCGGCCGGTCCGAGGGTCCTCACGGCGTCGGCCTTGAAATCGGCGTGAGCGTGGTAAGATACCGGGCCGTTTGCGGGCGCCCGCCCGTGCGCGGCCATGTCCGCACCCCGGCCCAGGCCGGTTGGAGCACTGCCAGGGGAGACCAGTGAAGGTTCGTCCGTCCGTGAAGCCCATCTGTGAGAAGTGCCGCGTCATCCGCCGGCACGGCAAGGTGATGGTCATCTGCCAGAACGTCCGGCACAAGCAGGTGCAGGGCTGATGGCGCGCATCGCCGGAGTCAACGTCCCCCGCGAGAAGCGGGTGGAGATCGGCCTCACGTACATCTACGGCATCGGTCGCCCCACGGCCAACAAGGTGCTCGCCCAGACGCAGATCAACCCGGACACGTACGTACGGGACCTCACCGAGGAAGAGGTCGCGCGGCTGCGCGACGTCATCGAGAAGCACCTCATCGTCGAGGGCGACCTGCGTCGTGAGCGGGCCAACGACATCAAGCGTCTCATGGAGATCGGCTGCTACCGCGGTCTGCGCCACCGGCGCGGCCTGCCGGTGCGCGGTCAGCGCACCAAGACCAATGCGCGGGCGCGCAAGGGTCCCAAGAAGACCGTCGGCAAGCAGCGCAAGAAGGGTTAATCGCACTCTATGTCACGCCCCAAGGTCACCCGCGGCCGCACGCGCCGCAGGGCCCGCAAGAACATCGCCGTGGGCCAGGCCCACATCAAGACGTCGTTCAACAACACCATCGTCACGCTGACCGACAAGCAGGGCAACGTGATCGCGTGGGAGACGGCCGGCTCGGCGGGGTTCAAGGGCTCCCGCAAGAGCACGCCGTTCGCCGCGCAGGTGACGGCCGACGCGGCTGCCAAGAAGGGCATGGAGCACGGGCTCCAGAAGATCGACGTGTACGTGAAGGGCCCCGGCACCGGGCGCGAGACGGCTATCCGCTCGCTGCAGGCCGCGGGCCTCGAGGTGACGTCGGTGACCGACGTCAGCCCCGTGCCGCACAACGGCTGCCGGCCCCGCAAGCGGCGTCGCGTGTGACGCACGACCACGGCACCACGACAGTGATCATCGGATCGGGACGGTAGGGGTATGGCGCGCTACACGGGACCGCAGGTCAAGCTTTCTCGCCGCGAGGGCGTGGCACTTACCGACAAGTGCCAGAAGTACCTCGACCGGCGTCCGTACCCGCCCGGCGAGCACGGCCGCGGCCGCATCCGTCAGAGCGAGTACCTGCTGCAGCTGCGCGAGAAGCAGAAGGCCCGCCGCTACTACGGCGTGCTCGAGAAGCAGTTCCGCCGCTACTACCAGAAGGCCCACCGCCAGCAGGGCATCACCGGTGAGAACCTTCTGCGGCTGCTGGAGCTTCGCCTCGACAACGTGGTGTACCGCCTGGGCTTCGCGGTGACGCGGCGTCAGGCCCGCCAGTTCGTCACGCACGGGCACTTCCGGGTGAACGGCCAGAAGGTCAACATCCCCAGCTACCAGGTGCGCGAGGGCGACGTCATCAGCCTCAAGCAGGGCTCGACGGCCGAGGCCGTGATGCGCGCCGCCACCGAGAGCATCGCGTCGGTCGCCGCCTGGCTGCAGGCCGACCACGACGGGCTCACCGGCAAGATCCTGCGCGCTCCCGAGCGCGACGAGATCGACACCGAGGTGCGTGAGCAGCTGATCGTGGAGCTCTACTCCAAGTAACGAAAGGCCCCTGGCGGTGAGCGATGGCGGTTCCGGCGTAGACGCGCGCCGGCGCCGCCGATGCGACGCCCGGGGTGCAACGCGTCGGATGGCCGGCCCACGAGCCGGACGGAAGGACGGGAATACGTGAACGACGTTTCGTCGCCCCGCATGACCTACGAGCCCGTGTCGGACACGCTCGGACGCTTCGCGGTCGAGCCGCTCGACCGCGGTTTCGGCCACACGTACGGCAACAGCCTGCGCCGGGTGCTCTTGTCCTCGCTGGAGGGCACCGCCGTCACGTCGGTGCGCATCGAGGGCGTGCAGCACGAGTTCACCAGCGTGCCCGGCGTGCGCGAGGACGTCACCGACATCATCATCAACCTGCGCGGCCTCATCTGCCGCCTGGAGGGTGAGGCCGACGAGATCGAGGTCGAGCTGTCGAGGACGGGCCCCGGCACCGTCACGGCCGGCGACATCTCGTGCCCGGCCGACCTCGAGATCCTCAACCCCGAGCTCGAGATCGCCAACCTCACCGACGGTGCGTCGCTGGACATGGTGCTCACCATCGCCCGCGGGCAGGGCTACGTCGTCGCCGAGGGCAACAAGGGCCCCAACACGGTGATCGGCGTGATCCCGGTGGACTCCAACTTCTCGCCGGTCACGCGGGTGCGGTACGAGGTCAGCCACAGCCGCGTCGGCTCCGACGTCGACTTCGACCACCTGATGCTCGAGGTGCAGACCAACGGCAGCATCGACCCGCGCACCGCCGTGGGCAAGGCCGCCGAGGCGCTCATCGCCCGCCTGGCCATCTTCGCCGACCCGGAGGCCGCCAAGCTTCTGGGCCAGCCCGAGCCGGAGCAGGAGCGTCCGGGAGGCAACCTCCACGACATCATGATCGAGGAGCTCGAGCTGGGCGTGCGGTCGTACAACTGCCTCAAGCGGGTGGGCGTCGAGACCATCGGCGACCTCATCTCGAAGACCGAGGCCGAGCTGTCGGCCATCCCGAACTTCGGCAAGAAGAGCATCGAAGAGGTCAAGGAGAACCTGGCCACCCACGGCCTGAACCTCCGCCTGGAGTAACCACCGAAACCGAGGAGATCGTCCCCGTGCGTCACCAGCGTAAGGGCCCAAAACTGAATCGCTCGAGCGCGCACCGGCAGTCGCTGGGGGCGAACCTCGCCACGGCGTTGCTTCAGCACGGCCGCATCCAGACCACCGCGCCCAAGGCCAAGCTGGCCCGCAGCGTGGCCGAGCGTGCGATCACCCTGGGCAAGGGCGGCACGCTGCACCACCGCCGTCAGGCCGTGACGCTCCTGCGCAACAAGGACATCACGTACCGGCTGTTCAACGACATCGCGCCGGCGTTCAAGGACGTGCAGGGCGGCTACACCCGCACGCTGAAGCTCGGCCCCCGGCCCGGCGACGCGGCCGAGATGGTGCTGCTGGAGCTGACGGTCGAGGTGCCCGCGGCGTCGTAGCCATGCCGGCACCGCTCGTCGTGGTATCTCGGGCCCGCTTCGGCGGGCCCGACGTCGTTGCGGGGGCGTCCCGGTGACGACGCTGCGCCTGGTGGTGGAGTACGACGGCGCCGGCTTCGCCGGCTGGGCGACGCAGCCGGGCCAGCGCACGTGCCAGCAGGTGCTCACCGAGGCCCTGCAGACGGTGCTGCGGGCGCCGGTGGAGCTGCGGGTGGCGGGCCGCACCGATGCGGGCGTCAGCGCCACCGGCCAGGTGGTGAGCGTCCACACCGACGCGACGGCCGATCCCCGGCGCCTCATCCGGGCGCTGCCCGCCGTGCTCCCCGACGACCTCAGCGTGCGTGGCGTCGCGCGCGCCGACGACGGGTTCGATGCCCGCCGCGACGCGACGTCGCGCGCGTACGAGTACCGCGTCCTCAACGGTCCCCGCTCGCCCGTGCGCCGCGGGCGGGTGCTCGACCACCCGCAGCCGCTCGACCGGGACGCCATGGCGCGCGCGGCCGCGCTGGTGGAGGGGCAGCACGACTTCACCGCGTTCACGCCCACCCAGACCCAGCACGTCTTCTTCGACCGCACGGTGTACCGGTCGCGATGGGAGCCCCGCGGCGACGAGCTGGTCTACGTGGTGGAGGCCAACGCGTTCCTGCGGCACATGGTGCGGGTGCTGGTGGGCACCATGCTGGACGTCGGCCGGGGACGTCGCGACGTGGCGTCGTTCGCCCGCCTTCTCGACGGGGCCGCCCGGGGCGAGGCGGGAGCGACGGCCCCCGCCCATCCCCTCACGCTCACTTCGGTGCGGTACCCGGGCGACCCGCCTCCGGGACCGGCTGCAGCACCGGCCCCGGGTTGGGGTTGACCGGCGCCGTCGGGTCGACGGACGGCATCGAGAAGTCGCGGGTGAGGTACGGCGGCAGCACCGGCAGCGGGTTCGCCGCGGACGCGGGGTTGCCGATCTCGTACACCTGACGGTCGCCCGGCAGGGGCGGCGCCTGGCAGTGCACGTCGCGCGTCGGGAAGCGGCCGGTGGCCAGGTAGCGGTGCGTCACGCGCGTCACGCACGCATCGGACGAGACCCCGTGCCTGCTGGCGTCGTCCAGCATCACCATCCGCACCATGCCCCGGCTGGCGAAGCGGGCGTGACGGGCGCCGGCGTAGCTGGTGGGCGCGTCGTCCTCGGCCTGCGTCATCAGGACGCCGTGCAGGGGACGCCGGACGTCGGCGGGGGTCCAGCGGGCGCTCTGGGGCCAGCCGACGCAGGCCGGCATGGCTTCGAGGCTGTCCACCACCGGGTACTGGTGGTTGAGCCGGAGGGCGGTGCGGGCGGCCACGGCGGCGCTGGGCCCCGGGCCGGAGTCGTTGCAGTAGTACGCGTTGTTGGCCTCCCACAGGCCCGTCGCCTTGAGCTTCGACGGGTTGGCGATCTCATCGAGCGACGCGACCAGGACGGGGAGCCCGGTGCGGTCGCCGTCGAGGGCCTTGCGCAGGCCCGAGTACGTGAACGCGTAGATGCTGGACGACATCACCAGGTCGCGCGCAGCCTGGTAGTTCAGCGCGTCGATGGTGCTGGTGGTCACCTTCGGGCCGAACACGCCGGCCTTGGCGCCCGCACGGATGCGCTCGATGGTGGCCTCGACCGCCGCGGGATCGGCGCCCAGGCCCAGCTCGTCGTTGTGGCGCGCGGCCCACGGCAGGAAGGCCCGGTCGAACGAGCGCTGGTGCGACTCGGACTGGTCGTCGCCCACCCCGACGAGGCGGCTGCGGCCGAAGTCGGTGTTGGCGTCCACCACGACGCGCCGGAACCGGCTGGGGAACATGCGGGCGGCGACCGTGCCGTACCACGACCCGTACGAGCCGCCGAAGTAGTCGACGCTGCGGTAGTGCAGCAGGTGCATCACCAGCACGGCGTCGCGGATGGCGCTGGGCGTGTCGATGTAGCGGATGATGCTGCCGGGCTGCCGGAAGCAGCGGCGGTACACCGCGGCCTTGGCGGTGGCGTACGCGGTCAGCTGGGCCTCGGTCAGCGTGCGCATGTCGGTGGACGTGTAGCGCGCGTTGAGCGCCGCCAGGCCCCGGCACACCTGCGTGCTCGACAGGCCCACGCCGCGCGGGTCGATGCCGATGGGCGTGTGCGTCTTGGTGATGGCCTGCGTCTCGACGGCCAGGCTGGACGTGCTCAGGCCGGGCAGCCCGGGGCCTCCGGGGTTGGTGAACAGCACGCGGGGCCGGCGCACGTTCTTCGCCGGGCGGCTGACGACGATGTGCATGCTCCCCAGCGAGGGTTTCGCCCAGCTCTTGGGCACACGCACGCGTGCGCACACCATCTTGGGCGCCGTGCCCTTGCACGTGGCGGCGTTCCACTGGAGCTTCTGGGTGAAGAACGCGCGGTGCGCGGGGCTCTTCGAGTAGTCGTTCACGTCCTTGGCCAGCGCCGGGGTGGCGCCGGCCGCGAGGGCCGCCCCCACGCACGCCAGGCGCAGCGGCAGCCTCGTCCGCGGGCTGTCCGTCGTACCGATCCGAGCCATCGCGCGCATCCCTTCTCCTTGCGTGTCACCGACGCGTCCACGATCGACTGTAACGCCCCGTCGGTGCGATTCGGACGGCTGTAACCGAACTGGGGCGAAGGCGTTCCGAAACCGTCGGAAGCTAGAGTCCACCGTCGGTGCCCGAGATCCTCATCACCAACGACGACGGGGTCGACAGCCCCGGGCTGCACGCCCTGGTGGCCCCCCTGCGCGCCGTCGGCAACGTGCACGTGCTGGCCCCGCACGCCAACCGCAGCGCGGTGGCGCGCGCCATCACCATCCACCAGCCCCTGCACGTGCGGCGCCTGCGCCTGCCGGACGGCACGCCCGCCGTGTCGTGCGACGGCACCCCCGTCGATTGCGTGCGGCTGGCCGCGCTGGGCGTGCTGGACGTCGTGCCCGACGTGGTGGTGAGCGGCATCAACCACGGCGTCAACATGGGCGACGACGTGACGTACTCCGGCACCGTGGGCGCCGCGTTCGAGGGGCTTCTGTGCGGGTGGCTGGCGGTGGCCGTGTCGTGTGCGGCGCGCGGCACCCCCGCCGACCGCTGGGACGGCAGCCACTTCGACTTCGCGCCGGTGGCGGACGCCGTGGCGCGCCTGGTGGACGCCGGGCTGCGCGGCGAGATCCCCCGCGATCGCGCGTACAACGTCAACTCCCCGGCGGAGTGCTCGTCCCAGCCGCCGGTGGTGCGGGCGACGCGACTGGGGCGCCGCATCTACAACGACGAGCTGCGTCCCCACCCGGACGAGATGCTGCCCGACGACGACGACCTGGCCGGGGCCGACGGCGACCCGGGCCGGCGCTACGACATCTACAACGCGATGCCGGGGCATCACGAGGAGGAGGGCACCGACTTCGCGGCGCACCTGCGCGGAGAGATCTCGGTGACCCCGCTGCACCTCGCCCTCACCGACGCGCAGGCCGTGCCCGTCCTCGACCGGGTGCTCGGGACGCTGGGGGCGCCCTCGTAGGCCGCGGGCCGTGGTGCCTACGGCGCGCCCGGCGGTGGTGGCGGGGGCGCGGTGTCGATGCCGGGGGCGGAGTCCGGCCACACCAGCACCACGTCGCACGGCGCGTGATCCAGCACGAAGCGGGTGTGGGGCCCGAGGCTGTGCGGCCCCAGCCGCGTCAGGTCTCCGTCGCGCGCCAGCACCAGCCAGTCCATGCCGTCGAGCGCGGCGAGCACGGCGCGTTCGGGTCGCCCGTGCACCACGCGCACGGCGGCGGGGCGCGCCAGGGTCGCGAGCGCGTCCGCCAGCACCACCTCGGCGGCCGCCTGCGTCGCCGCATGCACCCGATCATCGTTCCGCCGTCGTCCCAGCAGGCCGCGCACGGAGCCCCCGGCGACGGCGCGCGCGTCGTCGTCGGCGGCGTACACGAGCGCGATGTCCGGGTCGGTCACCGACTCGGCCAGGCGGGCGGTCGCGGCGATCACGGCCGGCCACGTCGCCTGTTCCACCCATGCCGTGATGCCCGTCACGCTCCACCTCCGAATACCTGAAGGCCCGCCCACAACGCCACGATGGCGGCCACCAGTGCCGCCGGCGTCGCCAGTGCCCCGACGCCGGTGAACTCCGCCAGCGGGGCGTCGTGGTCATGCTCGCGCAGAACGCGCCGCCACAGCAGGGTGGCAAGCGACCCCGTGTACGTCAGGTTGGGCCCCACGTTCACCCCGATCACGGTGGCGAGCAGCGCCCCGACCCCGGCCGGTGCGGCCACGGGCAGCAGCACGAGCATCGCGGGGAGGTTGTTGAGCGTGTTGGCCAAGAGCGTCGCCAGCAGGCACCACAGCGCCAGCGCGACGAGCCCGTGTCCCTGCGGGGCGATGCGCCCGATGGCGTCGCCCAGACCGTGGTGGACGAGCGCCGCGACCACGATCGCAAGGGCGGGGACGAAGAGGAGGAACGGCACGTCGGCGTCGCGGGCGATGGCGGCCGGCGTGGTGCGTCCGTCGCGCACCGCCTGCCATGCCAGGAGCGCGACCCCGGCCGCCGCGACCCAGGCGGGCTCCACGTGGACCAGCGACGCCACGACGAAGCCCGCCAGCGTCAGCGCCAGCACGGCGACCGCGAACACCGGCACGGGTGCATCGTCCGGTGGGGCGGGGCGCCGGGTGCCCACGCTGAGGTCGGTCGCGAACCGGACGCGCAGCGCGACCAGCTCCACCGCGATCACCGCCAGCCACGGCAGGGCCATCAGCAGGCCGAACCGCACGAATGTGATGCCGGACGCGGCGACGGCCAGCAGGTTGGTGAGGTTGGACACCGGCAGCAGCAGCGACCCGGCGTTGGCGATGTGCGTGCACGCGTAGGCGTGGGGCCGGGCCCGCACGCCCAGGCGGGTGGCGGTGGCGAACACCACGGGCGTCAGCAGCACCACGGTGGCGTCGAGGCTGAGCACCGCCGTCACGACCGCCGCCGCGACGACGACGCGCGTCAGCAGGCGGCGTGGGTCGCCGCCGCCCACCGCCATCGCGCGGCCCGCGGCGCGGAACAGCCCCAGGACGTCGCAGAGGCGGCTGAGCATCAGGATGGCGGCGAGGAACGCCACGGCCGGAGCGACCCGGCGCATCTCGTCCTCCGCCGCGCCCAGGGGCAGCATGCCCGTGGCCACCACCACCACGGCCGCAGGCACGGCGAACACCGCCTCGGGAAGATCCCGCGGCCGCAGGGCGGCGAACGCCAGCAGCCCGGCCAGCAGGGCCGCGGACGCCCCCGTCGCGAGGAGCCCGCTCGTCACATCCGCTCGGATGCCGTGAGCCGCACCCGGCGAGTGTAGTGCCGCCCCGTGGCCGCCGGACAGGCCACTAGACTCGTGCGCATGCCCGACCTCCGCCTCGGCGACGCCCCGATGTGCACGCGTCGCGACCCGGGGGTGCCGGTCTGAGTTCCCCGTACGCCACCGTGCTGTGGGACCTCGACGGCACCATCGCCGACACCGTCCCGCTGATCCGCGACTCGCTGCGCCACGCGGCCGTCGAGGTGCTGGGCGAGGCGCCCCCCGACGACGTGCTGTTCGCCAACATCTTCCTGTCGCTGGAGGCCCAGATGCGGGCCCTCGACCCCGGCCGCGTCGACGAGCTGTGCGCCGCGTACCTGGAGTGGAACCACGCGGTGTCGCGCGAGCGCCTGGTGGAGCACCCCGGCATGGTCGACGTGGTGCGCGACATCGCCGCCCGCGGCATCCCTCAGGGGCTTGCCAGCTCGAAGTCGCGGGCCGGCATCGACCTGGCGCTGGAGCTCCTGGGCCTGGAGGGCGTGTTCGGGGCCGTGGTCACCAGCGACGACGTGGCCGCGCACAAGCCCGACCCCGAGCCGCTGCGGCGGGCGCTGGAGCTCCTGGGTCGCGGCCCCGAGGGGGCCTGCTACGTCGGCGACGCCCTCACCGACGTCGCGGCGGCGCGCGCGGCCGGGGTGGAGGCCATCGCGGTGCCGTGGGGGTCGTTCACCGCGGACGAGCTGCGCGCCGCCGATCCCACCCAGGTCGCCACCACCGTCGCCGAGCTGCGCGCCGTGCTGGGGATCGCGCGGTGAGCGACGCGGCGGCCCGCGTGGACGAGCTGACCGCGCTCCTGGAGCAGGCGAACCACCGCTACTACGTGCTGGACGATCCGGCGGTGGACGACGCCACGTACGACGGCTGGATGCGCGAGCTGGCCGCCCTGGAGGAGTCCCACCCCGACCTGGCGCGGCCCGAGTCGCCCACCCGGCGCGTAGGCGGCCGGCCGGCGTCGGCGTTCGCCGAGGTGCGACACGCCGTGCCGATGCTGAGCCTGGCCAACGCCCGGGGAGGCGAGGAGCTGGCGGGCTGGCACCGCCGCCTGCGCGACACCATGGCGGCGTCGGGCATCGCCGACCGCGACGTGACGTTCGTGGTGGAGCCCAAGATCGACGGCCTGGCGATCGCCCTCACGTACGAGGACGGGGTGTTCGTGCGCGGCGCCACCCGCGGCGACGGCACCATCGGCGAGGACGTCACCGCCAACCTGCGCACCATCGCCCAGATCCCCCGCACGCTCCCGCCGCCCTTCCCCGCGTCGGTGGAGGTGCGGGGCGAGGTGTACCTGCCCCTGGAGGCGTTCGCGCAGTTCAACGCCCGCCGCCTCGACGAGGGCCTGCCGGTGTTCGCGAACCCCCGCAACGCGGCGGCGGGCAGCCTGCGCCAGCTCGACCCCCGGGTCACCGCCACGCGGCCGCTGGCCATCTGGACGTACGGCGTGGCCCGCCCCGACCAGATCGGCGCCGACGAGCACACGGCCACGCTGGCGTGGCTGAGCGACAAGGGCTTCCCGGTCAACCCCGACATCACCACCCCGGCGGACATCGATGCGGTGGCGGAGGCGTGCGAGCGCTGGGAGGAACGCCGCGCCGAGCTCGACTTCGACATCGACGGCGCCGTCGTGAAGGTGAACCAGGGCGATGTGCAGCGCGCGCTGGGGTCGGTGGGGCGCGCTCCCCGGTGGGCCATCGCGTTCAAGTTCGCTCCCACCACGGCCATCACCACGCTCATCGACATCCCCGTCAACGTGGGCCGCACGGGCGCCTTGGTGCCGTACGCGCTGATGGAGCCCGTGGCCGTGGGCGGCGTCACCGTCACGCAGGCGACGCTCCACAACCACCAGGACGTCGCCCGCAAGGGCTTGATGCTGGGCGACAAGGTCATCGTGCAGCGGGCGGGGGACGTGATCCCCCAGGTGGTGGGGCCCGTGGTGTCGCAGCGCACCGGCGCCGAGCGGCCGTGGGTGATGCCCGATCACTGCCCCGCGTGCGGCACGGCGGTGGTGGTCACCGAGGGCGAGGTGCAGCTGCGCTGTCCCAACAACGCGTGCCCGGCGCAGGCCGTGCGCAGCATCCAGCACTTCGCGTCGCGCGGCGCCATGGACATCGAGGGCCTGGGCGACAAGACCGTCGGACAGCTGTTCGACCTTGGCCTGGTGCGCGACGTGGCCGACATCTACGACCTGCACGGCCACCGCGACGAGATCGTGGCGCTCGACGGCTGGAAGGACAGGAAGGTCGACAACCTGCTGGCCGGCATCGAGGCGAGCAAGGGGCGGGGGTGGTCGCGGCTCATCTTCGGCCTCGGCATCCGCCACGTGGGGGGCATCACGGCGCAGGCCATCGCCGACGTGGCCCCGTCGGCCGACGCGCTGCGTGAGGCGAGCGTGGACGACCTGTCGCGCGCCGAGGGCGTGGGACCCACCGTGGCCGAGTCGATCGCCCAGTTCATGTCGTCGGCCGACAACGTGCGCACGCTCGATCGCCTGGCCGAGCGGGGCGTGCTGATGCGTCAGGAGGGCGTCGCCGCGTCGGGCGAGGGGCCGCTGGCGGGCCTCACCGTGGTCATCACCGGGGCGGTGGAGGGCTTCACCCGCGACGACGCCCGCCGCGCCGTGGTGGCCGCGGGCGGCAAGGCCACCGACTCGGTCAGCAAGAACACCGACCTCTTGGTGAGCGGTCCCGGCGGCGGATCGAAGCTGGCGAAGGCCGAGAAGCTGGGCGTGCCGGTCGTGGACGCGGCCGACTTCCCCGCGCTGCTGGCGGGCGACCTCCCGGTGCCCCGGCGGGACGACGCCGCGGGCTGAGGCCGCGTAGGTGAGAGCGGCGGTTCACGTCCGTCTCCAGCCGGTCCACCGCGCGGGCCAGGGCAGCGTGAACGCCCATCCCGCCGCGACCGCGGCGGCCACGAGCGCTCCGTTCGACAGGGCCGGTCCGAGGCCTCCGTTCCCATCCCAGTAGCGGAGGGCGAAGCCGGCCACGAACACGCCAACGACGCCCACCGCGATACGCAGCACGGACGGCGGTCGCGGGCGCGCGGGCAGCGGCCCGGCGCGTCCGCCCGGCGGTGGGGGCGGGGGAGCGGGACGCGCCCGGCGCCGCGCGAGGTAGCGGCGCAACCCGTACCCGGCCAGCCCGGCGACGACCACCGCGATCGCCACCACCCATGGCTGCTCTCGCAGGGAGGCCGCGGCGCCGACGGCGACGGCGCCGATCACCGCCCCGACGGCCGACTGACGGCGCGTCTCGAGCGTGGGGGTCATCCTCGTCCCCGCCCGGTCGACCGGGACACCGGTTCTGGCGGCCCGGAGAACCGCGGCACGGTCACGTCCCCCTCCCGCGGCGCTTGCGCCACGCCACGAGCCCGAGCACCGTCACCCCCACCGCGGCGACGAACACGAGGGCGAGTGGCACCCACCGCTTCACCCGCGCGGCCCTCCCGTCGGCGCCCGGCGCCGTCGCCACCAGACCGCGAGCACGGCGGCCGCCACCAACGCCGCGACGAGACCGATGAGGAGCGACATCCCCAGCGAGCGATCCCCCGTCCCGAACGCGATCGCGGCGCCGGCGGCGAACGCCACCGCCACGCTGGTGGCCATGCCGTAGGCCGAGGGAGGCGACCTCCACAGCGACGTGGGCGCCGCCCCACGCGTCCCCGGCGGGAGCTGCGGCGACTCGTCGGCGCGGGCGAGCAGCCGTGCTGTGTACCGGCGCGAGGCGAACGCCACGGGCGCCATCGCGACGGCGGCGAGCGGCGCCACCCACGGCCACGCATGTGCCGGAGCCAGCACGGCGACGGCGACCGCGGTGGCCGCGCCGCCCACCACGGCCCACACGGCGCTCTGGCGGGGCGTCTCGACCTCACGCGTCATCGCCGGTTCTTCCGCCGCCGATCGAGACCGCTGCCCGGACGCCGACCAAGGATGCGTGACGGCATCGCGTCAGTCGTCCTTCAGCCACGCGATGACCACCATCGCCGTGACCGAGCCGAACGCGAGGATGGCGAACGTGGCCCAGGGCGATCGATCCATCCACCGGCTTGCGGGAACGGTGAGGATGGCGCACCACGCGAGAGCGAGCAGCACGTAGCGCACCAGCCTGCCGGAGCGAGCGCTCACGGGCGGCTGTCTTCTGCCGTCGACGCTGCGTCATGCGTCGTGCGCCGGTGCGTCATGGCCGGTCCACCAGCCCCAGCACGAGCCACACCACCGCGTACGCGATCACCATCGCCACGGTCGCACGCAGCACGGTCATGTCGGTCAGGGCGACCAGCGCGGCCACCGCCGGGACGACGAGGACCACCAGCAACGCGAGGCGGATGCGGGCACGTCCCGAGGCCGTGGCCCGCCAACCGCGCCACCGCCCCGTACCCCCGCTCGCAGGCGTCGCCACGGCCTACCCCTCCGCTCCGGCGTGGGGCGCGCACCGCATCAGCGTTTCGCCCAGTGGACGACGAGCCGCTGAAGGACGTAGAACGCCACGCCCGCCCCGACGGCGAGGCCCGTGCGCATCAGCGGGTCCACCGAGCGGTCAACGAAGCCGAACGTCGCGACGGCGGCGCACGCGGCCATGAACGCGGTGTACTTCCTGGGAAGCGGTGTGCTGCGCATCGACGGCCCTGCCAGCGACGAGGTGACTCGGTCCCGTGCCCCACCATGGTCCCCACCGCCTTTGCCTGTCAAGCACACGGTGGAAGGGCCGGGCAGGGCGACGTCAGGCGCTTACGCGCCCGTCGCGATCCGTCGCTCAGGGAGGACGCGGACCACCGACGTTCGTCGCGCTCCCCCGCGGGGAGTGCCATGCTCTTACCCATGTCCGCACCCACGATCCGCTGGGGTTTCATCGCCACGGGGTGGATCTCCGGCGACGCCGCCGCCGACCTGGGCCACGCGCCCGGCGCGGTGCGGCACGCGGTGGCGTCCCGGCGCCTCGAGAAGGCCCGGCAGTTCGCCGCCGAGCACGGTTTCGCGCGGGCGTACGGCTCCTACGCCGAGCTGCTGGCCGACCCCGACGTGGACGCCGTCTACGTCGCGACCCCGCACGCGCAGCACTGGACGGTGGTGAACGACGCCATCGCGGCCGGCAAGCCCGTGCTGGTGGAGAAGGCGTTCACGTGCACGCACGCGGCGGCCGCCGACCTGGTGGAGCGTGCCCGCGCGGCCGGGGTGTTCGTGATGGAGGCGATGTGGAACCGCTTCCAACCCGGGATGCGCGAGCTGCGCCGCCGCGTGGCCGACGGCCACCTCGGCGACGTCCGCGCCGTGCACGCCGACCTGGGGTTCGTCAACGAGTACCACCACCTGGCGCGGCTGGTGGATCCCGCCAACGGCGGGGGAGCGCTGCTCGACACGTGCGTGTACCCGGCGGCGTTCGCGCAGTGGTTCCTCGGCACGCCCGACGTGGTGCGCGCGGTCGGCACGCTCGGACCCACGGGCGTGGACGTGGAGGCCGGCGTGCTGCTGGGCTACCCCTCCGGCGCGCACGCCGTGCTGTCGTGCGGCTTCACGGCCGACTGGCCCGGTGGCGCCACCGTGGTGGGCACCGAGGGCCACGCCGTGGTGGAGCCCCGCATGAACCACCCGCCCCGCATCCTCGTCCACCGCCGCGGGCGCGACGTGGAGGTGATCGACAACCCCCTGGGCGGGCAAGGCCTGTGGCACGAGTTCGCCCATGTCGGGGAGTGCCTGGCCGCGGGGCTCACCGAGTCCCCCGTGATGCCGCTGGACGACACCCTCGGCGTGATGGCCACGCTCGACCAGGCGTGCGACCAGGTGGGCACGCCCCACGTGGACGAGGGGTTCCCGGCCGCGTAGTCCTCGCCTCAGGGTCACGGCAACGCTGACGCCGCCGTCCGCGGGCGGCATCTGGTCCGGCGACGTCGCAAGCAACCAACATCCGCCGCATGCGACGGGCCGACGCCGGTGCGATCCCCCCGCGCCCGCAAGCGGCACCTCTTCATCCCCGGTCGCCCCCGGCGTCAGACGGGGATGACCACCACGCTGAGTCCCGCGGCGTCGGTGAGCGCGCGGATGTCGTCCCGGTCGCTGGTCACCACGGCATCGCCGTCGCGCGCGGCGACCGCGACGCTCGCATCCACGACATCGCGGGTGCCGGTTGAGGCGAGAAGCAGCCCGGCGCGGCGAGCCGACTCCTCGGTGAACGGCAGCGTGCTCGTCCCCGCCAGGAATCGGGCGAGCTGTGCCTGCACGGCGGGCTGGCGCAGCAGCTGGGCGAGCACCGGCGCCGGAACGACCACATCGACGCCACGCATGTGGGCGTCGCGCTTGATGCCCCAGGCGCGACGGTCGCGAGCCTCGCCGGCGATGAGGGCGCCGGCGTCGAGGATCAGGCGGGCCAAAGACCGCGGATCTCGGCCTGCTCGGCCGCAGTGATCGCGCCGTTCTCGGCCTCCCACTCGTGGACGGCGTCGAGACCTCGACGTCGCCTCACCTCGCGCTCGACCAGATCACCCAGAAACGCACTCAGGTTGCCCCCATAGTCGCTGTCGGCCACCGCGCGGGCCTCGTCCGCGACCGGTGCCAAGAGCGACACGGAGATCTTCTTCGTGTCGGCCATACCTCCATCCTACCGTGGTCGTACTGGCCGACTGCGCGCGGGCGCCGTGGAGGAATCCGCCGCCCGGGTCAGCGCGTGCGCGTGGTGGTGGACGGCGGCGTGAGCAGCGACCCGGGCGACGTGGTGGTGCCCGTCGTCGGCGTCGGGGCGGGACGCGGCACGCCGGGCACGAAGTCGGCGCGGCCCGAGGCCAGCAGCTTCACGATGCGGTCCTGGGTGGCCTTCGCGCCCCCGATGTCCCAGTCGTTCATCACGAACGCGAACGCGTAGCGCTCACCCGACGGGCTGGTGGCGACGCCCGCCAGGCTCGACACGCCGTTGATGTAGCCGGTCTTCGCGTGCACCCGGCTGCGGATGCCCGGTTCGCGGAAGCGCCGGATCAGCGTGCCCGTGCCCCCCGTCGGCAGCGACATGATGAGGCCGTCGCCCCACGCGGGCTCGCGGTACGCGGCCTCGAGGATGGACACCAGCGTGGTGGCCGACACCTGGTTGGCCCGCGACAAGCCCGACCCGTCCACCAGCACGTCCGACGGACCCAGAAGGCCGCGGTCGCGCAGCAGCATCGTGGTGACGCGGTTTCCCTCGGCCGTGGTGCCGCGACCGCCCGCGTACGCGCCCACGCTCTTGCGCAGAGTCTCGGCGATGAAGTTGTCGCTGTCGGGGTTCATCGCCCGCAGGATCATCGACAGCGGCGGCGAGGTCACGGTGGCCAGCACCCGTGCCTGCGCGGGCGTGGGCGCCACCCGCACCGGTCCCGTGTTGCGGATGCCGTTGGCCTTGAACACCCGGGCCAGCTGCGATGCGGTGCCCCGGTCGGGGTTGGGGGCGTAGCGGGAGCGGCTGTCGAGCATGTAGTTCTGGTTCACCGGCGCCCCCGACAGGGGCGGGGAGTACTGCCAGTAGTAGCTACGCCACTGCAAGCCGGTGCGGCGCGCGTCGAGCACCGTCGGGTCGACCACAGTGGCGCCCGTGTGGCGCCGGATGCCCTGCGCGCGCAGCGCGCGGGCCAGCGTGCCCAGGTCGGTGTGGTACCGCCCCAGGTAGGTGCGGGCATACGTGCGAGTGGCCAGCACCGGGTCGGCGCTGCCCTTCAGGTACACCGGGCCCGCCAGCGTGGAGCCCTTGCGCACCGTGTCGGGGCCCTGCAGCAGCGTGGTGCGGAACCGGAAGTCGGGGCCCATCGCCAGCAGCGCACCCGCCGACGTCACCACCTTCATGGTGGAGGCCGGCATGTGCGGCAGGTCGGGACGGTGGGATGCCAGCGTCTCGCTGCCGGTGGGTCCCAGCCGCACCACCAGCGCGCCGGTGTCGGGGTGCTTCTTCGTCCACGTCGCCAGCGCTCCGGCGACGGTGTTGGGCGCGCCTACGGCCCCCGCGGGTGACGCGGCCAGGCCGGCGACCACGAGGTACGCGACGGGGCGGCGCCGGAGGGGAAGCACCCTCACCGGCCCCGCCCTGGGTCGCGCGCTACCCCGCGCTCTCGAACGGCGAGAAGCCCGGCGGGTCGGGCAGACGCCTGCCGGCCGCGCTGAGCGAATCGACGAACAGCGTGCGGTCGATGCGGCCCTGGTAGATGGGGACCGCCTCCTCGACGCACAGCTTCACCACTTCCTGCCGCGACATGCCCAGCGCTTCGGACAGCTCGTCGGGGGTCAGGTGCACCGCCATCGGGACCTCCTGTGGGAGTTCCGCACCCGGCGTCACGCGACCCGCGCGCCGCGTGAGGCGGGAGCGGGTTCACGTGCCCGCCACGCCGACTCGCTACAGGGGAGCCGACCTGGCGGAGAGGACAACCATGCGTGAATGCTAGTGCGGCCGACGGCGCACGCCAAAGCCCCACCACGCAACGAGCGCCGTTTTCGGCGATCCGGTGACGGACGTGCGGGGGCGGGACGGGGCGGACGGGCACGCGACGACGTTAGCAACGGCCCCGGAGGGCGCCGCACCCGCCGGGTGTTAGGCGGGGTACCGGCCGCGCCGCACGCGCGCGTACACCGGCTGCAGCTCGCCGCGGCCCGGGGCCAGCGACCACAGTTGCACCAGCACGAACCCCATCGCCATGACCAGGCCACCGGCCATGCTGTCGACCACGTAGTGGTTGGCCGTGCCGGTGATGGTGAGGAACACCAACGCGGGGTAGGCCAGCATCGCCAGGCGCAGCGGCCAGTTGCGCACCAGCAGGCACGCGACGATGCCGATCATGAAGGCGTAGCCGAAGTGCATCGACGGCACCGCCGCGTGCGGGTTGAACCACCCCGACAACGCGCCGCCGTGAAGGTCGATGTCGGACACGCCGCTCAGCGTGTCGATGAAGCCGTCGGTCGAGAACATGCGCGGCGGCGCCACGGGGAACAGCATGAACACCGTCAGCGCGATGGCGTTGGCCGCCAGGAACGCGTTGCGCACGTACGGGTACAGGTCGCGGCGGCGGTGATACAGCCACACGAAGAACGCCGGCGTGATGATCCAGTGGCCGTACATGTAGAAGACGTTCAGAAGCTCGACCACCCGCAGGTGCTGCACCAGCCACTGCTGGATGTTGAGCTCGACGAACAGGCCCGAGGCCTGCTCCAAGCGGATGATCTCGGCCGCGTTGTGGAACGCCTGCCGCGGGTCGCCCACCACGAAAGCCCGCGAGAGCTGGTACAGCACCAGGGCGATCGCGAAGATGCCGACCTCGTTGATACCGGGGTGGGCCTCGCGCACCCGCGCCACGCGGTCGCGGGCGCTGGTCCTCGGCGCGGGCGCCTCGACGGGCGCAGCGGTGCTTTCCACGCGGGACGACATGTTGATGACGGTACACGGGGTGCTCGCGATGGGGCAAGCGTGTGACACCCGCCCCCGGCCAAGGCTCGGTAAGGTCGGGGGCCTCTGTGGCGCGGCCGTCGCGGGCGCTGGCAGGGGTGGTGCGCATCGGGTACCATCCATCGGCCGTACATCGGGGTGTGGCGCAGCTTGGTAGCGCGCTCCGTTCGGGTCGGAGAGGTCCCCGGTTCAAATCCGGGCACCCCGATACGCCATACCGGGCGAGGGGCGGGTGCGTTACCGCCGTTCGCCCGCTGGCATGCGCTCATCTGGGATGGTGGTCCCATC
The DNA here is from genome assembly GCA_963169235.1 of Actinomycetota bacterium. GTDB lineage: Bacteria > Actinomycetota > Thermoleophilia > Miltoncostaeales > Miltoncostaeaceae > JAGQUM01. The sequence goes on along the minus strand of CAUJCX010000030.1, from coordinate 11,353 downwards.
GACCACGCCGAAGGGCACCCCATGAGCGATGACGACGACGTACGCGCCTCCGACGCCGAGCGGGAGGAGACCGTCACCCGGCTGCGGGAGGCCTCGGTCGAGGGGCGTGTCTCGTTCGAGGACTTCCTCGAGCGCATGTCGGTGGGCTACGAGGCCACCACCCGGGGCGAGCTGGCGCGGCTCACCCGCGACTTGCCCGCCGCCTCGGCGCGTCCGGCCGAGCGGCGCGGAAGCTCGGTGGTGATGGGCATCTTCGGCGGCAGCGACAAGGCCGGCCGGTGGACGGTGCCGCCGCGGGTGACCGTGCTGAACCTGTTCGGCGGCAGCGACCTCGACCTGCGTCAGGCGTTGGTGCCGGGCGACGTCACCCTGTCGGTCTATTCGCTGTTCGGGGGGTCCGACATCACCGTGCCCGTCGGCGCCGACGTCGAGATGACCGGCACGGCGATCTTCGGCGGCAACGACCTCGACCTCTCCACGCCCGCCGTCACCGGCTCCCCGCGCATCCGCGTGCGGGTGGTCAGCGTGTTCGGTGGCACCGACGTGAAGGACCGGCCCCGTCCGGGCTGGCGCGAGTTCCTGGGCCGCGCGGGCGACCCGCCGCGTCCGCCCCTGCCGCCCCCCTCGGGGCCGGGGGTCTAGATCCCAAGCCGCCGGCCCGTGTGAGTAGGTTCGACGGGTGGGCGTCGGCTCGGTGATCAGGGAACGTGTGGTGGCCTGAGAGGAAGGTGGCGACGTCCCGCACACTGCGGCGAGCCGCGCGCCGACGCTGCCCGACGGGACGGTGTTCGCGCCACCGTGGGCGCGCTGACCGCCATGGGTGGGGCGCGCTCGCACGGCGCCCCACCCCGCGTGGGTCAGTCGTAGTACTCGGCGCCCAGGTGGGTGATGACGTCGTCGCCCATCATGTGCCGCATCGTGTTCTTCAGCTTCGTCTGCTGGATGAACAGGTCGTGCTCCGGGTACACCTCGTCCTGCACCGGCTGCGGGCTCTTCCAGTAGAAGCTGAGCCACTCCTGCACGCCCGACATGCCGGCCCGCTGCGCCAGGTCCACCAGCAGCGCCAGGTCCAGCACGATGGGGGCCGCCAGGATGGAGTCGCGGCACAGGAAGTCGATCTTGATCTGCATCGGGTAGCCCAGCCACCCGAAGATGTCGATGTTGTCCCACCCCTCCTTCTGGTCCCCACGCGGCCGGTAGTAGTTGATGCGCACCACGTGGTGGATGTCGCCGTAGAGGTCAGGGTTGCGCTCGGGGTCGAAGATGGTGTCCAGCACACCCAGCTTCGAGACTTCCTTCGACTTGAAGCTGTCGGGGTCGTCCAGCACCTCGCCGTCCCGGTTGCCGAGGATGTTGGTGGAGTACCAGCCGGCGACGCCCAGCATGCGGGCCTTCAGGCCCGGCGCCAGGATGGTCTTCATCAGCGTCTGGCCGGTCTTGAAGTCCTTGCCGGTGACGGCCACGTTGTTGTCGCGGGCCAGCTCCATCAGGGCGGGGAAGTCGAACATGAGGTTGGGGGCGCCGTTGGCCACCGGCACGCCCAGCTTGAGGAACGCGTACGCGTAGATCTGGCTGGGGGCGATGTCGGGGTGGCTGTCGCGCAGGCCCTGCTCGAACGCGGCCAGCGTCTGGTGCACGTCGCCGGGCTGCTTGTAGATCTCGGTCGAGCCGCACCACACGCACACCAGGCGGTCGCAGCCGTTGGCGTCCTTGAAGCGCGTGATGTCCTCGATGAGCGCCTCGGCCCACTCCATCTTCGTGGCCGGGGGCTTCACGTTGTCGCCGTGCAGGTTGCGCACGTACTCCTGCTCGAACACCGCCGGCATGGGGGCGATGGCCTCGAGCTCATCCTTCAGCTCGGCCAGGATGGGCGCTTCCAGCACGCCGGCGCGCACCGCGGCCTCGTACGCGTTGTCGGGGTGCACGTCCCACCCGCCGAACACCATGTCGTCCAGGCCGGCCAGCGGCAGGTAATCCTTGATGAGCCGCACGTCGTCGTCGGTGCGCTTACCGATGCGGATGGTGCCCATCTGGGTGAGGCTGCCGACCGGGGCGGCGAGACCCCGCCGCACGGCCAGCACGCCGGCCACGAACGTGGTGCCGACGGCTCCCATGCCGGGCAGCAGAACCCCCAGCTTGCCCTTGGCGGGCGCGATCTCGACGGCGGACTCCAAAGCCATGTGCGGTGCTCCTCGATCTGACGGCCGAAGACCCGCGGACGCTCACTGCGCGTACCCGGGGCGCGCAAGGGCTCTCCGGGCGGTGCGGGTCGTGCCGACTATATCAGGTTGGGTATGTTCGTTCGATGCGAGCCGGTGGCGGCGCCGGGCCCTCAGACGTTGATGACGCCCTCGATCTCGGGGATCTGGCGGCGCAGCTCGGCCTCGATGCCCAGCGTCAGCGTGGCCGTCGACATGGGGCAGCCGCCGCAGGCGCCGTGCATCGTGATGTGCACGAAGCCCTCCTCGTCGTAGTCGACGAGCTCCACGTCGCCGCCGTCGGCGTGCAGGGCGGGACGGACCTGGTCGAGCACGTCCTCGATGCGGGCAAGAATCTCGGTTGACACTAGGTTGGTCCCTCGCGCGTCGATGGAAGGAAATGCCGTGACCGCCGATGATAGCGCCGACCCGCCGCACGACGTCGTGCGGGTGGCCGCCGTGCAGATGCGCTCGGTCGACGACGTGGCCGCCAACATCGCCCGCGCAGGCGATCTGGTCGCGGAGGCGGCGCGGAGCGGAGCGCGGCTGGTGGTGCTGCCCGAGAAATGGAACCTGGTGGCCGACCGTGCGGCGACGGTGGCCGCGGGGGAGCCGCTCGACGGGCCCAGCCTGGCCGCCGTCGCCGGGTGGGCGCGGACGTGGGGCATCACGGTGGTGGCCGGCACCATCGCCGAGGCGTTCGACGCGGTGCGCGTCCGCAACACGTGCGCCGTGGTGGGGCCCGGCGGCACCGTGGACGCCTGCTACCGCAAGATGCACCTGTTCGACGTGGAGGCGGGTGGGCGGACCTACCGTGAGTCGGACGAGGCACAGGCGGGCGACGAGGTGGTGGTCGCCCCGGCCGAGGGCCTCCGCCTGGGCCTCAGCGTCTGCTACGACCTGCGCTTTCCCGAGCTCTATCGCGCGCTGGTGGACGCGGGCGCCGACACCCTGCTGGTGCCCGCGGCGTTCACCGCGGCGACGGGGCCTCCCCACTGGGAGGTGCTGCTGCGGGCTCGGGCCATCGAGAACCAGTGCGCCGTGATCGCGTCGGGGCAGGTGGGGCGGCATCCCAACGGCATGGAGAGCCATGGGCACAGCATGATCGTGGACGCGTGGGGCGCCGTGCTGGCCGCGGCCGCCCCGGACGACGGCCAGTGCGTGGTGGTGGCCGACATCGACCGCGCTGCGCAGCGCGACGTGCGCCGGCGCCTGCCCGCCCTGGAACATCGTCGGCTGCGCGTGGAGGGGCGGCCGGTTTAGGGTCGCCCCATGCGAACCTCACGAATGCTCGTTGCCCTGGCCACCACGGCGGCGCTGGGAACGGTCGCCTCCACGGCCGATGCGCGCTCGTCGTTCTTCTTCAGCCCCACCGGCAACATCGGCTGCCAGATGGTCGACAAGGACGCGCGGCTGCGCCCCAGCGTGTTCTGCCAGAGCGCGTCGTCGCGCACCAGCGTGACGCTGTCGAAGAACGGAGCGCTGAAGGTGTGCCGCCGGTCCAGCCGCTGCATCGGCGATGCGCCCTACGGCACGGGGAAGCTGGCCTACGGCAAGCAGCGCACCCTGGGACGCTTCCGCTGCGTCTCGCGCCGCGACGGCGTGCGCTGCCGCATCATCGCCACGGGGCGCGGCTTCCACATCGACCGCACGTCGGTGAAGCCCCTGCGCTGACGCGACGGAGCGCGCGTCTCTACGCCGTCTCGTCGCCTCCCATCGCCGTCACCAGGCGGTTGGCGGCCATGGTGAGGGCGGCGCGCACGGCGCCGGGCCGCGCGCTGTAGATGGTCGCCGAGCCCTGCTTGCGCGCGTCCACCAGCCCCGCGGCGCGCAGCTTGCGCAGGTGCACCGACGCGGTGGGCTGGGCGATGTGGAGGGCGCGGGCGATCTCGCCGACGCCGCTGGGGTGGGCCGCCACCTGGGTGAGGATGGTGAGGCGCGTGGGCTCGGCCATGGCTTTGAGCGTCTCGGCCACGTCGGTGGCGGCCTCGCGTCGGCGCACCACCGGGTCGTCGGCGGCGGGCGAGGACGCGATGGCCAGGCCGTGCGGCAGCGCGATGATGTGCCCCTGCCCGGCCAGGGTCGGCGACAGGAGCACGCGGCCGCTGCGCTCGGCCTCGCGCGCCATCGGGGCGTACATCGGGCGGCGCGCGACGTGCGACTCGGGCAGCAGCGACAGAACGTCGTCGCCGGCATCGAGGCGCGCACGCCACGCGGCGGCGGTCGCCGTCGCCTCGTCCCGCAGCCGGGTGCGCCAGGCCTCGTCGAACACGGCCCACAGCGCGGTGAGCTGGTGCACGTAGGCCCGGCGCAGCGCGGCGTCGGAGGCCAGGCGGTCGAGCCGCGCGTGCATCACCGGGATCTCGTCGTCGAGCTCGGTCTCGAGGCCCGGGGGGGTGTCGAACGTGACGGGATCGGCCAGGCGCTCGAGTAGCGGCTCGATGTCGGGTGATGCCAAGAGGCCCGCGGCGTCGGCGAGCACCACCAGCTCGCACATCATGCCGTGGCCGTCGTCCCAGAAGCCGCGGGTCTCCTCTGCCAGGTCGAGGGGCATGGCGGGGTGGACGCGCGGCGCGAACGTGGCGCACACCAGAGAGCTGAGTTGCGTGGGCGCCGACACCATCACGTCCACGCGGGACGCGTCGGGGGGAGGAGCGTCGATGGGAGTCATAGGTGAATAACTATATCACGATAGAGGGATGGTGCGATACACTGACCGCAGTGAGGACAACCGCTCAAGGGAAGGTACCCACGATGCTTGACCCCACGCTTTCGCTCATCATCTCGCGCCAGCGCCTGCACGAACTGCACCGCGCGGGCGACGCCCACCGCATGGCCGCGTCGGCGGCTCCCGCCGACGGGTCGACCCGCCGCCTGATGGCCGGGCGCCCCACGTCGCCGGCCCCCGGCGCGGCCCGCCACGCGGCGACGTGCTCCCCGCTGGCAGCGGGTGCGTCGGTCAGTCGCCGGGGATGAGACCGCGCTCGCGCAGCGCGGCGACCACGGCGTCGACCGCCTGCTCGGGCGTCAGCCGGTGGGTGCGCAGGTGCACCTCCGGCGCCTCGGGGGCCTCGTACGGCGAGTCGATGCCGGTGAAGCCGGCGATCTCCCCCCGGCGGGCCTTCGCGTAGAGGCCCTTGGGGTCGCGTTCTTCGGCGACGTCGAGCGGCGCGTCGACGAACACCTCGACGAAGCGTCCCGCGGCCACGCGTTCACGCGCCAGGCGCCGGTCGTCGCGGAACGGGGAGATGAACGACGCCAGCACCACCAGCCCTGAGTCCACCATCAGCGCGCCCACCTCGGCGACGCGGCGGATGTTCTCGACGCGGGCGGCGTCGTCGAAGCCCAGGTCGCGGTTGAGGCCGTGACGCACATTGTCGCCGTCGAGCATGTACGTGTGCACCCCGGCGGCGTTCAGGCGGCGCTCCACCAGGTCGGCGATGGTCGACTTGCCCGCCCCGGACAGACCGGTGAACCACACCAGGGCCGGCTCGTGCCCCTTCAGGCGCGTGCGCGCGGGCTGGTCGACCGACGTGGCCTGCCAGTGCACGTTGGACGCGGTGCGCGTCGCGCGCTCGATCAGCCCGGCCGCCACCGTGGTGTTGGTGATGCGATCGATGACGATGAAGCCACCGGTCTCGTGGTTGACCGCGTACGGGTCGAACGGGACGCCGCGGTCGAGGCTGACGGTGCACAGCCCGATCTCGTTGAGGTGCAGCGTGGCCGCGGGGACGTGGTCGAGCGTGTTGACGTCGACGCGATGGTGCGGGGTGGCGATGGTGGCCGCCACGGTGCGGGTGCCGATCTTCACCAGGTAGGGACGCTCGGGGGTGAGCGGATCCTCGTGCATCCACACGATGTGGGCCGCGAACGTGTCGGCCACCTCGCACGGGGACGCGGCGTCGCACAGCACGTCGCCGCGGCTCACGTCGATCTCGTCGGTCAACGTCAGCGTGACGGCCTGGTGCGCCTGGGCGTCGTTGAGGTCGCCGTCCATGGTGACGACGCGCTTCACCGTCGACTCGACGCCGGACGGAAGCGCCTTCACCCGCATGCCCGGCTGCACCGTGCCGCTCACCACCGTGCCCGAGAACCCGCGGAAGTCGAGGTTGGGGCGGTTGACCCACTGCACCGGCATGCGCATGGGCCGGGCGTGGGCCAGGTCGTCCACCGCGACGGTCTCGAGGTGCTGCATGAACGTGGGGCCGGTGTACCACGGCGTGTGCGGGCTGGGCTCCGTGACGTTGTCGCCGCGCAGCGCCGACAGCGGGATGCACGTGATGTCGGTGATGCCCAGCTGCCCCGCGAAGTCGCGGTAGTCGGCCTCGATGCGGTCGAACACGTCGCGGTCGAAGCCGACCAGGTCCATCTTGTTGATCGCCAGAACCACGCTGGTCACGCCGATCAGCGACACCAGGTAGCTGTGGCGACGCGTCTGGGTCAGCAGCCCCTTGCGGGCGTCCACCAGGATCACGGCGACGTCGGCGGTGGACGCTCCGGTGACCATGTTGCGCGTGTACTGCTCGTGCCCGGGGGTGTCGGCCACGATGAACTTGCGCGTCTCGGTCGAGAAGAAGCGGTACGCGACGTCGATGGTGATGCCCTGCTCGCGCTCGGCGCTCAGGCCGTCCAGCAGGAGGGCGAAGTCGAGGTCGCCGCCCTGCGTGCCCACCTTCTTGGAGTCGGCTTCCAGGGCCGCCAGCTGGTCGTCGAACACCAGCTGCGACTCGTACAGCAGGCGCCCGATGAGGGTGGACTTGCCGTCGTCGACGCTGCCGCACGCGATGAACCGCAGGAGGCCCTTGTGCTGGTGCCGGTGGAGGTACTCGTCGATGTCGTGGGCGATCAGCTCCGAGCTGTGCGCCGCCACTAGAAGTACCCCTCCTGCTTCTTGCGCTCCATCGAACCGGACGAGTCGTGGTCGATCGCGCGGCCCTGACGCTCGGACGAGGTGGTGAGGAGCATCTCCTGGATGATTCCGGTGAGCGTGTCGGCGGTGGACTCGACGGCGCCGGTGAGCGGGTAGCACCCCAGGGTGCGGAACCGCACGCTCACCTGGCGGGGCGTCTCGCCCGGGGCCAGGGGGAGGCGGTCGTCGTCGACCATGATCAGCAGCCCGTCGCGCTCCACCACGGGACGCGGCTTCGAGAAGTACAGCGGCACGATGGGGATGTCCTCGAGCCAGATGTACTGCCACACGTCGAGCTCGGTCCAGTTGGACAGGGGGAACACGCGCACGCTCTCGCCGGGGCTGCGGCGGGCGTTGTACAGGCGCCACAGCTCGGGGCGCTGGCGCTTGGGGTCCCACTGGTGCTGGGCGGAGCGCAGGCTGAACACCCGCTCCTTGGCGCGCGACTTCTCCTCGTCGCGGCGGGCGCCACCGAACGCCAGGTCGAAGCGGTGGTGCTCGAGCGCCTGCTTGAGCCCCTCGGTCTTCCACAGGTCGGTGTGCAGGGCCGAGCCGTGGTCGAACGGGTTGATGCCCCGGGCCTGCGCGTCGGGGTTGATGTGCACCAGCAGTTCGCCGTCGAGCTCGCGCGCGACGCGTTCGCGGAACGCGTACATCTCGCGGAACTTCCACGTGGTGTCCACGTGCAGAAGCGGGAACGGCAGCGGCGCCGGGTAGAACGCCTTGCGGGCCAGGTGCAGCATCACCGAGCTGTCCTTGCCGATGCTGTACAGCATCACGGGGCGCTCGGACTCGCTGACGGCCTCGCGCATGATGTGGATGCTCTCGGCCTCCAGGCGCTGGAGGTGCGTGAGGCGGCCGGCATCGACGGCGGGGGCTGCGGTGGTGGTCACGTGGGCGGGCTCAGGGGTCACGGGTTGGGGCCAGTATCGCACCCGGCCCTCGGGACCGCCTGAGACTATCACCGTTGCTTATGGTGTCTATCGACGTGGTTTTGGGATGACGACCGCGGGCCGACCGTCGCCTCAGCGCCGCGCCCGAACCGTCGCCATGCACTCCCTGGGCGATCGGATGCGTGACGTGCACGGATCGACGAGGCGCGATCTCGCGCGGCTCACGATCGCCGGTCGCCGCCCGGGCGGGCACGCTTCGGACAGGAGGATGCTCAGGCGGCGTCCCGGTATCGCTGTCGAGCCGCCTCGCCGGACGTGCCGAGCACCGCTCCGATGGCTGACCACGCCACGCCCTCCCGCCGGGCCAAGGCCACGGCGTCGCGCAGATCGCGCTCTGCGTCCGCCTTGGCCAGAACACTCGCTCGCAGTCGGCTGAGGGGTGCGACGGCTCGCCCGTCCCCTGGCCGCGGCGTGTACTCCTCGAACCGGGCGGCGAGATCGTCGGCGTGTCGCAGGATGTCGGACGTCGTTCGGGGCATCAGAGGAACCTCCGGCGCGCTGGCATGGCGTGAACGATCACGACGCCGTCGCTTCCCTCGACGGCACCGATCTCCAGCAACTGACCCGAGACATCGGGGCCGACGTACATGGTGAGTCCTTCATCCACATCGAATGCACGAATGGCGTTGCGCTGGGCATGGAGCGCGTCGTCGTCGGTGACCCCGTGTTTCCGCGCGCTTGAGGCGACGATAGGGCCGCGTTCCACCACGCCAAGTTATCTTGCGATGACTCGCGGCGCAACCGCCCCGGGAAGCCTTCTCAGGAGCCGCACACAGGCCTCGCCTACCCGCCCTCCAGATCGTCCACCACCCACCTCCCCGCGACCATCACCGCCCGGGGCCGGTTCTCCTCGTCCAGCACCACCAGCGACGCCCGCGGCTCCGAGAGGTGACGCCCCAGCACCTCCCGGGGGGCCCCGCACGCCGCCCATAGCGCGTGCGCCCGGGGGATCCCCATGCGGACGGCCTCCGCGACGCAGCGCCACAGGGGGAGGGCCCCGCCGGCCAGGCGGCCCTCGGGGTCGCGCACCGCCTCCCCATCGCTGCCCACCTCGCGCCCGGCGAGGCGGTACGCCCCCGGCGGCGCCCCGGCGGCGGCGGATGCGTCGGACGTCAGCACCAGGCGCGGACCCGCGAGGGTGGCGACCAGGCGGCACACGTCGGGTGCGACGTGGTGGCCGTCGGCGATCAGCGACACGTACAGGCGCTCGTCCAAGAGGGCCGACGCCAGGGGGGACGCGTCCCGCGCCGTGATGCCGGGCATGGCGTTGAACGCGTGGGTCACCAGGCGGGCGCCGCGGGTGGCGGCGGCGTCCACCGTGGCGGCATCGCACGTCGTGTGGCCGATCGCCACCACGGTCCCCGCGGCGCGCAGCGCGACGACGGCGTCGAGGGCGCCGGGCAGCTCGGGGGCGAGGGTGACGATGGCGGGAGAGAACTCCACCAGCGCCCGGGTGGCATGCGCGTCGGGGGCGATGAGCGCGCCGGGGTCGTGCGCGCCAGGGCGGGCCGGTGAGAGGAACGGCCCCTCAAGGTGGACGCCGGCGGCGACCGCGCCGCCCAGCGCGTCGCCCGGGGCCGCGTCCGACATGTGCGCCACGGCCTGGGGGTACGCGTGAAGCGGTCGGCTCACCAGTGTGGGGCAGAACGCCACCACGCCGTCGCGGGCGAGGGCCGGGGCGATGTCGGCCAGGGCACCGGGCTCGTCCACCTCGCGGCCCGCGTAGCCGTTCACCTGCACGTCCACGAGGCCCGGGGTGATCACCCAGCCGTCGGGAAGGGTGACCGAGCGGGCGCCGGGCGCGGCGGCCTCGGTGAACCGCCCCTCGCGCACGTGCACGCTGCCCGGGGTCAGCGTGCGCCTGCCCAGGCACACGCCATGCAGGGAGATGTCGAGGTCGCGAGGCATCGGCCGCGTATGATCGTCGGCCCGTGGCCCGTCTTCAACGTGACCAAGAGATCGACGCCGACGTGGTGGACCTCGCGTTCGGTGGCATGGGCGTCGCCCGCGACGACGGCTACGTGGTGTTCGTGCCCGACACCGTCACCGGCGACCGCGTGCGGGCGCGGGTGCGGCGCGCCCGGCGCAAGTACGCCGACGCGGACCTGGTAGAGGTGCTCACCCCCAGCCCCGACCGGGTCGAGGCCGAGTGCCCGTACATCCCGCTGTGCGGCGGCTGCCGCCTGCAGCACGTGCGCTACGAGGCGACCACTGAGGCCAAGCGCGCGCAGGTGCGTGAGCACCTGGCCCGCATCGGCCACCTGCACGACATCGACGTGCGCCCCACGGTCGCGGCGGTCCAGACGCGGGGCTACCGCAACAAGATGGAGTACTCGGCGTCCGTCGGGCCGGACGGGGGCCTCGTGCTGGGCTTCCACCGCCGCGGCCGCTGGGACGAGGTGGTGGACATACGTGTCTGTCAGCTGGCAACACCGCTGGGGGACGCGGTGCGCGAGACGGTGCGCGCGTGGGCCGAGGCCGCGGGGGTCGATCCGTACGACCAGCGCGCCCAGACCGGCTGGCTGCGGCACGTGGTGGTGCGCGAGGGCGTGCGAACAGGCCAGATCCTGGTCACCATCGTGACGGCCCCCGGAGGCGAGGACGCCGTCGACGCCCTGGCCGACCCCCTGTGGGCCGCGCATCCCGAGACCGTGGGGCTCATCCACGCGGTCAACGACGGCCTGGCCGAGACCACCCAGGGCCTGCCGGCGCGGCTGGTGCGGGGGCGCGACTGGTTCGAGGAGGAGGTCGCCGGCGTGCGGCTGCGGCTCTCCGCGCCCAGCTTCTTCCAGACCAACACGCTGATGACCGACGTGCTGTACGGGCACGTGGCCGAGGCCGCGGGGCTCGACGGCACCCAGACGGTGTACGACCTGTTCGCGGGCGTCGGCAGCATCGGGCTGGCGATGGGTTCCCGCGCCGCCCGGGTGGTGGGAGTGGAGATCGTGCCCGAGGCCGTGGAGGACGCCGCCGCCAACGCCGCCCGCAACGGCGTCGACAACTACACGGCGCACTGCGGCGACGTGGGGCGCGTGCTCACCGACAACCGCGGCAACCTGCCCGCCTGCGACGTGGCCATCGTCGACCCGCCGCGCGCGGGCCTCGACGGGCGCGCCATCCGCCGCCTGGTGGAGGCCGCCCCGCCGGTGCTGGTGTACGTGTCGTGCCAGCCCGCCAACTTCGCCCAGAACGCCGCGGCGCTCGTGGCCGGGGGCTACACGCTGGAGTACGTGCAGCCCGTCGACATGTTTCCGCAGACCGCGCACATCGAGGCCGTCGCCCGCTTCACCCGC
>CAUJCX010000029.1 GCA_963169235.1 Actinomycetota bacterium | reverse complement strand
CCCGCCGGGGCGCTCTGGGCCTCGGCCTCCTCGCGCGTGCGCCACGGCACGTCCTCGCCGCTGGCCAGCACGCTGAAGCGCCGCGTGGCGCCGGGTGGTGTACGACGGGCCATGTCGTCCCCCTCGGTCGGATCGGATGGCGTTCGACGACGAGGTTACGCCTCGGGGCGCCGCGCCACTGCGTAGAGCTTGGAGTACTCGTACGCGAAGCCATCGGGCCCCGCGGCGTCGTGCAGGCCCCGCTCGATGCGCTGGTCGAGCTCGCTGAACCCGCCGGGGGGATTGCGCAGCAGGTGGCCCGCCACCGCGCGGGTGCGGGCCATGAACGCATCGGGGTCGGCGTGGCGCCGGCGCCGCTCCATCCACACGTCCAGGGGCTCCATGCCCGCGGCGCGCAGGTCGGCGTCCATCTCGCCCTCGTCGCGCTGGTTCTGGGCGAACCACCCGGTCCACTCCGGTGGCGCGCCGACGTCCACGAGCACCTGCCGCCACGCCTCCTCCCCGCCCCGGCCGATGGTGAGGATGGCCAGCACGCCCCCGGGTCGCACCGCCCGCGCCATCTGCGCCACGGCCCCGGTCTTGTCGGGGAACCAGTGCAGCGCCATCGCGCACAGCACGGCGTCGAACGCGCCGTCCGGCACGCCCATCCGCATCACGTCCTCGTTGCGCAGCTCCACGGCGACGTCGGGGAACTCGGTGCCCAGCTTGGCGGCGAACTGGTCGAGCATCCCCTGCGAGGCGTCCACCCCCACGATGCGGCGCACCGGGAACCTGCGCAGCATCGCCGCCGACGTCCAGCCGGTGCCGCACGCGACATCGAGCACCGTGGCGTACTCCCCACCGGGCAGCGACATGATGAGCCGGTCGGACCCGGCGATGTTGTGGCGCACGGCGTCGTCGTACGTGCGCGCCCCCGCGTTGAACCCCTCGGGTGGGGTGATGCCGTCGTTCGCCACTGTCGTCGCCTCCGCGTGGTCCGGTGGTCACCTCGTGCCTGCGCTGGCCGGTCACGCTACCGCGTCGGAGCCGGCGCGCGGTACGCAACGACGTCCTCGCGCGTTCAGCCCGCCGACGGCTGCGGACCGAGCCCCACGTTGTAGAGCCGCCACGCCATCGCGACGCCCGACACCCCGTACGCCGCGGCCAGGTCGGCCACGCTCAGTCCGTCGGCCACACCGGCCGCCAGCCCGGCCTCGGGCATCAACAGCGTCGCGGCGAACACGTTGGCCTCGCGCTCGCGCACGTCGGCGCTGCCCGTGGTCTCGTCGCTGCGGCACAGGATGCGCGGAGGCGCCGCCGCACCGGCGCAGTGCACCACCCAGTGGCCCAGCTCGTGCACCAGCGTGAAACGGCGTCGCACGGGGGCCTCGTCGGCGTTCAGGTAGACCGCGCGGCGATCGGGCACGAGCATGCCCGACACCCTGAGCCCCCGGCGCAGGTGCACGCGCAGGCCCAGCAGGTCCTCGGCGATCTCCTCCACCGGAACGGGTGCATGCGCCCCGGGGAAGACGGCCAGGTGGTCGGCCAGCAGCCGCTCGGCGCGGGCGTCTCCGGGCCGCGGGGGGCTCACGACAGCCCGAACAGCCGGTCGAGCTCGGACGCCTCGGGATCGGGTGCGGCCATCGCGTCAAGCGACATCACGACGTCCAGTTCGAGGACGGGCTCCGTCGACCGGGCCCACACGGGCGCCGCCTCGTGCGCGTCGGCCATCTGCAGCGGCTGCCACGCCGGAAGGTCGGCGGCACGCATGCCCAGCGCCGCCGCGACGGCGTCGAGCACGCGCCCGTCGACGCCGCGCAGGTCGAGGAGCCCCGACTCGAGCTCGTGATACCGGTCGCGCAGGCGCTCCCGCAGCCGCTCGGGCGTGCCCAGCGCCTGCCGGATGCGGCCCACCACGTCGTCGCGGCGCCTGCCCTTGGCGGTGCGCAGCGCCTGCAGCGGGGGCCGCCCGTCCAGGATGGCCCGCACGATCACCACGCTCTCGGGCGACGGCTCCGGAGACGCCGTGCACATGAGCAGCCCCTCGATGAGGTCGGCCAGCTCGTCCGCATCGCCGCCGGCGCGGCCGAGGTAGTCGTCGATGTCGGGCCGGTCACCGCGGGCGCGGCGCAGCGCGAAGTCGTCGAACAGCGCGTTGACGTCAGCCATTCCAGCTCGCTCTCAGTCGCGTGCGGCCCCGGTGAAGCGCCTGGTCGACGGCGTTGCGGGTCATCCCCAGCCGCGCGGCGACCTGCTCGTGGTCGAGCCCCTTGCCGTACAAAAGGCACAGGGCGTCGCGCTGCATGCCGGGCAGCCCGTCCAGGCGCCGGCACAGGTCCCACAGCTCGAGGCCGGGCGTGCGATCCACCTGCCCCGGCTCGAACCCGCCGTCCGGATGCACCTCGTGCCCGCGGGTGTGCGCGGTCGCCTGGAAGTGATCCCGGGCCGCATAGCGCACCAGCTGGCGCGCGACCACGCGCAGCGGCACCCCCGCGTAGTCCTTGCCGCGATCGAGCTCCCGCACGTGCCGCACGAGCGCGTTCTGCACCACGTCGTCGCGCGCGTCCCGGCTCACCCCGCGCTCGAGCTTGACGAACTCGCGCATGCGCTCCCACTGGAGCCCCAGGAAGCGGTCGCGGTCGTCGCGCAGCATCCGTCGGTCGGCAGCGTCGTCCATACGCCCGTGAGTCTCGCCCACCGCGCGGCTGTCTTACACCCGCGGCGCGGGAAAACCGTGGCGTGCCGCGCGACGGGTGGGCGTCGACCCCGACGAGAGGCACTCGGCCAGGGCGCGAGCGTCACCGAGGTGGGCGACGACGGCGTGGTGGATGCCCTCGCCGGCTCCTGGGAGGGCGCGCTCACCAGCAAGAACGCGTGCTGAGCCCGCAGACCGCGCGGGAGCGCTCCCTGGCGCTCCCACGGCCGGTGTAATGCCGTCGTCCTCGTGGACATGACTCTCACATATATAAGCACGGCTTATACACGCGTCCCCGGCCGACGGGGACGGGCGGCGATGCCGTCGCACGCCCATGAACATGGGCTTCTCGCCACCCCACGGCCACGCGTCCGCTCGCCCCGCGGGCCGAAGTTCGCCTGGGTCGTCGCGACTCCCCTGCATAAGAGCATCTGTTGCATTCGGCACAAGCGGCGTGGTTTAGTGCCCGTATTGACGTCGCGCCGGTCGGCACGCCCCCGTCACGACGTGTCCCCTTTGGCACCCACCCAGGAGTCTGAGCGAATGGCAACCACCGAGGCCACCGGATACGACCTGCGGGGCGATCTCATTGAAGCCTGCTCGTGCATGGGGCCCTGCCCCTGCTGGGTAGCCGACGACCCCGACGGGGGTTCGTGCAACAGCTTCACGGGCTACCACTTCCGGTCCGGCCACTCGCGCGGGGTCGACATCTCCGGCCTGTCCACCGTCAGCCTGGTCCAGATCCCCGGCCACGTGCACGACGGCAACTGGCGCGAGGTGCTGTTCGTCGACGCCAACGCCACCGACGAGCAGTACGAGGCCCTGATGGACGCCATCCAGGGCCGTCTGGGTGGCCCGCTGGCCGACCTGGCGGCGCTCATCACCGACCGCGTGGCCACGTACCGCGTGCCGATCGAGTACACCGTCGAGAACGGCGTGGGCACGGTGAAGGTGGGCCACCCCTCCGGCAGCGGCTACGCCATCGACGCGCTGATGGAGCCGTACCGCGGCCCCGACGGTGAGCCGACGCGCCTGGTCAACAGCGCCTGGAACACCATCCCGGGCAACGAGGCCCTGGTGGGCAAGGCCAGCCGCAACATCATCAGCGTGCCCGAGCACGAGATGGAGTGGGCATACGAGGGGCGCAATTCCATCCAGGGCCTCGGCTTCCGGATGACCACCGAGGAATGAGCGCACGCTCCCGCACTCGCCTGCCGCTGGCCGCGCTGGTCGCGGCCGCGGCAGGCGTCGCCGCGGCGTGGAGCGTGCTCGTGGTGCCCGGCCACGCCGCCGCACTGGCCGCGATGATCCTGCTGGTGGGCGGGTTCCTGGTGATGGCTCCGTGCGCCATGCAGATGGCACTCACCATGAGCGTCGTCGTCGAGCGCACCCACGCCTCCACCGACCGCGACATCACCCGCACCGCGACGCGCTTCGCGCTGGGGTACGTGGGTTTCTACGTGCCGTTCGCCGCCGCCCTCGGCGGGCTGGCGCTGCTGCTTGGTGACGCCGCCTGGATCGCGGTGATGGTGGGCGCCGTCATCGCGCTGGTGCTGGGACTGGCGGCCCTGGGGCGTCTGCCCGGCGGACCGCTGTCGCGCTGCCGCGGCCCGCTGTGGCTCCTGCGCACCGGGCGGGCGTCGTTCGGGCATCCGTTCCGTGCCGGCATCGCGTTCGGGCAGTACTGCGCGACGTGCTGCGGCCCCTACGTGTTCGGCCTGGCGGTGCTGGCCGGCGGCACCCGCAGTTTCTGGATCGGGTCCGGGCTGGTACTGGCGTACGCGGCCATGATGGCCCTGCCGTTCCTGGGACCGGTGCTGGTGGGGCCGCACCGCTACCGCACGCTGAACGATTCGGTCGGGCGGGTGGGTCCCGTGCTTGAGCGCTCCACCGGGATCGTGCTGGTGGGGCTGTCGCTGGCGCTCATCCCGGCCACCGTGGCCCAGGCGCTCGGGTGAGCGCCCTGCACGCGGCGGGTCACCACCATGAGGTGGCGGTTGCGCCCGCCCACGTCGCCGCGTGGGGCGTGTCGGTGGTCGCGGCCGTGCTTGTGGCCGTGGCCGTCGTGCGCGTCGCGCGCCGCGCCGACCGCCGGGCGTTCACCGCCGCCGGGGCCGTGCTGGTGGCCGCGGTGCTGTGCAGCCCGTTCGCCTCATGGGCCGCCACGCGGTCGCTGGTCGGCCACATGGTGCAGCACGAGGTGCTCGCCACCGTGGCGCCCGTGCTGCTGGTGCTGGGGGTGCCCCCGTTGCGGCCGCGCGCCGGTGCGGTGTGGCGAGCGCTCACCGACCCCGGGCTGGGCGGTGCCGCCTGGGCCGCCGCGGTGATCGTGTGGCACCTGCCGGGGCCTCACGCGGCGGCGGCATCGTCGTGGTGGATGGGCGAGCTGCGGGCCGCGACGCTGGTGGCGGCCGGCGTGCTGTTGTGGCTGGCGATCCTGCGCCCCAGCCGTGAGCGGGAGGCCGACGTGGTTCCGCGGCTGGCGGCCGTGGGCTGCGCGATGGCGGCCTGCGGCGCGGTGGGCGCGGTGCTGCTGATGTGGACGGAGCCGATCTACGGTCACGGCGGCGCCCTGGGCCTGGGCCTCATGGCCGATCAGCGTGCGGCGGGCGCCGTGATGATGGTCGTCGACATGACGGCGCTGATGGCCGCGCTGTATTCCCTCATCCCCGACTGGGCCGGTCGTGACGCGACACAGGAGGCGGGCATCGATGGCTGATTTCCTCAAAGAGGGCCGGCCGCCCGGCACCGAGACCGATCCGGCGGTCGAGCGCACCGTGGCCGACATGCTGGCCCGCATCCGCGACGAGGGCGAACCCGCGGTGCGCGCCTACTCCCGCGACCTCGACGGCCACGACCCGAGCGACTTCCAGGTCGACCAGGACACCATCGCCCGCGCCGAGGCGGCCATCGACCCGGGCCTGCGCGCCAGCATCGACCTGGCCCACGAGCATGTGCGCGCGTTCGCGCGGGCGCAGCGGGCGACGCTGACCGACCTGGAGGTGGAGCACCCGGACGGGGTGGTGCTGGGCCACCGCCTGGTGCCCGTCGACTCGGTGGGCGCGTACATCCCCGGTGGTCGCTACCAGCTGATCTCGTCGGCACTGATGAGCATCGCGACGGCCCGCGTGGCCGGCGTGCGCCACATCGCGGCCATGAGCGCCCCCCAGCGCGACGGGTCCATCGGGGCCGCCACCCTGTACGCCATGCACGTGGCGGGTGCCGACGCCATCTACGCGCTGGGCGGGGTGCAGGCCATGGGCGCCATGGCGTTCGGCGCGCTGCCCGGCCTGGACGCGGTGGACATGATCGTGGGCGCCGGCAACGCGTACGTGGCCGAGGCCAAGCGCCAGCTGCACGGGCGCGTGGGCATCGATCTGCTGGCCGGCCCCACCGAGGTGCTGGTGATCGCCGACGACACGGCCGACCCCCGCGTGGTCGCGATCGACCTGATGGCCCAGGCCGAGCACGGCCCCAACTCCCCCGCCATCCTCATCACCACGTCGCGCGCGCTGGGTGAACGCGTCATCGAGCTGGTGCCCCAGGTGGTGGCCGACTGGCCCACCGCCGACACGGCCCTTGCCGCGTGGGACGCGCTGGGAAGCGTGGCGCTGGTGGAATCGCGCGAGGAGGCCGCCCGCCTGTCGGACGAGTACGCCCCCGAGCACCTCCAGATCCAGGTCGAGGACACGGGCTGGTACGAGGAGGCGCTGCGCAACTACGGCACGCTGTTCGTGGGGCCCACCACGACGGTGGCCTACGGCGACAAGGCGGTGGGCACCAACCACACGCTGCCCACCAACGGCTGTGCCCGCTACACGGGTGGCCTGTGGGTGGGGTCGTACATCAAGACGCTGACGTTCCAGCGGCTCACGCCCGCCGCCAGCGCGGCGCTGGCCCCGCACGTGGCCGCGATCTCGCACGCCGAGGGCCTGTACGGGCACGCGGTGTCGGCCGAGATCCGCGCCACGCCGTGACGGCCACCGGCGTGCCGCCGCCCGTCCCGGGCTCCGCGGCGCCGTCGCGTCCACCCGCGCGCGCCCTCGCCCCCGGCATCGCCGTGGCCGCCGCGGGTGCCGCGGCCGCAGTGGCCCTGCACCACGTGGCCCCCGGCGTCAGCGTGCTGCTCATCGCGATCGTGCTGGGCATCGTGCTCACCAACGTGGTGAAGATGCCCCCCGCGACCGGGCCGGGGATCCGGTTCACGTCCAAGACCATCCTGCGCATCGGCGTGGCCCTGTTGGGGCTGCAGCTGGCCCTGGGGCAGATCCTCGACCTGGGCTGGCCCGTGCTGCTTCTGGTGGTGTGTGCGGTGGCGGGCTGCTTCGCCGCCACGCTCGCCATCGGCCGGGCGCTGGGGATGGAATGGACGCAGACGGTGCTGATCGCGTCCGGCTTCTCCATCTGCGGGGCCGCGGCCATCGCGGCCGCGGAGGGCGTGGTGGAACACGAGGACGAGCGCGAGACGGTCACGGCCCTGGCGCTGGTGGTGCTGTTCGGCACCCTGATGATCCCGCTCATGCCGATCGCCGTGGCGGCGCTTGGCCTGGGTCAGCACGCGGCGGGGCTGTGGGCGGGTGCGTCGGTGCACGAGGTCGCGCAGGTGGTGGCCGTGGGCGGATCGGTGGGCTCGACGGCGCTCGCCATCGCCGTGGTGGTGAAGCTGGCCCGCGTGCTGATGCTGGCGCCCACGCTCACCGCGCTCAGCATTCACCGGCGCCGCCGCGACCGGCACAAGGGCACCACGGCCGACGTTCCGCTGGTGCCGTTCTTCGTGGTGGCGTTCATCGCGCTGATGCTGGTGCGCAGCACCGGCGTGCTGCCGCACCGCTGGGTGGCCGTGGCGGGCGACGTGCAGCTGTGGCTGCTGGCGGCGGCGATGTTCGCCCTGGGCATGGGCGTGAAGGTCGCGGCGCTGCGCCACGTGGGCGCGCGGCCCGCGGTGCTGGCCGCCGCGGCCACCCTGGTGATCGCGTCCATCGGCCTCACCGGCGCGCTCGTGATCGGCTGACGCCGGCCGCGACGGCGGAGGCGGCGACACGGCGCTCGGGTGGCCTTGTGCCGCCCCAGCCCCCTGGTAGGACTCTTCGTCTTACCACGACAGGGACGAGTGATGCGCCTCACGAGCAAGGGTCAGGTCACGATTCCCCAGGCGATTCGGGACGCCACGGGCATCGTCCCGGGCACCGAGGTGGAGTTCGACGTTGACGACGGCGCCGTCATCATCCGCCGCGCTCCCCGCGAGGGTGCCGGCGAGGCATTGGTGGCGCGCCTGCGAGGTAGCGGTGACGTCCCGCTCAGCACCGACGAGATCATGGCGCTCACGCGCGGGTGATCCTGGTCGACTCCAACGTGCTGCTGGACGTCATCACCGACGACCCCACGTGGTGCTCGTGGTCCTCGCGGGCGCTGGCGGACGCGGCATCGACGGCCGGGGTGGCCATCAACCCGGTGACGGCACGCGGGTACCGGCACACACGAAAAGCCGACGAGGGGACTCGAACCCCTGACCCCATCATTACGAGTGATGTGCTCTACCAGCTGAGCTACGTCGGCCCGTCGGCGCCCGGGGGCGCGAACGGTCTGGAAGCATAGCGCCTCTCCGGCCCGGTACAGCGGGCCGTGAGGGGGTATCGACCGCCGCGACCCGCAATCCACCTGTTTCGGCGTGCCACTTGCGCGGCGCGGCATCCTTCCCTACGGTACGAAACCGTTTCGTACATGCCCACGTCCACGCCCCCCACACCCACGCCCGCCCCCCGCGGCCGCCTGACGCCCGAGCGCGAGCTCGAGATCTACACGGCCGTGCTGAACCGCCTCAGCGAGAACGGTTACGAGGGCCTGCGCCTGGACCAGGTGGCCGAGGACGCCCACTGCAGCAAGGCCACCCTGTACCGCCTGTGGGAGGGCAAGCGCGATCTGGTGGTGAGCGCCCTGTCGTGCGGGGCCGCCGAGCCCGACGTGATCACGCAGCCCAAGCCCCAGAGCCCGGTGCCCGACACCGGGTCGCTGCGCGGCGACCTGCGGGCGTGGGCCGACGAGTTCGTGCACCACCACGCCGCCGACATCGCGCTCATCCTGGGGCTCGCGCGCACGTGCCTGGCGCACCCCGACCTGGCCCGCGCGGCGCACCAGCGCGTGATGGCGAACGAGTCCGGCCGCTTCCGCGCCATGCTCGAACGCGCCGCCGCGCGCGGCGAGATCGACGCCGGCCGACCCGCACAGGGCTTTGTTGTCCATGCCCTTGCCGGGCCCGCGCTGCTGCATGACATCCTCACCGGCGGCCCCGTCACGACCGCCTCGCTCTACACGTACATCGACGCCCTGGTGCTGCCCGCACTCGGCGCACAGCCCACGAACTAAGGACCACTCCCCACATGGCATGGCATCTCTTCCGCCTGGGCCGCCTGGCCTACCGCAAGAAGTGGTACTTCCTGCTGGCATGGGTGCTCATCATCGCGACGGCGGTGACGAGCGCGATCGCCTTCAAGGGCACCACGTCCGACAAGTTCACGCTGCCGGGCCTGGAGTCGACCGACGCGTTCGCGCTGATCAAGGAGCGCACGCCGCAGGCCGCACCCGACGGGGCCGTCGGCCAGATCGTGTTCCAGGCGCCCGCGGGCAGCACCGTGGACTCGCCGGCCAACAAGGCGGCCATCGAGAAGACGATCAGGATCGTGAAGTCGCCGCACGTGCTGGCGGTCAGCAACCCGTTCGAGGCGGATCAGGTGTCGAAGGACCGCCGCATCGCGTACGCCACGGTCAACTACGACACCCAGGGGGTGTCGCTGCCCGACCAGGACACCACCGCGCTGAAGGACTCGGTGAAGCCGGGTGAAGCGGCGGGCATGCGGGTGGAGATCGGCGGCGACGCGCTGATGGAGATCCCCGAGGAGGGTGCCAGCGGCCTCATCGGCCTGCTGGTGGCCGCCCTCATCCTGAGCATCACGTTCGGCTCGCTGGTGGCGGCCGGCATGCCGGTGCTCACCGCCATCATCGGCGTCGTCGTGGGCAACCTGGGCATCGTGGCGGCGTCGGGATTCGTCGACCTGGGCTCGTCGACCCCCATCCTGGCGTCCATGCTGGGCCTGGCGGTCGGCATCGACTACGCGCTGTTCATCGTCTCGCGCTACCGGCACGAGGTGAAGCTGGGCAAGCCCCGCGACGAGGCCGCGGGCATCGCCATCGGCACCGCGGGCAGCGCCGTGGTGTTCGCCGGCCTCACCGTGGTGATCGCCCTGGTGGGCCTGTCGGTGGTGGGCATCAGCTTCCTCACCGAGATGGGCATGGCCGCGGCGGCCACCGTCGCGCTCGCGGTGGTGATCGCGCTGACGCTGCTGCCCGCCCTGTTCGGTATCGCCGGCCGGTGGATCCTGGGCCTGCGGCTGCCCGGCCTGAAGGAGCACTTCCCGGACGAGTCGGGCCGCGTCAACACGTTCGGACGCCGCTGGGGTGAGATGGTCACCCACAACAAGACGGCGACCATCGTGGCGTGCCTGGTGCTGGCGGCGGTGCTGGCGATCCCGGCGCTCAGCCTGCGCCTGGCGTTCCCCGACGACGGCAGCCAGCCCAAGGGCAGCGGCCCGCGCGAGGCGTACGACCTCATCACGCAGGGCTTCGGCGCCGGCACCAACGGCCCCCTGATGGTGGTGGTCGACGTCAAGGACGCACCGGACAAGACCGCTGCGGTGGTGGCCGTCACCAAGAGCCTGAAGGCCATCGACAAGGACGTCGAGCGCGTGGTCGTGCCCGGGCCGACCCCGCCCGACCCCGACGACCCCAAGGCGGTGGCCGAGTACCGGGCCCAGCTCGCCGACGGGCTCAAGCAGCTCGAGAAGAACGGCTACGCGGTGGTCACCGTGGTGCCCCAGAGCGGCCCGTCCGAGGCCGCCACCGAGGACCTGGTGGCGACCATCCGCAACACCGTCAAGCCCATCGCCGCGCAGCAGGGCGCCACCGCGTACGTCACGGGGCAGACCGCCCTGGGCGTGGACGTGTCGCACAAGCTCGCGGCGGTCTTCCCCCGCTACCTGGCGCTGGTGGTCGGCCTGGCGTTCGTGCTGCTCACCGTGGTGTTCCGCTCGCTGATGGTGCCGCTGAAGGCCGTGCTGGGCTTCCTGGTGTCGGTGGCCGTCGCCCTCGGCGTCACGGTCGCCATCTTCCAGTGGGGCTGGCTCGCCGGCCTGCTGGGCGTCGACAAGCCCGGGCCCATCATGGCGATGCTGCCCATCCTCTTGATCGGCATCCTGTTCGGCCTGGCGATGGACTACGAGGTGTTCCTCGTGTCGCGCATGCGCGAGGAGTACGTGCACGGCGCCAGCCCGCTGGACGCGGTGGTGCACGGCTTCCAGCACAGCGCCCGCGTGGTCACGGCCGCGGCCCTCATCATGATCGGGGTGTTCGTCAGCTTCGCCGTGCTGGGCCCCAACGCCATCGTCAAGACCATCGGGTTCGGCCTGGCGGCGGGCATCATCGCCGACGCGTTCCTGGTGCGCATGACGCTGGTGCCGGCCGTGCTGGCGGTCATGGGCGAGCGGGCGTGGGCGCTGCCGCGCTGGCTCGACCGCGTGCTGCCCAACCTCGACATCGAGGGCGACAGCCTGCGGCGTCACCTCAACGGCGCGGCGGAGGCCCCGTCCGTCACGGCGACGCCGCAGCCGTCGGACGCCTAGCCGGGGGCGAACACCCGGCACACGGCGGGGTGGCGTGACCGGCTGCCCCGCACCAGCCACCCGTCGAGGCTCGCGTCGCGCGTGCCGCGCACCAGGCCCGCGTCGAGCAGGCGCCCCACCACCGTGGGCGTCAGCTGCCGCGGGCCGAACCGGCTGCCCAGGTACACGCCCGTCAGGCACGCCTCCTGGCGGCGCAGGTTGCGGGCCATGTCCCCGCGGTCGGCCGCCGACGCCTTGCGGGCGTGGCCCGACACCACGTCGCGGATGCCCAGACGCATCTGCAGCTCGGAGGCGGACACGAACGCCACGCCGTAGGCGAGCGCCACCGGCCGGGGCACGTCGAGGCCCAGCAGGATGCGCAACGACTCGACGGGAAGCGGCTGCACCTGATCGGGCCACTGCTGACCGGCGGGCGCCACCGACGCCCGCCAGACGGCGTCGACGTCGGCCTGCACGCGCGCGGCCGCCGTCGCGGGCGGCACCCCGGCGGTGTCCACCGCGGCCCCCCGGGATACCGGCGCAAGCCGCGCCAGCACGGCGTCCGCCGTACCAAGCGGTGGCACGTCCTGCTGCCGATTCATGCCCAGCACCACCGCCAGGCCCAGCAGCACGGCGACGCCCCCCGCGCCGAACAGCACGCCGCGCGGGCGGCGCGGAGTGGGCGCGCGCCCGGGCGTCATACGTACGGGAGGCGCCCCGGCACGGGGGGCGGCACGTGGCCGGCGCGGACGAGGTCGAGCCGCGCCAGGAGCGCCCGCGCGGCCACGTCGACCGTGGGGTTCAGGCGCAGCTCGCCGCGCGTGTGCTCCAGGTCCTCCAGCGCGGCGACGCAGAACGCCGGCGACGCGCGGATGGCCCGCAGCCGCTCGGTGTGCTGCGGGTGCCGCGGCGCCTCGGCTGCCCCGAGGCCCACCACCAGGGCGTCGGCCACCACGCCCGCGGCCGCCTCCAGCACGAACCCCCAGCCGTCGGTGATCGCCCGGCGGCGCTCGCGCCGGGCCTGATCGTCGGCCTTCTTCGCCGCCGTCTTGCCGCCGCGCTTGCCCTCGAGCTCGGCGGCGGCGCGCTGAAGCTCGACCAGCTCGGGGCTGGGATTGTCGCCCGCGGCGTTCTCCATCGCCTCCTGCGCCGCGCTGATGACGCTGCCCACGGCACGCGTGCCGCCCAGGATGTCCAGGCCGACGCCGACGCCGATGTCGTGCATCGCCAGGAAGAACACGTCGGCCGACAGCGCCCGCGTGCCCACCGAACGCGCCAGCGTGCGGGCGACGTCGGCGGGCAGGCCACCGGCCTCGGCCCTCCGGGCCACCGCGTCGCGCCCCGGATGGCGGAACGGCACGGGCACGCAGCGCGAGCGCAACGTGGGCAGGAGGTCCTCGGGCCGGTCGGTCACCAGGATCACCCGCGACCCCGGCGGAGGCTCCTCCAGCGGCTTCAGCAGCCGGTTGCCCACCGTGGGGTTGTTGAGGCGCTCCGCCCCCTCCACCACCACCACGCGGCAGCGGGCCACCACGGGACGCGACGCCAGGTCGCGCAACGCGTCCTCGAGGTCGTCCAGCAGGATCTGCTGCCCCGACGCGCGCACCACCGACAGGTCGAGGCTGGGGCGGTCGCGCTGGTCGGCGGGCGTGTCCATCAGGTGATGCGCCAGCTGGGTGGCGGCGGCCCGCTTGCCGGTTCCGGGCGGCCCGTAGATGAGGAACTGCTGGGGCACGTGGGCGCGTGCGACGGCGCCCGCCAGCATGCGGGTGGCCATGGGCTGGTCGGCGATGTCGATCATGCGGACGCGACCGCCGCGTCCACGGCGGCCAGCACCCGGGCGTGCACGTCGGCCGGGCTGCCGCGCCCGTCCACCACCACCATGCGCGCATCGCCCTCGGCCTGCGCGCGGTAGCCGTCGGCGACGCGCTGCTGGAAGCCCGTCCCCTCGGCCTCGATGCGGTCGTCGCCGGCGCAGCGCCGCCCGGCCGCCTCGGCGACGGGCACGTCGATCAGCACGGTGACGTCGGGCGCGCAGCCGTCCACCGCGGCCCGGTTGACGTCGGTCACCACGTCCACCCCGAGGCCGCGTCCGACCCCCTGATACGCCAGCGACGACCCCACGAACCGGTCGCACACCACCCACGCGCCGTCGGCCACGCCGGGCCGCACCACCCGGCGCACCAGCTCGGCCCGGGACGCCGCGAACAGGCACGCCTCGGCCACCGCGCCCATGCTGCCCGCAGGCGTGTCGAGCAGCAGGCCGCGGATGGCCTCGCCCAGGGGCGTGCCGCCGGGCTCACGCACCCGCACCACCCGGTGCCCGCGCGCCTCGAGGGCGTCGGCCAGCATCGCGGCCTGCGTGCTCTTGCCCGACCCGTCGATGCCCTCCAGGGCGATGAACCGGCCTACCCCCACGGCTGCACGATGACGGCGGCGGCCACCACGAACACCATGGTCGCGACGATGATGGGCCACGCGATCCACCGCGACCACGCGGGGGCCACGAGCACCGTCTCCTTGCGCTCGGCGTCTCGCGCCAGCCGCGCGAACACCTTGGGCTGCGGCCCGCCCTCATGTGGCTCTGTCGGCGTGGAAAGCCTCCCGTGCGAATGCCGTCGCGCCGCGCACGCGCGACAACCCCCAGCCTATCCGTTCGGACCTTGCCGCCCCCGGCGCGATCCGCCACCCTTCCGCATGGAATCACGCCGCGGCGAGCACGTCGTGGCGGCACCCGACATCTGGGAGGGCGTGTGGCAACGGTGGTCGTGACGGGCGGGGCCGGCTTCATCGGATCGAACCTGGCGGACGCGCTGGTCGCCGAGGGACACACCGTGCACGTGGTGGACAACCTCTCCCACGGCACGCGCGACAAGGTACCGCCCGCGGCGACGCTGCACGAGATCGACGTCCGCGACCGCGACGCGCTGATGCAGCTGGCCGAGCGGGAACGCCCCCGCCACATCTTCCACCTGGCCGCGCAGGCCGACGTGCGCAAGGCCCTCGAGGACCCCGGCTACGACGCCGACGTCAACGTGATCGGCACCGTGAACGTGCTGGAGGCCGCCCGCGCGGCCGGCGCGCGCGTGGTCTTCGCGTCCACCGGTGGAGCCGGGTACGGCGAGTACGACGGGCTGCCGGTGCCGTCGCCCGAGACGTCCGAGACCCGCCCCATGTCGCACTACGGCATGAGCAAGATGGCCGGGGAGGGCTACTGCCGCCTGTACACGCGGCTGTACGACGTGCCCACCGTGGTGCTGCGCCTGGGCAACGTGTACGGACCGCGCCAGGACCCGCACGGCGAGGCGGGCGTGGTGGCCATCTTCGCCGGGCGCATGCTCGACGGCGTCGCCCCCACGGTGTTCGGCGACGGCCTGCAGACCCGCGACTACGTGTACGTGGGCGACGTGGTGGCGGCGTTCCTGGCCGCCCGCGACGCGACGGCCGGCGAGACGTTCAACATCGGCGCCGGGCGCGAGGTGTCGGTGCTCGACCTCATCGAGGGCCTGGGCGCGGGCGAGCCGCAGTTCGCCCCGGCGCGCTTGGGTGAGCTGGGCCGCAGCGCGCTCGATCCCGCGAAGGCCGGGCGCGAGCTGGGCTGGAGCGTCCGCATGCCCCTGCCGGAGGGCCTTGAGGCCACCCGCCGCTCGGTGGAGATGCGCCGGGCGGCTCCCGACGAGCGACCCGCGGGCTACCTGGACGTCTGACGCGGCCGCGGCGGGCGGCCCGGACGGGGCGGGCGCCCGGGCTTCGGGCCCCCCTTCGCCGGTCGCGGCGGCGCGACCCGCTCGCGCGGCGGCGGCACTCCCAGCCGGGGCGGGCGCACGTCGCCCCCGTCGAGGATCGCCCGCGGCCCGTCGGTGACCATCCACCTGAGCGTCTCGGGCTCCACGCCCGCGCGCCCCGCGCACTCGTCCAGCGCGGCGCGCAGCCCCGGCGGACGGCGGGTGGCCGAGTGGGCGTCCGAGGCCAGCACGTGCGCGAGCCCGTTGCCCATCAGGCCGCGGGCGGTCTGCGCCACGATCTTGCCGAACGCGCCCGTGAAGGCCTCGGCCGTCACCTGGCACAGGGCGCCCCGCCCCACGAGGTCGCGGACGCGGTCGGGCTGCAGCTGCACCGAGCGGGCG
This sequence comes from Actinomycetota bacterium, assembly GCA_963169235.1. Taxonomy (GTDB): domain Bacteria; phylum Actinomycetota; class Thermoleophilia; order Miltoncostaeales; family Miltoncostaeaceae; genus JAGQUM01. Next base: position 3,450 of record CAUJCX010000029.1, on the reverse strand, counting down.
CGCTCGGGATGGGCCAGCACGGCGCGGAAGCCGCGCATCTCGAGGTCGCCCAGGAAGGCGGGCAGGCCCAGCGGCCAGCCCTCGAACGGCATCTCCAGCAGCAGCCACGTGCCGTTGCCGGCCAGGCTGTACGCGCGCAGCGCGGCGTCGTCCAGCGCGAACGCGACGTCCAGCGCGATCTCGGCCCCCGTGTCGATGCGCAAGGGGATGTCGGCCTCGGCCAGCGCGGCGCGGGTCTCGTCGACCAGGGCGGCGATGCGTGCGGGCTCGGGCACGGCTCCGGGGAGCAGGTGCGGCGTGCACACCATGCGGGTGATGCCCTCGTCGACGGCCACGCGGGCCATGGCGAGCGTGCCGTCCATGTCGCGGGGACCGTCGTCGATGCCGGGCAGAAGGTGGTTGTGGATGTCGATCACGCCGCCTACGTTAGCGGCCCGGACGGCTCGCGCCCGCCCCAGGGACGTCACATGCGACACGGACGGCGTCGTCCGCTAGAATGGCGGTCCGACGCGGGGCTATAGCTCAGCTGGGAGAGCGCCTGGATCGCACCCAGGAGGTCAGCGGTTCGAATCCGCTTAGCTCCACATCACGCACAAGGCTCGAACCCTTGCCAACGGAAACGTTGGTCGAGGTTCGGGCCTTGTTCATGTCTGCGGCCCAGGTCAGGGCGTTGGCGTTGACCTGCGGATCGAGGAGCATCTCGAAGGGCCGGTTGTGCTCGACGCGCAGCTCGTTGTCCTCGTCGATGAAGACCTTGGTGAAGAATGCCTGGTTGCACAGGCGCCGGTTGGTGTCGTCGCACCTGCGGTAGATGTCGGCGCAGTCGCCCAGCAAGCCGAGCGCGTCGTCGAGGTGGGCACGGGCGTCGGCGTAGTCCCCGAAGTGGGCGTCGATGCGGCGGGTCACCTGGTCGAGTTCGGCGAGGATGCGGTCCTGCTCGCGCTTGAGCACGGAGAGCGGGATCGCGTCTGCGTAGTGCGCCTGCATGAGGCGGTCCTGCTCGCCTTCGAGCCGGTCGCGGTTGGTGGTGAGGCGTTCCAGTTCCTCGGTTTCGGCGGCCATGAGCCGGTCGAACTCGTGGTGGAGCATGCCTGAGAGGGCGTCTTGCTGGGCGGGCGTGATCTGGACGCGGGAGTAGTAGTCCTCGATGAGCTTCTCGACGTCCTCGATGAGCATCGCTTGGCGCGTGCAGTCGGTGCGCTTGGAGTGCCGACCGGAGCACACGAAGTAGCAGTACACGTTCCCGTGACGGTTCTTCGCGTTGGACACGATGAGCCGGGAGCCGCACTGGCCGCAGTGGATGGTGCCTTTGAGGTAGTGGCCGTGGACTTGGGTTGCCTCGACGGCGCACTGGTGCGCAGTGAGCACGGACTGGACCTGGTACCAGACCTCGGCTGGCACGAGTGCCGGGTGGTTGCCCTTGTACCGGGTGCCCCGGTAGATGACATCACCCTTGTAGTACGGGTTGGTCAGGAGCCGGTGGATGGTGGACACGGCCAGCGGCTTCGCCGGCCTCTTCGGCGTGGGCAGGCTGCGCAGCCCGCGCGAGGTGAGTTCGTCGTGGAGTTGGCTGACGCTCCAGTTGCCCGAGGCGTAGGCCTTGAACGCCCACTCGATCATCGGTGCCCGCTCAGGATCGAGTTCGATGGTGCGGACTTCGCGTCCGAGCTCGTCGCGCTTGCGGACGTTCAGGTACCCGATGGGCGCGCGCCCGTTGGTGCCGCCGCCGATGGCCTTCTGGTTCATGCCCTTGGCGACCTCGGTGGCGAGGTTGCGGGAGTAGAACTCGGCGATGGTGGACATGATGCCGTGCAGCAGCATCCCGGAGGGGGTCTCGTCGATGTTCTCGGACGCGGACACGAGCATGACCCCGCACTGCTGGAGTGCGAGGTGGATGCTCACGTCGTCGGCGCGGTTGCGGGCGAGCCGGTCGACCTTGTGAACGATGCAGTACGCGACCTTGTTGGCCTTGACGTACTGGATCATCCGCATCAGCTCGGGCCGGTCGGACGACTTGGCCGAGGCTCCCGCGTCGACGAACTCCTCGACGATGCCGGCGCCGAGCTGCTCGGCCTTGCGCCGGGTCGCTTCGCGTTGGGCCGGGATCGAGAAGCCCTCGTCCGTGCCGCCCTTCTCTGCCTGCTCGCGGGTCGAGACCCGCAGGTAGGACACGGCGGCGGCCATTGTCTTGGGCGGGTCGATGAGGCTGGCAGCCGGATCGTCGGCAATGGTGGTCATCGGGGGCTCCCTCTCACGCGGTTCGACCCTCGCGCTCCCACTGTTGGTGGGAGGGGTGTTGATCGTGAGAGCAGCCGGTGATGGCTGTGGGGCGAGACCCGATGGTCTCGGTGCGTGTTGCCCGCCGGGCGGCGAGGTTTAGGCCACAACACCCCGCATCGCGAGGCTTGCACGGTTCATTCTACCGGGCGGCTTCAGGGGCGGCCAGGCCAGCCGGTGCCGCCCGGTAGGTGTCGGGCACCCGCACGGCCGCGCGGACCGCGCGGCTCTCGCCGGTCTCCTGCAATGTCAGCCGGATGAGAACCTCGGCGAGCTGGTGCAGGTCGGCGCGTTCGCGGTGGACGGCCCGGACGGAGAACGACCGCTCCTCGTACGGGCGACGGTCGGTCTTCTTGGCATAGCGGCTCATCGGTCTACGGACCCTCGTCGTCGGCCAGGTTGGCGTAGAACTCGTCTTCGGCCTCTTGGCGCTTGCGGACTTGCGTGATGACGAACTCGATGAACTCGGTGTCCCGGTCGGTGAAGGTGAAGTCCTGGATCGTGGGTGCAGGTTCCTCACCGGGCCACGCAGCTTGCCGGGTCGGGCGGTCGCGGTCGCCACGAGTACCGCAGGCGGTGACCCAGTAGCGAAGCCGTTCTCGCGCGTCGGCGAAGTCGCGGTGCCAACCGAGCGGCGCGGATGCGTTCTGCTCGGGGTCGTAGGCCGCGAGCCAATGCAGGTGCAGCGCCGACAGCTCCCAGACCATCTCCGGGTGGTGGTGCCAGAACGGCGGCACCACCGCGACCGTGAGGCCATAGGTGCGCCGCAGCCAGTCAACCCACCGGTTCAGCGCGAGCCATTCCTGCTCCAGCTCGTGCGCTGTCAGCAGGTTCCAGTTCACGGGGTGCGGCGGTTCGGGCATGTCCGCGTTCGTGACGCGGGGCGGTCCGTCGAAGACGTCCGGCTCATCCATCTCATGCTGATCGTTCATGGTGCTTCGACTCCCGAACTCACATGCTGACCGGGGCGTGCGCCGCGGTCGCTGCTCGCTGCGTCGGCTCGTACGTCGCTGCGTCCCGGCCCACTCCATTGCGCGGCGTCCGGTCGACCTCGTAGCGGGTTCGCGCGGCGTCGTGGCCGATCTTCTTGGCGACGAACTCTTCGCCCTCGATCGCCTGACCGTTGCGCTCGTAGTTGACCGGCCGCGTGTAGCCCTCGGCGACGAAGTTGTC
>CAUJCX010000028.1 GCA_963169235.1 Actinomycetota bacterium | reverse complement strand
GGGTCGTCGCCCGGGCTGTCCACCTTCTTCCCGGTGCTGTACTGATGCTGGCTCTGGGCCAGGCGCATCTGGTTCGCGTTGAGGTCGTTGAGGAAGTTCCTCGCAACCTGATGTGATCCGACTCGACTTCCCAGCACCGTGCTGCCCTCCTTGGCAGTCTGACGAGACCCGTCCGGGTCCCGTTGGGTTACTTACCTATCGGCCGACGAGGCCCATTCGCGTAACGATGGTCTCGAGGATGCCGTCCATGGTGGTGATCATGCGCGCCGCGGCGTTGTAGCTCTTCTGGAAACGGACCATGTCGGCCATCTCCTCGTCGAGGCTGACGCCGCTGACCGCGTCGCGACGCGACGTGGCCACGTGCAGCACGTTCTGCTGGACCTCGCGCAGGCGTCCGGCCTGGTCGGTGTCCGATCCCAGCTTGCTGACCCACGCACCCCACGCACCGTCGATGGTGGACGTGGTGCCACCGATCACCAGGTTGGCGAACCGCAGCTGGGCCATCGAGACGGCGTTGCCGGAGCCCCCGGGAAGGTCGGCCGCGGTGGCCGACGCCGCGATGACGTCCGTCGAGCCCTTCACGGCCGCGCTGACCGCGATGTTCGAGGCGTCGGTGCCGGCGAAGAAGTTGGTGCCGGTGGACCCGTCGAGCCCGAAGCCGGCGCTGTGACGCGTGTTGGTCTCGGTGATGACGCTCGTGGCCAGGGCGTCGAGCTTCGCGATGTAGCCCTGGGCGCCGCCGATGACCGTGTCGCGGATGCCCAGCAGGCCGGGCAGGGTGCCCTCCGTGATGGTCGCGGCCGTGCCGCCGACCGTCACGTTGCCACCCGCGAGGGCGACCGTCCTGGCGGTGTCGGACGTGCCGTCCAGCAGCACCTGGTTTCCGAGGTTCAGGGAGACCTTGCCGTTGGCGGCGGTGGTCACCGTCAGGTTGCCGGTCTTCGAGATGTTGTCGATGAGGACATCCCGCTGGTCCATCATGTCGTTCGGGGTGTGCCCGAGCGCCTGGACCTTGAAGATCTCCTTGTTCAGCTCGTTGATCTGGCCGACCCAGCGGTTCACGTCGGTCACGGTCGCGTCGAGACGAGCGGTCGCCTCGGTCTGGCTCTCCACCAGCCGCGTGCGCGTGTCCTGGAAGCCCTGTGCCAGCGCGTCAGCGGCGGCCCGCAGCGACTCGCGCTGCGCGGCGCCCTCGGGACGGGTGGACAGCGCCTGCCAGGAGGCCCAGTACTTACCCAGCTGGTTGGTGAGGCCCGTGTCGCCCGGCTCGTCGATGATCTGGTTCAGGCGCTCGAGCGCGTCGGACTGAGCCTCGAACGTGCCGAGCTTCGCGTTCTGATCGCGGAACTGGACGTCGATGAACTGGTCACGGACGCGGATCAACTGGTTGACCTGCGTGCCGGTGCCCACCTGGCCCGGGGTCGTGGGGGTGTTCCACGCCGGGTTGGTGTACGCGGGCGCCGCACCCAGCTCGACCCGCTGCCGGCTGAAGCCGGGCGTGTCCGTGTTGCCGACGTTGTGGTTGACGGTGTCCAGCGCGCGCTGGTGGGCCATGATGCCCGTCAGCGCCGAAGACAGCCCGAAGAAAGTTGAACGCATCGCGACCGGACTTTCTGCCTACGCGGCCAGGTTGAGAAGGACGGGGCGCGGAGCCGCCGGGGACGGCGTGGCGCCGCCCTGGGTGTACGCGCGGGTGGTCATCTGGCCGTCGTCCGACGCCAGGGCCCGGATGGACAGGTCGACCAGCTCCAGCTCGGTGCCGATCAGCTGCCCGTTGATGGTGTTGTGAAGCTCGAGGTCGCGGATGAGGTCCTCGACGCGGGCCACGCGGCCGGCCAGGTACTCCACCTCGCTGCGCTCGAGACCCTCCCGCAGCGCCGACCAGCGGGCCGAGACGATGCCCAGCTCGTCGGCCAGGTGCGAGGCCACCAGCGTGCGGTTGGTCTCGATGCCGCCCAGCCGCAGGAGCTCGACCTCCATCGCGGCCGACGCCTCCTCCACCTGGGAACCCTCACCCGAGATGATGGCGTCGCGCTGCACCGCCAGGCAGTCCAGCAGGCGCTCCTGCACCTCGATCGCTCGGTCGAGGCACTCGGCCAGGGAAAAGACGAGCTCGCGCATCAGAAGCTCCTCCGGTGCATACCGGTGTGGGAGGTGGTGGGCGCCGGGGCGGATGCCGGGGCGGACGGGGTGGACTGGGCGAACTGCTGACGCAGCGACGCCATCCGCTCCTGCGCGGCGTGGCCGACGGCGGCCTCGGCGGGGGCGAGCCCGGACGCCGCGGTCAGGCGGCCCTCGGCCACCCACTCGAGGATCAGCTCGATGCCGACGCCGGTCTCCTCGGACACCTTCGCGGCCGGGGTGCCGGCGTTGCGGCGGAAGTAGTCCTTGACGGTGCGGAACGACTCGGCGCGAGTCTCCTCACACGCCGGGCAGACGCCATGCGACGTCACCGGACCGACCTTGTCGCAGTCCTTGCACTTTCCCAGGGTCATGCCTCGCCTCCAAGCTGCTTCGTGAGCATCGCGGCGAGCCCGAGGCCGCCTGAATCGGCCATGGCGCTGCCGAACTGCTGCGTCATGAGGCCGCTGTACATGGGGTTGCCACTGGTGATCTCGGTGCCCTTGAACATCTCGTCCGCGAGCATCGTCATGAACACGGCCTCGAAGCCTTTGGCGGCCTCGGCGACCTTGGGGTCGACGACCTGCGCGACGGCCGGGGTGACCGGCGCGGCCTGCGCGACGGCGCCGGCCGGCGCGGGCGCCGGCACGGAGGAGACCGAGGACACGGAGGAGACGCCGGTCATCGACGCATCCCGTTCGCCATGCCCCACATCTCGTCCGTCGCGGTCACGACCTTGCTGCTGGCCTCGAAGGCCCGCTGCGTGGTGACCATGGAGATCATCTCCTGCGCGATCTGCACGTTCGAACCCTCGATCACGCCCTGCACCACCTGGCCGCGGTTGCCCGTGCCGGGAACACCGGTCTGCGGGGCACCGCTGTTGGCGGTGGGCACGAACAGGTTGCCGCCCAGGGCCTGCAGGCCCGGCGGGTTCGCGAACGTGGTCAGCTGGATCTTGCCGACCTGCCGGATCTGGCCGTTGACCGTCACCGACACGGTTCCGTCCTGCGCGATCGACGGATCGCTGGCGCCGGCCGGGAGCGTGATGCGCGGCTGGACCAGCTCACCCGAGGGCAGCCCGAGCTGCCCGCGGGCGTCGACCTGCATGTTTCCTGCACGGGTGTAGGCGAGGGTCCCGTTGGCCCTCGTGACCTGGAAGTACCCCTCGCCCTGAACCGCGATGTCGAACGGGCGGCCAGTCTCCTGGAACACGCCCTGCCCCATCTCCTTGTCAACTCGACCGGGGGCCGACCCCAGACCCAGCTGGCCATCCTTGCCAGAGGGCAGGCGGAACGGCATGTATGCCAGATCGCTCTGGTCCATGCGGTCGCGCTTGTAGCCGACCGTGGTGGCGTTGGAGAGGTTGTTAGCAATCACGTCCATCGAGGTCTGCTGCGAGAGCATCCCCGTCGCGGACGAGTACAAAGCGTCAATCATCTACCTAAGCCCCTTCGTTCCTTCGCTTGGGTCCGAAAGAGTGGGCAGACAAGCCGACTTCGCGTGGCCGGGACACCGTCAATCCGTCGGGTGTCCAAAAGCTTCCGCCATTCGGGCGGTCCAGCTTCGTGCGGTGCGATGTGTGTTACGTCAGCGTGCCTAGACCACTCCCACCTTTGAGATTGCCTGGCCCAAGGTCTCATCCTGAGCCTGGACCGACTTCTGGTTCGCCTCGAAAGAGCGCATCACGCGGATGAGCTCGACCATCTCCGAGACGGGGTTGACCGTGCTTCCTTCCAGGAAGCCCTGACGCACGGTCGCAGTGGCGGTGCCACGCGGCGTGCCGGTCATCAGGCTGGCGCCTTCCTTGGTCAAGCTTTGGGGATCGAGCGCGGTGATCTGCAGGCGTCCCAGCGTCCGGCTGCCCTGCGTTACCACCCCGTCCTGCGAGATGCCGATCGGCTCGGTGCCGTTCGCCTTGATCGGACCGTTCTGTCCGCGCACCACGAAACCTTCCTTGGTGACGAGCGTGCCGGTCTGGTCGATCGTGAAGGCACCATCGCGCGTGAAGCGCGTGCCGCCGGGGGCGTTGACGGCGAAGTAGCCGTCGCCCACCAGGGCGAGGTCCAGCTGGTTGCTCGTGCTGCGCAGGGGACCCTGCGTGGACACGATGTCCAGCCGCGAGACCTCCGAGCCCATGTTCATGGACCCGATCTCGGGTTGGCCCGGCATGGCCATGTTCCTCAGGAGGAACGTTTGAAACGGTTGCGTCGCGGCATCCGTGCGCTTGTAACCGGAGGTGAGGGCGTTGGCCAGGTTCTGGGCCACGACCTCCTGCCGTGTGCTCTCGGCAAGCATCCCGCTGCCGGCGATGTAGATCCCTCTCAGCAATGCACTTCTTCCGTCCGTGGGGAATCCGTTCGAAGCCCATATCGGCCGATCGGGCCCGCGACTTAACCCCCGGACCACGATGGAGTGAGAAAAACGCACCGCCGGGCGTGTCCCCCTCGCGCGTACGCGGGCGGACCCGCCCGCGGGGTGAAGAACGGGGGGCCCGCGGCCGATCACTATGGGGTGAGCACCAACCCCATCGCCGCACCGCCGCCCCCGTCGGCCCCCGTCCAGGGTGGCTCCGACGTGCTGCGGCCCGTGCTGCCGGTGGTGGAGGGCCAGGTGCTGGCGGCCCGCGTCGTCTCCAAAGACGGTGGGCAGGTGGAGCTGGCCGTGGCGGGCCAGCGGCTGATCGCATCCACCGACCTGGCGCTGGAGCCGGGCCAGACCGTGCGCATGGCCGTGCAGAACCTCGACGAGCAGCGCGTCGCGTTCCAGATCGTGGGGGCCGACGGCGACGGGCCCGCCACGGGCCAGGCGGGTGCGCGGCCCGGGGGCCTGGCGCCGCAGACCGCGCAGGCCCTGTTCAACGCGCTGTCCCAGATGGGGATGACCGACATCGACGGCGACGGGGCCCAGGCGGCCCTGCAGCGCGCGGCGATGGCCGCCCGCGCCGCCCAGGCCGGGGTGTCGACGCCCGCCCAGGCCGCCGCGTTCGCGCGGCTGGCCGCCGCCGGGCTGCCCACGACGCCGGCGGCCGTGGCGGGGATGGCCACGCTGAGCGAGGGCCCCCCGCTGGGACGCATGCTGGCGATCATCACCGCCCCCGGGGGCGCGCCCCCCGCCTCCGCCGCCCCCGCCGCACCCGGCGTTCCCGTCGCCGCCACGGCCCCGCCTGCGGGCGGCGCTCCGGCCCCGGGTGCGACGGCCGCCGCCTCCGCCGCCGCCGCCGCGGCCGCCGACGAGGTGGCCGCGACGGCCGACCCGGACGGCGCGGCCGTCGCGACCCGCACCGCGGCCCCCGCGTCCGCGTCCGCTACGTCCGCGTCGACGGGTGCCCCCGCGGCCGCGCCGTCGGCGACCCCGGCGACCGCGTCCCGTCCCGGTGACGCGGCGATGGCCCAGCTGACGCAGCTGGTACGGGAGATCGCCGAGGCGACGATCAGCGGCGATCACGCGCGGCTGCGTGACGCCGTCGCCCGCATGGGCCACGGCCTCGAGGCGCGCCTGGCGACGGGGCAGGCTCCCGACGAATCCAGCGTGCGCACGCTGCTGGCCCAGGTGGCGCAGTCGCCCGACATGGGCGTGCACACGCGCGCGATGGCCGAGCGGGCGGGCGACGCCATCGCCGCCCAGCCGCTGGTGGGGCAGGCGCTCAACCAGGACCCGTCGCAGCAGAGCGCGTACCTGCAGATGCCGCTGCCCGGCGGGCAGACCGCCGAGGTGCACGTGAACGCCGACCGCGACGCCGACGGGGAGCACCGCGGCGGTGGCGGCACCAAGGTCGCGTTCGTGCTCAACATGAGCAAGCTGGGGCCGCTGGTGATCGAGGCGTCGCTGGGCGCCGACGGGGTGGACGCCGCCGTGCGCTCCGCGTCGGCCCCCGTGCGCGAGTACCTCACCAGCCAGGCCCACGACCTGGCCGACGGCCTGGCCCGGGCGCTGCCGGGTCAGAGGCAACCGCACGTGCGCGTCGACCGCATGGCGCCGCACGAAGCCCCAGGCATCATCCCGCCGCCGCCCGCGTCCGGACTCAACGTCTCCGCGTGACCCCCCCGAAGCATCAACGCGACGCCCCCCGCGCCGTCGCCCTGAAGTACGACCAGGTGGAGGGCCACGCCCCGTACGTCACCGCGACGGGCTCGGGGTCGGTGGCCGACCGCATCCTCGAGACCGCCCGGGAGAACGGCATCCCCATCCGCGAGGATCCCGACCTCGTCGCGGCGCTGGGCGCGCTCGACCTGATGCAGACCATCCCGGTGGAGCTGTACGCGGTGATCGCCGAGGTGTTCGCCTGGGCCTACCGGGCCAACGGCGGCTACTCGCGCTGACGCCGCCTCAGAACCGGCGGTAGCCCTCCCGGGCGATGCGGAAGCCGACACCGGCGCCGTTGCGCAGCCGGCACGTCACGCCCAGGCGGGTGGACGTGCACCGCAGGGTCTTCAGCCTGGCGCTGCGGCCGTAGGCCAGCACCCGGCACGGGTTCGACTCGTGTGCGGACGGCGGCAGGCACAGCGGGCCGATGTCGCCGCGGCACGAGCCCACGCTCACGCGCCCCTTCTCGAGGGTGACGTTGGCGGCCACCCACTCCAGGGGGCAGTCGTGGGGCTTCGCCTTCGGCCGCGCCCACGTGGCGCGCTCGGCGTCGCACGACACCCCGGGACGGCCGTTCTCGTCGAGGAACATCATGCAGTCGAGGTTTCGGCTGGGGCTGGTGAAGTGCACGATCTGGGCGGAGGCGGACGCCGCGGACGCGAGCGCGGCGGCGGCGAGGAGGGCGGCGGTGCGGATGGCATTCATGGCGCGACGCTATGCCGACCGTGCCGCGCGCGCAACCCTCGCCGAAGGCATCATTCGACTACCATCGACGGGTGGGTTCCTCGTCGCCAGGCCGTCCCGCGGCCACCAGCGTCTCCCTCGCTGATCTGCAGCGCCCCGCCGGCGACGTCGCGTCCGGGCTGGCCGCGTGGATGCGCGGCGACCGCGACGAGGCCGTCGCCATGTGCCTGCACGAGTGCGCCCGCACGGTGTTCGACCGCGGCCACACGCTGTGGGTGTGGACCACGCGCAACCCCGCCGGTGACGCGGTGTGGCTGTTGCCCGTGCTGGCCCGGCACGCCGCCGACTACTCGCCGCAGGCACCGGTGGACGTGGTCATCGGCGCGATGCTGGCCGCCGTCGACGCGGAGGCCGTCGCGGAGGGCATTCGCATCCTCGACTGGCACGGTCTCGTGGCGCTGGAGCTGCCCGGTGCGTACGACGACCCCGAGCTGGTGCAGATCGCGCTGGGCGAGCGCGACGAGCGCGCCGGGCTCACCGACGTCCAGCCCCTCGCGCCCGCCGACCTCGGCGTGCCTCGCGAGGTGCCGCTCGAGCCCGTCGCGGCGGGCAGGGACGCGATCAGCACCCTGGCCGCCGCGCTGGGCGGCCACCCGTGGGACGTGGTGCTGGCGCTGGTGCAGCACGGCCAGCCCCCGCGTTCGGTGCGCGACACCCCGGCGCTCCGGCACACGCTGCGCGGGTGGGGCGTGGGCGGCGGCGTGGCGGACGACGCGCCGGTCGACGAGGACCCGCCGACCGGCCCGGACAACGATCCGTGCCCCCGGCGGCGCCACGCCCGGCGCCTGCTGCGGCGCCTCTTGCGCATGGGCAAGGTGGGCTCCGGGTACCACACCGCCGACGACCACCTGTACCGCGGCGTGGCCGCCGACCAGCGCCGCGACGCCACCATGGTGGGCGAGGCCCTCGTGCGCGCGGGCCTCTTGGGCGAGAAGCCCAGCGTGGGGCAACGGCACGTGTACCTGCGCCGGGAGGCCCTGCCGCAGATCCACGCGCTGATCGACCGGGGCGAGACCGACTCCCCCATCCTCCTTGCGATGTGGACCGCTGGGCTGCCGCGCCACCGCGACGGCGCCCCGTCGGAGCACTCGCCCGGGGGTTGACTCCCCGTGAGTGCGCTGATGGGCTCGGTGGGTTGAGGTTGTTCTTTCGGGACCGGGTGGCTCGGATCGCGTGTGGTCCGGGTGATCCGCCTGCGGAGACGTCGCGGTCGCTCGGCGTGCATCGTGAGTTGCGCGGAGCCCCTATCGAACAGGGATGCGCAGCGCGAGATGCGCCGCGTATCCCGGTTCGAAGCCCGGCCGCCCAGATCCTTGCGGGGCGCTTCGGCACGAGGGCCGACGCCGCGTGCACATGGCCCACCAGGGCATCCCGCCCATGTCGGGGCTCAAGGCCGTCCCCGGGAAGCCGACGTATGCCCGGTGATGCGTTGTGAGTGCTGCTCAGGAGGCCTGCTACAGGTCGAGGACTGGTATTGGCCGACCGACCCCCGGGGTGACGTCGAGGTCGTGGTCTGGTGCCCCGAGTGCAGCACAGGCGCGGTGTGGGTCGTAAGCCGAGCGCAGGCCGGACGGCTGTCGGATGAGATCGAACGGGCCACGGCCCGCCTCGTACACGCTTCCGGAACGGCCGACGCGCGCCGCCCACCACGTCGCTCCTGCTACCGCTGGCGGCGCGTGGGGCCGCGCGGCTGGAGCCGCCACCGCCCGTAGGAACCGGTGGGTGGCGACAGGTCCCATGCCTTCACACCGGCGTGACGCGCCGCCGCAGGGAGTCCTTGTGGGCGGGAGGGCACGGCCTACTCGGGCAGCCCGTGGGGCTCCGAAAGGCGCAACGTCTCCACTGGCTGCCCGGTGATCTCGGCGATGAGGTCGAAGTCCTTGTCCACGGCCAGAACGGTGAGGCCGGCCTTTTCTGCGGTGGCTGCGATCAGGAGGTCCGGGATTGAGGGTGTTCCAATCGTCCATGCCCGCCGCCGCGCCCGACTGCATGTGCACGTACGCTGACTTATCGACAGGCCAGGCGATTCCCCGACCCCAAGACCCGCGATCAGGGCCTGCGCCAGCCGCGTGTCGACACCTCATCACCGGCTATCGCTAGCGCCCGGGGGTCACCGGCACCACGTTCACGGTGCGCTCCATCGTGGTGACGCGCCCGTCGCCGCCGCCGCCCATTCCCATCCCCACGAGCACGCCCGCCACCAGTGCCACCGCCGCCAGCACCAGGGCCGCGCCCAAGGTCAGCTTGCGCCGCCGACGGCGCGGCGGGCGGGCGCGCGCGGGCGGCGCCTCCGGGTCGCGCGCGGCCATCAGCCGCCCCCGTGGGCGTCGCCCGCCTGCATGCGGAAGCGGGCGAACGCCGCGTCGAGCACCACGCTCGGCTCCCACGCCTGCGGGTGCGCGGGCGCCAGCTCCACCGCCAGCGGCAGAAACCAGTCGGCGGCCGCCGGGTAGAGCGCCGCCAGGTCGCGGGTGGAGAACGTCATGCCCAGGCGGCGTCGCAGCTCGTCGGCACACGCGGCGGCCACGCGCTCACGCGCCGGGCCCGCGCCGTCGCCCGCCAACGCCTCCAGGCGGCGCAGGCCGTCGTCCCACTGGAAGCGGGCCGCCGCGGTCTCGGCGTCCGACGTCACGCGCCGTCGCCCACGCGGTCGAGGCAGCACGTCGCGGGCCACGTGAGGTCGGCGCGGCGGCCGATCCACTCCAGCACCGGCCCGCCGCCGGTGGCCAGGCCGAACGCCACGTGGGCGTGCAGGCACTTCGCGCGCCGGGGGTCGCCCGACCCCGCGATGCGGGCACCGTCGTGCAGCCGCGCGTGATGGCGGTTCGCGGCCTCCACGTGCGGGGTCATCACCGCGTCGGCGTCGAGCTCGCGGATGGCCCCGGTGGACTCGATGCGGCTGACGGCCTCGTGAAGCGCGCGGCACGCCAGCCAGTAGCGCGTGGGGAACGGGCGTCCGTGCAGGTCGATGGGGTCGTTCTCGACCACGGCGGGTCCGCCGTGGGGGCAGCGCACCGCCACCTTGAAGCGGGTGAACGGCTCGCGCCCGATCAGCGCGGCGACGTCGCGGGCGTCATCCCGGGGGCGATGTGGCGGAGCCGTCACGGGCGGGCTCCTCCACGATGAAGATGCGTTCGCCGGGCTTCGCGGCGCCCAGGGCCCGCGCCCGCCGCTCGATGACGTCGTCGCGCTGAAGCGCCCGCAGCTGCCCCTGAAGGCTGCGCCGCTGCTGCTTCATGGCCTCCAGCGTCTGCTGCTCGCGCACGAGCTCCTGCCGGTGGCTCAGCAGGTCGTGGACCGGCGCGATGTAGCCCGCGAGGATCGCGGTGACGATCCCGGCGGTGGCGATGTGGCGTGGTGACGGCGTGAGGATCCCCGGACGGCGCGGTGGCGGTGAACCGTGTCCTCGTTGGATACGCGCTCACCACCCCACCTCCTGCCCGCGCCTCCCGTCGATCCCCTCCCACGCCACTACGAGTTGCGGAATGCCGTCTTCCCGGGGTACGTCGCCGCCGGGCCGAGCGTCTCCTCGATGCGCAGGAGCTGGTTGTACTTGGCCACGCGCTCGCTGCGCGACGGGGCGCCGGTCTTGATCTGGCCGCAGCCGGTGGCGACCGCGAGGTCGGCGATGAACGTGTCCTCGGTCTCACCCGAGCGGTGCGACACCATCGACGCGAAGCCGGCGCGGGCGGCCATGTCCATGGCGGCCAGCGTCTCGGACAGCGTGCCGATCTGGTTGAGCTTGATGAGGATGGCGTTGCCGGCGCCCATCTCGATGCCCCGCTCGAGCCGCTCGACGTTGGTGACGAACAGGTCGTCGCCCACCAGCTGCACCCGGTCGCCCAGGCGGTCGGTGAGCAGCTTCCAGCCCTCCCAGTCCTCCTCGGCCATGCCGTCCTCGATGGAGACGATGGGGTACTCGTCGCACAGCTCGGCCCAGTACCCGACCATCTCCTCGCTGGTCAGCGTGCGGCCCTCGCCGTCGAGGTGGTACGCGCCGTCGCGGTACAGCTCGGTGGTGGCGGGGTCGAGCGCCAGCGCCACGTCGCGCCCCAGGTTGAAGCCCGCCTTCTCGATGGCCTCCGCGATCACCACCAGCGCCTCGCGGTTGCTGGCCAGGTCGGGGGCGAAGCCGCCCTCGTCGCCGACGCCCGTGGCGAGGCCGCGGCCCTTCAGCACGGACTTGAGCGACTGGTACACCTCGGAGCCCATCTGCAGCGCCTCGGCGAAGCTGCGCGCCCCGATGGGCGCCACCATGAACTCCTGCAGGTCGACCGAGTTGTCGGCGTGCGCACCACCGTTGAGGATGTTCATCATCGGTACCGGCAGGCGGTGGGCGCGGGCGCCGCCCAGGTAGCGGAACAGCGGCAGCCGGGCGTGCTGCGCCGCGGCGGCCGCGACGGCCAGCGAGCAGCCCAGGATGGCGTTGGCGCCGAGGCGGCCCTTGTTGGGCGTGCCGTCCAGCTCGATCATGGTGCGGTCGATCACGGCCTGGTCGGTGGACTCGAGGCCGATCAGGGCGCCCGCCAGCTCGTCCTGCACGTTGGCGACGGCCTTCTGCACGCTCTTGCCCGCGAACGCCGACGCATCGCCGTCACGCAGCTCGATGGCCTCGAACGCGCCGGTGGACGCGCCCGACGGCACGGCGGCACGCCCGACGATGCCGGACTCGAGGCCCACCTCGACCTCGACGGTGGGCTGCCCCCGCGAGTCGAGGATCTGGCGGGCGTTCACGTTCGCGATCGCAGACATGGGGCCTTTCGGTGTCGGGTGGCGGCGCCGGGCAGTCTACCCGGACCCCGCGGCCCCGACCGGGAACGGCCGTCACCGCGTCGCGCCGGTCTCCCCCGTCGCCAGCGTCACGCGCACCACGGTGCGGCCGTCGCCCGTCTCGACCTCGGCGTCACCGCCGTGGGCGCGGGCCACCTCGCGCACCAACTGGAGCCCCATGCGGCTGCCCACCAGCGCGCGGGGGCTCTTGGGCGCCAGGGCCGACAGGCCCGTGAACACGTCGGGCACGTCGCTCTGGTCGAGCTCGCCCCCGTTGTCGCCCACCTCCACCGTGACGCCGTCCGACGTGGCGTGCACGCCGACGTCGATGCGGCCGTTGATGGGCACGAACGTCAGCGCGCCGCGCAGCATCTGGTCGACCATCTGCACCACCGACGGCGCGTCGGCCGTGATGGGCGGGCAGGGGTCCGAGCTGAGGCTCACCGCGGCCCGACGGGCCTGCAGGTCGGCGCTGACGGCGTACACCCGCTCACGCACCACGTCCACCACGTCCACCGGCGTGCGCTCGGGCGCCAGGCCCGTGGTGCGCACCTGCGCGATCACGATGAGGTCGTCGATCATGCGCGCCATCTTGTCGGCGTTGCGGGCCGCGATCTCGGCCACGCGCGACTGGCCGGGCGTCAGGTCGCCCGCCTCACCGTCGATGAGTAGCTGCAAGAAGCCGGACACGCTGGTCAGCGGGCCGCGCAGCTCCTCGCTGGCGAGCGCCAGGAGCTCCCCGTCGCCGGGTGCAGGGGTGTGGGAGGCGTGGTACGACACGTCTTGGATTATCGGCCGATCGGCCTCCGACCTTTGCCCTTGGCGACCGCCGGTAGGTCGCCGCCGTGCGTCACGGCACGCCGGGCTCGCGCCGGGCCCGGGCGTACCACTCCAGCTGCCGGTCCGGGTCGAGTGCCTCGAAGCTCTCGCCGTGGCGCTGGGCCAGGTCGGCGGCCGCCTGCACCCGGGCCCGGAACGTGCGCGTGGTGGCCCGCAGCGCCAGGTCGGGGTCGGCCCCCACGTGGGGCGCGACGGCCACGGCGGCGAAGAGCACGTCGCCCAGCTCGGCGCCACCGGGATCGGCCTCCAGTTCGGCCACCTCGTCGCGCAGGCGGGCGATGGCGTCGGCGGCGCCGCCGAACACGAAGCCCACGGCGGCGGCCCGCTTCTGGGCCTTGGTGGCGAACGCCAGCGACGGCAACCCGTCGGGCAGATCGTGGAAGACGCCCTGGTCGGCGCGTTCCTCGCGCTTGCGGCGCTCCCACACGTCGACCACCTCGGAGGCCTCGCGCGCCCGGGCGTCGCCGTACACGTGCGGGTGGCGGGAGATGAGCTTGGTGGTCTGCCCGTGGGCCACGTCGCCCAGGTCTCCGTCACCGGTCTCCTCCAGCAACTGGCTGAGGAACACGGCCTGGAACAGCAGGTCGCCCAGCTCGTCGCGTTGCTTGGCGGGGTCGCCGCCCGCGATCGCGTCGGCCACCTCGTACGCCTCCTCGATGGTGTGGGGCACGATGGACGCGGCCGTCTGCTCGCGGTCCCACGGGCACTCGGCCCGCAGATGCAGGCCGACGGCGGCCAGGTGCGCCACCCGCGCCCCGATGGCGCGCTGCCGCAGCACGGGCCGGTCGGGCACGGTCGCGGCCTGCGGCACGGCGCGTGCCACGCGCAGCGCCTCCGGGTCGGGGGCCGCCACCACGGCGTCGGGCGGCAGGTGCGCCACGTCGCCCAGCGGCACCGTCGCAGCGGGGGCAAGGAGCGCCGCCACCGCGTCGTCGAGCGGCGGGCAGTGGATGGTCTCCACGCCCGCCAGCGCCGCGAGCGCTGCCGCCGGAACCGAGCCCGCATCACCGGGCCCGAGTCCGACGACGGTGATCACGGGGTCGCGGGCTGCGGCTGCGGCTGCCCGTCGGCGCCCGGCTGGGCGGCCGGCGTCTCGACCGGCTCAAGGTCCTTGTTGGCGTACACCGTGCGGTCCTTCCACTTCTTCAGCGTCTTGTCGACCCAGGTCTGGAACGTGGTCTGACGCTCGGTCTGGAGCTGCTGCGAGACGATCTGCTTCTTCGCCTCGGCGAACGGGATGGTGCGCGGCTTGGTGATCTTCGTGATGAGGATCAGGTGGTAGCCGAACTGCGTCTTGACCGGCTTCGAGATCTGCCCCTGCGGCAGCGCGAACGCGACCTTCTCGAACTCGGGCACCAGGGCGCCCTTCTGGATGGGGCCCAGCGACCCGCCGGTGCCCTTCGAGCCCGGGTCCTGCGAGTGTTTCTTGGCCAGCTCCGCGAAGTTCGCGGGCGTGGCCTCGGCGTACAGCTTGTCGGCCTCGGCCTTGGTCTTCACCAGGATGTGCGACGCGACGCGCTCGGCGGGGACGCGGAACGACGCGGTGTTGGCCAGGTAGTACTTGCGGGCGTCGGCGTCGTTGAAGCGCACGCCGCGGGTGACGTGCTCGCGGATCTTGCTCTGCTGCAGGCTGGCCCGCACCTGGTCGCGCGCCTCGGCCATGCTGAGCTGCCGGGACTTCAGGAACTTGGTGAGCTCGGCCTGCTTGCCCTGGATCTGGGCCTTCACGATGCTGTCGAGCTCTTTGTCGACATCCTTCGGCGTGACCGCGCACGGGGAACCGCACACCTTGGCCTCGGAGCGGACGACCTGCACGTTGACCAGCGTCTGAAGCGCCTGTCGCTGTGCGTCCTTGTATTCGGTGCTGCCGGTCGCGGGGAACGTCTGCCCCTGCGCCTTGGCGGTGGCCGCGCTCTGCGTCATCACGCGGTTGAGCTGCGTGAAAGTGATGGGGGTGTCGCCCACGCGGGCGGCGACGCCCTCGGGCAGAGACGACCCCGAACTGTCGTTGCAGGCGGCCGCGCCGACGGCGATGGCGGCGACGGCGGACCCGGCCGCGACGAGGCGCAGCGACCGGCGAGCCCAATGGATATGCGGTTTTTGAGTCATGACGCGGGCGATCGTAGCAGTTGGCCCCACTGCCTCCCGCCGCGCGGTTTCGGCGCGACGCGGCGAAGGGGGCGCCGCGCGGCCGTCCCCGGCGTGCGGGCCACATGGGCGCCGCGCACGCGATGAACCCCCGGCGGGGCGGCACCGCCGCCCCGCCGGCGCGCCGTCAGCTGCCGGCGATCGGCACGCCCGACTTACCGCCCGCGCTGGGCGGCGCCGGGGCGGGGAGCGAGGGGCCCGGTCCCGGCGCGTTGGTCGTGTCGGGCGGCGTCGAGGGCCGGCGCCCGTGGGACTTCTGGTCGCCGGGTCCGCACGGCAGCGTCCGGGTCGGGCCGAACTGCACTTTCACCGCCCAATCGGTCGTCAGCATCGGGGACGACGTCTCGATCGTGCTGTGCCACTGCGTTCGCGCCATGTGGCTGTTCGCACGCCACGCCGTGGGCTTATCGGTCTTGCACCAGGCCTCGAGCGTCAGGTTCACGCGATCCGGGAACACCACGTCCTTGCGCGTCTTGTCCCGGTGGGCATCGTGCGTGTCCACGTACCGGAAGCCCCCCTTCGCCTTGAACCGCAGGTCGCCACCCATCCTCATGGCGTCCACGATCGTCGGGTTGTCGCACTTGAAGTGGATCGTGACGCGGACGTAGTCGTTGACGACGTCGTGCCGGATGTACGGCGCGCCCATGGTGTAGTAGCAGCGAGCGGGCGGGTCCGCCGGGGCGGGCGTGGTCTGGGCGGACGCGAGCGCGACGGCGCCGGCGACGCAGATCGCGGCCGGGACGGCGGCTTTGCGGAGTGACATGGTCGTGACTCCCGGGGGTTGCGGGGGGGACGCGGGGCGATCATGCGCCCGGCCCCGCCCCGGGGCCTACTCCCCGGGCGTATAGCCCGCGAACCGCCGCTGCGTCATGCGTCCGCGGCGACCGGCGGGGCCGTCACGTCCAGGATCCCCGTCAGCAGCTCGACGGCGGCGTCCAGGCGGTCGGCGGAGGCGGTGGGAGCCGGCGCGCTGATCGTCTGGTCGCTGGACTGGTACATGGCCCGCGGAACCTGCTCGCGGAGGGCCTTCAGCGATGCGCTGGTGAGCTGGACGGGCCCGGTGACGAGGCGTCCGCCGCGCACGGCCACCGACGCCGCGCCGAGCTGCCGCAGCAGCACGCGGATGCGCTGCACGGTCACCAGCGCCGCCACCGGCCCCGGCAGCGGCCCGAAGCGGTCGGCGATCTCCTCGCCCAGCGTGGTGACCGACTCGGCGTCGCGGGCAAGGCAGATGCGCCGGTGCAGCTCGATCTTGGCGGCCTCGAACGGCACGTAGTCGGCCGGGATGTACGCGGACGCGGGGATCTCGACCCGCACCTCGCGCTCGGGCACGATCTGCCCCTGGCCCAGCGCCACGGCCTCCTGCAGCATCTCGATGTACAGCTCGAAGCCGACCGCGGCCACGTGCCCCGACTGCTCGTCGCCCAAGAGGTTGCCGGCGCCGCGGATCTCGAGGTCGCGCATGGCGATGCGCAGGCCCGACCCCAGCTCGGTGTAGTCGGCCAGTGCGCGCAGGCGGGCGGACGCCTCGCGGGTGAGCGCGCCCTCGTCGGGGTACAACAGGTACGCGTGGGCGGTTACGCTGGAGCGCCCCACCCGCCCGCGGATCTGGTACAGCTGCGACAGCCCCAGCATCTCGGCGCGGTCGACGATCAGCGTGTTGGCCTGGGGGATGTCGAGGCCCGACTCGATGATGCTGGTGGCCACCAGCACGTCGGCCTCGCCGCGGATGAACGACAGCATCACGTCCTCGAGCTGGTGCTCGTGCATCTGCCCGTGGGCCGTCAGCACCCGCAGCTCGGGCGCCAGCGCCCGCACCCGCTCGGCGGCGTCCGCGATGGTCTCGACCCGGTTGTGCAGGTAGAAGCTCTGCCCGCCGCGTTCGTGCTCGCGTTGCAGGGCCTCGATCACCATCTGGTCGTCGAACTCGCCGACGTGCGTCGCGATGGGGCGGCGCCCGCGCGGCGGGGTCTCGATGACGCTGATGTCGCGCAGGCCCGACAGCGAGATCTGCAGCGTGCGGGGGATGGGCGTGGCGCTCATGGCCAGCACGTCCACCTTCACCTTCAGTTGCCGCAGCGCCTCCTTCTGCGCCACGCCGAAGCGCTGCTCCTCGTCGACGATCACCAGGCCCAGGTCCTTGGGCTGCACGTCCATCGACAACAGGCGGTGCGTGCCGATGAGGATGTCGAGCTTGCCGTCGCGGAAGCGCTGCAGCACCTCGCGCACCTCGGCGGGCGAGCGGAACCGGTTGACCATGTCGAGCGTCACCGGCAGGTCCTGGTAGCGCTCGCGGAACGTCGCCAGGTGCTGCTGCGCCAGGATGGTGGTGGGCGCCAGCACCATCACCTGCTTGCCCCCCACCGCCGACTTGAACGCGGCGCGCACGGCGATCTCGGTCTTGCCGAAGCCCACGTCGCCGCACACCAGCCGGTCCATGGGGCGGGGGCGCTCCATGTCGTCGTACACCGCGTCGATGGCGCGCTGCTGGTCGGGCGTCTCGATGTGGGCGAAGCGCCGCTCGAGGTCGGCCATCAGCTCGTCGTTGGGGGGGAAGGCGTGGCCCTCCACGCGCTGGCGCTGCTCGTACAGCGCGATCAGCTCGCCCGCCATCTCGCGCACCGCGGCCCGGGCGCGCGCCTTCATGCGGTCCCAGGCCTTGCCCCCGAGCTTCGACAGCGTGGGTTCGCTGCCGTCGGCGCCGACGTAGCGCGTGACCTTGTCGAGCTGGTCGTGCGGCACGTACAGGCGGTCGCCGCCGCCGAACTGCAGCGCCAGGTAGTCGCGGGTGATGTTGGCGACCGTGCGCGTCTCGAACCCGGTCAGGCGGCCGATGCCGTGGTCTTCGTGCACCACGTGGTCGCCGATGCGCAGGTCCATGAACGACGCCAGCCGCTTGCCCACCACCAGGCCGCGCTCGGCGGCGGGGCGGCGGCGGCGCAGGATGGCGGCCTCGGGGATGAGCGCGAGGCCGAGCGACGGCGAGAGGAGGCCCGATCGCGCCCCCAGGGTGGTGAAGCCCACCTGGCCCGCGGGCGGCAACTCTCCGGGGGCGACGGCGACGGGCGTGACCCGCTGCATCCGCGCCAGCGCCCGCTCCATCTCTCCGCGGCGCTCGAACATCACCACGACGCGCTGGCCGTTGCGGGCCAGGCGGGCCATCTCGGACTCGGCCTCCGACTGGCCGCGCACCGCGAAGCGGGGCTCCAGCGCGTCGAACGCGGGGCGCGCCTGGCCTGCCGGCGGCAGCAGGTCGAGCGCCGCGATGTCGTCCAGGCGGCTGACGAGGGCGTCGGGTTCGCTCAGAAGGCCCGCGGCGGCCTCGTCCTCGAACCGCTCGCGGGCGGCCTTGGCGGCGGCCGGCATCTCGGCGGGCGCGCACCGCACCACCACCACGTCGCCCAGGGCGCCCAGCTCCAGCGGGTCGACGGCGGGGCCCGCGTCGTCGGGCTCGCGGGCGGGCCACGCCAGCATGCGCTCGAGCGAGCGGATGGTGCGCTGCGTGAACGGCGAGAACGCCCGCACCGACTCCACCTCGTCGCCGAAGAACTCCAGGCGCACGGGCATGCGCGCCGTGGACGGGTACACGTCCACCAGGCCGCCGCGCACGGCCATCTCGCCGCGTTCCTCCACCTGCTCGGTGCGCTCGTAGCCGAGGGCGGCGAGCCGGTCGACCACCTCCTCCACCTCGATCTGCTGCCCCGCCTCGACGGCGAACGGATCGCCCCAGGCGGACGGCGGCGCGATGCGCTCGTCGAGCGCGGGGACGCCGGCGACCACCACCCGGCCGGGCGTGCCCAGCATCGCCACGGCGCGGGCGCGCAGGCCCACCAGGTGGGGCGACGGGCCCACCGCGCCGGCGGCGGCGGTGCCCCGCGACGGCCACAGTCCCACGGCGTTGACGCCCAGCACCGCCTCGAGGTCGGCGGCCCGATCGCGGGCCTCCTCGTCCTCGGGTACCACCACCAGCAGCGAGCGGTCGCCCGCGCGGGCGAGGGCCGCCACCAGCCACGTCCACCCGGGCCGGGCGACGCGGACGCTACGCCCGCGGGTGGAGGCGTCGAGGCCGTCCACCGCGGCGGCGACCTCGCCGACCCCCAGGATGAGGGCGTCGCGGTCGATGCCTGCGTCACGCGCCATCGGCGTCCCCCTCCGTGGCGGTGGGCGCATCGGGCTGGCCGGCGTCGCCGGCGGGCTCGGCGCGGCGGGCGGCGCGCTCGCGGGCGTGCAGGCCGGGGGGGCCGGCGTGGAAGCGGGCGATGGCCGCGTCGATGCCCTCGGCCAGGGCCAGCTCGGCCATGTCGGCGGCGCGGTCGAGCAGCGCGGTGACGTCGGCGGGGGGCTCGGAGTGGTTGGCCAGCACCCACGCGGCCTCGTCGCCGCGGAAGTCGTCGGTCTGGCGGCCGACGCCCACCCGGATGCGCGCGAACTCGCGCGAGCCGAGGGCGCCGATGATGGAGCGCAGGCCGTTGTGGCCGCCGTGGCCGCCGCCCACCTTGCCGCGCACGTCGCCGAACGGGATGTCGATCTCGTCGTGGATCACCAGCACCTGCACGGGCGCGGCGTGCAGCGAGCCGGCGGCGGGCCCCACCGAGCGCCCCGAGTCGTTCATGAACGTGGTGGGCACCAGCAGCGACACCTTGCCGGCGGGTCCCCGGCATTCCCAGTAGTGGGCCTTGAAGCGCGACGCGGGCTTGCCGGCGTCGAGCCGCCGGGCCAGCTCCTCCACCACCCGCTGCCCCGCGTTGTGGCGCGTGGTGGCGTAGCGGGTGCCGGGGTTGCCGAGGCCCACCACCAGGCGGATGCGGGCGCCGTCACCGGGTTCGCCGGCCTCGCCGCGGTCACCTCGGGGGTGGAACCCCAGCGCGAGGCGGGCCTGGCGTGTGAACCGGGGCGGCGTCAGACCGGCTTGAAGTCCACGTGCAGGATGTCTCCCCGCACGGGGTCGCGCTGCCAGTCGACCATCTCGACCGCGATGGGGGCGGCGCCGTCGATGGCCAGGTCGACACCGTTCTCGCGGCCCTTGCCCTGGTTGAGCGCCAGCGTCAGCTCGTGCGCGGACACCTGGAACGGGATCGCGGCGCCCGGCTTGTCGTACACGATGCCCGGCACCTTGCCCTCGCGGCGCAGGCGTCCGGCGGCGCCGTCGCCTCCGGGCGTGCGGGTTTCAGCGGTGAGGGAAGCTCGTGCCATGTGTCCGTGTTCCTTGGCGTCGCGTGCTGGGGCGGGTCGAGTCGAACCGGCTGGACATCATAGCGGGTCACGGTGTCCGTCGGGACCGGGGCGCCACACGTGCTGGGGGACCACCGCGGCGTGCCATGGGAGGAGGGCTCGGGTAGGCATCACCGCATGAGACGATCAACGATGTTCGCCACGGCCGTCGGCGCCCTCTGCGCCGCCGCCCTGCCCGGCGTCGCCCAGGCGTCCGAGGCCAACCCCTACACGGCACAGGGGCTCTGCGGGTCCGGGTACACGGTCATCGACCGGCACCCCATGCGCGACACGCTGCTCACCACCGGCAAGACCATCACGGTGGCCGAGTCGGTGCTGCTCTACAGCCGCGCCACGGGCAAGAACTGCGCCGTGCCCCTGAAGCGGTTCCGGCTGAAGAAGAAGACCCACACGTACGTCACGCTGATGACGCGCCCCGCGTCGGCGGCCAACACGGCGAACGACGCCGGTGACTTCCAGTACTACGCGGGTCCCGTGTACCTGTACGCACGCGGAAAGTGCGTGATGTGGCAGGGAGGGATGGACTACTCACTGTGGGCCGGTCAGTGGTGGACGCCCCGGCGGGCGGCGTTCCGCAGCGGATGGGTGCACTGCCGCTGAGGCCGGTGTCGCGCGCCGCACCCGCGCCGGGGACGTGATCTCCGGCGCGGGCGGGACGCTCAGGCGGACGGGAGCCGGGCACACGACGGTGGGGTCGCGGATGCCGGCTCCGGCCCCGCGACCTCAGGGGACGAGCTTGATCTGCTTCACCGCGGGCGGGTTGGGCTTGGCCTTCGGGTTCGGACGGGCACCCTTGGAGTAGCCCAGCGCGAAGCCCAGCGACGTGCGCAGGTTGATGGTCTTCGCGTTCTTCGGCACCGGGATGCACGTGCGCCGCGACCCCGGCGAGGTGAATACCACCAGCTTCTGGCCGAACAGGCGCTTGCTGCGCTTGCCGCTGAAGATGGTGGCCAGCACCCGCGACGGCTCGGTGGCCGACACCTTCACCAGCACGCACCGTGACGTCGCGAGCGACCCGATGGAGATGATGCCGGGGGCCACGGCGGACGTGGGGCCCGCCTGCGCCATCTGCGGCGCCGGGATGACCAGACGCAGGTTGGCGCCCACCGGGTTCGAGACGGTCTGCGGGTCGCAGCTCTTGAACGTCCACGTGGACGGCGACTTGGTGCCGTCGGGCTGGATCACCTCGGTCTCGAGCCGCAGCAGGTCCGGGGAGATGGTGTGCGAGAACTTGCCCTTGGTGCCGCTGCTGAGCGTGTACGTGCCCTGGGCCGACGCGCCCGTCACGATGAGCTCGGCCGACTGGTTGTTGGACGTGGTGGCCAGGACCTTGCGACCCGTCTGGGTGTAGGTCACGGTGGAGCCGTCGCCCCGCTGCCAGATGCCGGCGAAGTCGCCGCCGACGCAGGCGGCGCGCGCACCCGGCGCGGGGGTCGAGGGCGTCTGGGCAAGCGCAGTGGTGGCCGACACGAGGCCGAGCAGCACGGCGCCGGACGCCGTCAGCACGGGGAACTTGGTCACGGGGGGGGTCTCCCTTTGCGTATATGTGCGGTCACGTCATCGGCGCGGGATGCCGTGCGGTGCGTCCCCCGAGTGACCGTTCCGGCGGCTCCGCCGAATCCTGCCGAGGCCGCGGGGTAGCTTGCACCAGCACGCCACCCCGGCGCAATAGCCGTTCGGGTGGGTAACGCTCCGCGGCATCCGCACCGCGAAGTCCCTGCGTCGGCGTGGAGAAATGCGGGCGGAAACGCTCGAAAAACGTCGGGTGATATGCCGCCACCGGCCGGCCTGTGGCGCCCACCCTCGGCACCACCGCGGTCCCGGCCGGTCCGTGGCCGCCCGCGCAGGAGGGGACGGCGCCCCACGTGACGCGTGTACCGGGCCCTTGACAGCGGGTCCAAGGCGCGCGCATCGTCGGGGTGGCGCCGGTGCGACGGCGCATTCGAGCCGGCCCTGCGCGGCCGCGCAGGGCCACAGAACGGAGCGCACTGCGATGTCTCCCACGAAGACCGCCGTTGTCGTGGCGGCACTCCCGCTGGTCGGCGCGGCGACCCTGGCCGCTGCGGCGGGGCCCACACCGTATGCCCCGGCCGTCGATGACCACCCCGTGGCGGTCTCGCGCGACGCGGCCGTCACGGCGCTGACGTCCCGGGCGGCCGGCACCCCGCTTGCGGCGCTCGCCCTCACCGGCGCCCCGTCCGCGACGCCCGGGGTCGTGGTGACCATGCGCAAGACCGCGTTCGGCGCGGGGTCCGACCTGTTGCCGACGTGGCAGGCGGCCACGGTGCTGGGGGCGTTCGGCGACCTCACCACCGCGGGGCCCACGGCCACGAGCGGCGTGGGGATCTCGTCCGTGCGCTTCGCGCTTCCGGGCGGCGCGGTGCTCGACCCCGGCATCACGCTCAACACCGGGGGCGCCGCCGCGCACCAGGTGTTCGGCACCCCCGCACGCGACGTCGTCGCCCAGCGCATCACCGACGTGGCCGCGCGCCGCGGCTTCACGGTGAAGTCCATCGCGTTCTTCACGGGCATCACCGACAACCCCGTGGTGACGCTGGTCGCCGCCGACCGCGCGCTGCTGACGCAGCGGTCTGCGCTGGTGGCCGAGATGTTCCCCCGGCCGGCGACGGTGGAGGGGTACTACGTCGAGGTGCAAGGCCCGGACGGCACGCCGCTGACCCGCGAAGCCGCCGCGTACCGGGCCAGCGCGTTCCTGGTGTGGAACGACCCGGCCGTCGAGGCCGAGGCCGGGTTCGTGCACGCCGGGCCGCCCGCGGCGCGGCGCAGCCCCGTGCCCGAGTTGCGGGGCGCCACGTTCATCACCCGCGGGAAGGCGGGGCCGAGGCTGAGGGTGCGGGTGGCCTCCCACGGCGCCCGCGTGGTGCTGTCGGGCCGCGACGTCGCCCGGCCGGCCGTGATCGCGGCGGGGCGAGGCGTCACCACGGTGACATTGCGCCTGCGCCGCCCGGCGGCAACGGTGGCATTCACCGCCACGGCAACGCGGCGGGGACTCCCCCCGTCCTCGGCACGGTGGCGGCTCTCCCGGCACTGATCACTCCCCGAGCGCCGGCGCAAACACCCGCGGGTCGAACATCCGGTGCGGATGTCCGGCCCGCGGGATACCCCTGATCGCACCCGCGCGCGGTAGAATCCTCCGGTTTGCAAGGCGCGCGAGGCTCGCGTCGCCTATGGTGTCCGCCCGCTCGACGCGCGGGCCGGGGCGGCCCTCACCGCACCCGTCGCGCGATCCGCGCCAACGCGCCGCATACCGGTAGTGCTCTTCACCCTCGATCCGGGCCGCGGCTCATCCGCCGCAGGGGTTTCGCGATGCACACGTCACACACCGCACCAGCACGCACTGGCCTGTACGACCCGCGCTTCGAGCACGACGCCTGCGGCGTCGCGTTCGTGGTGCACATGAAGGGTCACCGCAGCCACGACATCGTGCGCCAGGGCGTCGAGGCCCTCATCAACCTCGACCACCGCGGCGCGCGCGGGGCCGAGGCCAACACCGGCGACGGCGCCGGCGCGCTGATCCAGATGCCCAGCCGCTTCTTCCGCAGCGTGGTGAACTTCGGCCTGCCCGCCGAGGGCAGCTACGCCACGGGCATGGTGTTCCTGCCCAGCGACCCCGCGGCCGTCGCCGACCTGGTGGTCGCCATCGAGCGCATCGTGCTGGAGGAGTCGCTGGAGGTGCTCGGCTGGCGCGACGTGCCCACCGACCCGTCCGGGCTGGGCGCCCAGGCGCTGGCGGCGATGCCGACGTTCCGCCAGATCTTCATCGCCGGGGCGCGCGACTTCGAGCTGGAGCGGCGCGCGTTCATCGTTCGCAAGCGCATCGAGAACACGTGCGGCGACCTGGCGTCCGGCGGCTGCTACATCCCCAGCCTCTCGGGACGCACGTTCGTCTACAAGGGCATGCTGACCCCCGGCCAGCTCGACGAGTTCTTCCCCGACCTGCGCGACGAGCGGGTCGACTCGGCGCTGGCGCTGATGCACTCGCGGTTCTCCACCAACACGTTCCCGTCGTGGCCGCTGGCCCACCCGTACCGGTTCATCAGCCACAACGGCGAGATCAACACGGTGCAGGGCAACCGCAACTGGATGCGGGCCCGTGAGGCGCTGCTCGCGAGCTCCGACATCCCCGGCGAGCTGGAGCGCATCTTCCCCATCTGCAACACCGGGGCCAGCGACTCGGCGTCGTTCGACGAGGTGCTCGAGCTGCTGCACATGGGTGGCTACTCGCTGCCCCACGCGGTGCTGATGATGATCCCCGAGGCGTGGGAGCACCACGCCGAGATGGACCAGGCCCGCAAGGACTTCTACCGCTTCCACTCCACCATCATGGAGCCCTGGGACGGCCCGGCGTCGATCGCGTTCACCGACGGCACCGTCATCGGCGCGGTGCTCGACCGCAACGGCCTGCGCCCGTCGCGCTACGTCGTCACCACCGACGACCTGGTGATCATGGGGTCCGAGGCCGGCATGCTGAGCGTGGCGCCCGAGCGGGTGCTGCACCTGGGGCGCCTGCAGCCCGGCAAGATCTTCCTGGTCGACACGGCCGAGGGCCGCATCGTCGGCGACGACGAGATCAAGACCAAACTGGCCGAGCAGAACCCGTACGGGCAGTGGCTCGACGAGAACCTCATCCGGCTGGACGACCTGGTGGCCCCCGCCCACGAGCTGGTGCCGCACAGCGACATCCTGCGCCGGCAGCGGGTGTTCGGGTACACCACCGAGGACCTCAAGATCATCCTCGAGCCCATGGCCCGCGACGGCGTCGAGCCCACCGGCTCGATGGGCACCGACACGCCCGTCGCCGTGCTCAGCGACCGCTCGCGCCTGCTGTTCGACTACTTCCAGCAGTTGTTCGCGCAGGTCACCAACCCGCCGCTGGACGCCATCCGCGAGGAGCTGGTGACCGCCCTGGGCACCAACGTCGGCCCCGAGCGCAACCTGCTGGCCCCCGGCCCCGAGAGCTGCCACGTCATCTCGGTGCGTCAGCCCATCCTCACCAACGAGGATCTGCTGAAGCTCAAGGACGTCGAGAACCAGCGCGAGACGCCCGACTTCCGCGCCGCCGTCATCCCGTGCCTGTACCGCGTGGCCGACGGTGAGCAGGGCCTGCGTGAGGCCCTCGACCGCATCCGTGACCAGGCGTCGCTCGAGATCACCGCGGGCGCCCAGATCCTGGTGCTGTCCGACCGCTCGTCCGACGCCGAGATGGCCCCCATCCCGTCGCTTCTGTCCACGTCGGCGGTGCACCACCACCTCATCCGCGAGAAGACCCGCACGCAGGTGGGCCTGGTGGTCGAGGCGGGCGACGCCCGCGAGTGCCACCACATGTGCCTGCTCATCGGCTACGGCGCCGCGGCCATCAACCCGTACGTGGCGTTCCAGACCATCGAGGACATGATCGCCCAGGGCATGACGGCGTTCAAAGACCCCGTCAAGGCCGTGCGCAACTACATCAAGGCGTGCGACAAGGGCATCCTCAAGGTGATGTCCAAGATGGGCATCTCGACGGTGGCGTCGTACACCGGCGCCCAGATCTTCGAGGCCATCGGCCTGGGGCAGCAGTTCGTCGACGAGTTCTTCACGGGCACCGTCAGCCGCATCGAGGGCATCGGCCTGGCCCAGGTGGCCGAGGAGGTCGCCCGCCGGCACGCGCTGGCCTGGCCCGACCGTCCCGAGCAGCGGGTGCACCGCGGCCTCGAGGCGGGCGGCGAGTACCAGTGGCGCCGCGAGGGGGAGTATCACCTCTTCAACCCCGAGACGGTCTTCAAGCTGCAGCACGCCACGCGCACCCGCCGCTACGAGATCTTCAAGGAGTACACGGGCCTCGTCGACGACCAGTCCAAGCGCCTGGCGACGCTGCGCGGCCTGTTCGAGTTCCGCTTCGGCGACCGCGAGCCGGTGCCGATCGAGGAGGTCGAGCCGGTCTCGGAGATCGTGCGGCGCTTCTCCACCGGGGCCATGAGCTACGGCTCCATCTCGGCCGAGGCCCACGAGACGCTCGCCATCGCCATGAACCGCATCGGCGCCCGCTCCAACAGCGGTGAGGGCGGCGAGGACTCGGCGCGCTACCGGCCCGAGGCCAACGGTGACTGGCGCGTGAGCCGCATCAAGCAGGTGGCGTCGGGACGCTTCGGCGTCACCAGCGAGTACCTCATCAACGCCACCGACATCCAGATCAAGATGGCGCAGGGCGCGAAGCCCGGCGAGGGCGGGCAGCTGCCGGGCCCGAAGGTGTACCCGTGGATCGCGAAGGTGCGGCACTCCACGCCGTTCGTGGGCCTCATTTCGCCGCCACCGCACCACGACATCTACTCCATCGAAGACCTGGCGCAGCTGATCCACGACCTCAAGTGCGCCAACCCGCTGGCGCGCATCCACGTGAAGCTGGTGGCACAGGTGGGCGTCGGCACCGTGGCGGCGGGCGTCAGCAAGGCGCACGCCGACGTGGTGCTGGTGTCGGGCCACGACGGCGGCACCGGCGCGTCGCCCCTGACGTCCATCAAGCACGCCGGGGCGCCGTGGGAGCTGGGTCTGGCCGAGACCCAGCAGACGCTGCTGCTCAACCGCCTGCGCGACCGCATCGTGGTGCAGGTGGACGGCCAGATGAAGACCGGCCGCGACGTCATGGTGGCCGCGCTCCTGGGCGGCGAGGAGTTCGGTTTCGCCACCGCCCCGCTGGTGGTGTCGGGGTGCATCATGATGCGCGTGTGCCACCTGGACACGTGTCCCGTGGGCATCGCCACCCAGAACCCCGAGCTGCGCGCGCGGTTCTCGGGCAAGCCCGAGTTCGTGGTGAACTTCATGGAGTTCATCGCCGAGGAGGTGCGCGAGCTGCTGGCGCAGCTGGGCTTCCGCACGCTGCGGGAGGCCATCGGCCACGCCGAGCTGCTCGACACCCGCGCGGCGGTCGACCACTGGAAGGCGCACGACCTCGACCTGGCGCCCATCCTCGCGATGCCGCAGCCCGCCCCCGGCGACGCGCTGCACCAGGTGCGCAAGCAGGACCACGGCCTCGAGCGCACGCTCGACGACCAGCTCATCCGGCAGGCGATCCCGGCCCTCGAGGGCGGGGCGCGGGTGTCGATCGCGTCCCCCATCCGCAACGTCAACCGCACCGCCGGCACGCTTCTGGGGCAGGAGATCTCCCGCCGCTACCCCGGGGGTCTCGACGACGACACCATCGTGGTGGAGTACACCGGCTCCGCGGGCCAGAGCTTCGGGGCGTTCGCGCCGCGCGGCCTGACGCTGCGCCTCAACGGCGACGCCAACGACTACGCCGGCAAGGGGCTCTCGGGCGGCCGCATCATCATCCGGCCGCCAGCGGGGGCGTCGTACCGGGCCGAGGACTGCATCATCGCCGGCAACGTCATCCTGTACGGGGCGACCGGCGGCGAGGTGTTCCTGCGCGGCATCGTCGGCGAACGCTTCTGCGTGCGCAACTCGGGCGCCGTCGCGGTGGTCGAGGGCGTCGGCGACCACGGCTGTGAGTACATGACCGGGGGTCGCGTGGTGGTGCTGGGCGCCACCGGACGCAACTTCGGGGCCGGCATGAGCGGCGGCATCGCCTACGTGTGGGACCCCGTCGGCATCTTCCCGCGCCGTGTCAACCCCGAGATGGTCGACCTGGACGAGTTGGACGAGGCCGACGTCGAGTGGCTGCGCGAGCACATCCAGCGGCACCACGACGAGACCGATTCGCCCGTGGCCAAGCGCCTTCTGAACGCCTGGGACGACGCCGTCGACCAGTTCGTCAAGGTGATGCCGAAGGACTACAAGCGGGTGCTCGCCGAGCAGGCCGAACGAGAGCGCGACCAGCCCGCCGCCGTCGGCGCGTCCGACGACCGAGCGTAAGAGAGAGAGGACGCCGGCACATGGGTGACATCAGGGGATTCCTCAAGCACACGCGCGAGCTGCCCAAGCGCCGCCCGGTGGACGAGCGCCTGGGCGACTGGCGCGAGGTCTACCAGCGGTTCCCGACGCACCGCCTGCGCGATCAGGCCAGCCGCTGCATGGACTGCGGCGTGCCGTTCTGCAACCTGGGCTGCCCGCTGGGGAACATCATCCCCGACTGGAACGACCTGGTGTACCGCGACCAGTGGCGCGAGGCGATGGACCGCCTGCACGCCACCAACAACTTCCCCGAGTTCACGGGCCGCCTGTGCCCGGCGCCGTGCGAGCAGGCGTGCGTCTTGGGCATCAACCAGCCGCCGGTCACCATCAAGCAGATCGAGGTGAGCATCGCCGAGCGCGCGTTCGACGAGGGCTGGCTCACCCCGGTGGTCCCCGAGATCCGCACCGGCAAGCGCATCGCCGTCGTCGGCAGCGGCCCCGCCGGGCTGGCCGCCGCCCAGCAGCTCACCCGGGCGGGCCACTCGGTGGTGGTGTTCGAGCGGGCCGAGAAGGCCGGTGGCCTTCTGCGCTTCGGCATCCCCGACTTCAAGATGGAGAAGTGGGTCATCGACCGCCGCCTCGAGCAGATGGTGGGCGAGGGCACCGAGTTCCGCACCAGCACCAACGTCGGCGTCGACATCACCACCGACGAGCTGCGGGCCCAGTTCGACGCGGTGGTGCTGGCGGGCGGCGCGACCGCGTGGCGCGACCTGCCCATGCCGGGCCGCGAGCTCAAGGGCATCCACCAGGCCATGGAGTACCTGCCCGACTCCAACCGCGTGGGCTCCGGCGACCTCGACGCTCACCCGATCAACGCGGCCGGCAAGAACGTCGTGATCATCGGTGGCGGCGACACGGGCGCCGACTGCCTCGGCACCGCCAACCGCCAGGGCGCGGCCAACGTGACGCAGATCGAGATCATGCCGCGGCCGCCCGACGAGCGGGCCCCGCACACGCCGTGGCCGATGTGGCCGCTGATGTACATGAGCTCGTCGGCGCACGAGGAGGGCGTGGAGCAGGTGTACGCCATCTCCACGACCGAGTTCGTGGGCGACGGCGACGGCAACCTCAAGGGCATCGCCACCGTCGACGTCGAGATGTCGATGGAGGACGGCCGGCCGACGTTCAGCCCCGTCGAGGGGTCCGAGCGCGAGATCCCGTGCGAGCTGGTGTTCCTGGCCATGGGCTTCGTGGGTCCCCAGCGCGAGGGCCTCATCGAGCAGCTGGGCGTCGAGCTGGACGCCCGCGGCAACGTGAAGCGCGACGACCAGTGGCGCACGTCGGTGGACGACGTGTACGTGTGCGGCGACATGGGGCGCGGTCAGAGCCTCATCGTGTGGGCCATCTCGGAGGGCCGCGCGTGCGCCGCCGCGGTGGA
Organism: Actinomycetota bacterium; assembly: GCA_963169235.1. Classification (GTDB taxonomy): domain Bacteria; phylum Actinomycetota; class Thermoleophilia; order Miltoncostaeales; family Miltoncostaeaceae; genus JAGQUM01. Next base: position 38,020 of record CAUJCX010000028.1, on the reverse strand, counting down.
CCGCGCCCTCATGGGGCAGACGGCGCTTCAGACGGTGATCACGCCCACCAGCGCGCCCATCCGCTGATCGACGGGGCGTCCGGCGGTGTGCCGGGCGCGCCCGTCGACCAGACACGCGTGACGTCCCCGCGCTGCGGACGCGCAGGCCCCACCCGCACGCCGTCCATGCGGAGCCCGATGATCCCCACCGGGAGGGCGCCGCTCGTCTCACCGCCGGTCTTGACGCCGCCCAGCGACGGAGGTAGGCAAGCATCAGGCAGCGGAAGGGACCGGGGATGGCGACCGAGCGGATCACCGACATCTGGGGCGCGCGCACCCCGCACGCGCCGGGCAGCGGGTGGCCCACGCGGGTGGACCAGCACCTGGTGGACGGCGTCACCGAGGCCGACGTGGAGCGCTGGGTGCGGGGCGCGTGCCTTCTGTGCAGCAACGGCTGTGGCCTGGAGGTGACCGTGGCCGGCGGCGCGATGGTGGGCATGCGCGGCCGCGCCGACGACCGCGTCAACCACGGGCGGCTGGGGCCGAAGGGCCTGTACGGGTGGCAGGGCCAGCAGCACGACCGGCTCACCACCCCGCTCATCCGCCGCGACGGGCGCCTGGTGGAGACCGACTGGGACACCGCCATGTCGGCGATCGTCGCCCGCTCCCGCGCCCTCCTTCACGAGCGCGGCCCGCACTCGCACGCGTTCTACACGTCGGGGCAGCTGACCATCGAGGAGTACTACACGCTGGCCGTCATCGGGAAGGCCGGCATCGGGACGCCCCACATGGACGGCAACACCCGCCTGTGCACCGCCACCGCGTCCGTCGCGTTCCAGGAGAGCTTCGGCTCGGACGGGCAGCCCGGCTCGTACGCCGACGTCGACTCGTGCGACGCGATCTTCCTGTACGGCCACAACGTCGCCGAGACGCAGAGCGTGCTGTGGGCACGCATGCTCGACCGGCTGGACGGGCCGGAGCCCCCGCGGCTGGTGTGCGTCGACCCCCGCCGCACCAGGGTGGCCGAGCGCGCCACCGTGCACCTGCCGATCCTCAACGGCACCAACCTGGCCTTGATGAACGCGCTCACCCACGAGCTGATCGCCCGCGGAGCGGTGGACCGCGCGTACGTGGACGCCCACACCATCGGGTTCGCCGACCTGGAGCGGCTGACCGCCGGCACCACGCCGGAATGGGCGGCCGAGATCTGCGCGGTGCCCGCCGACGACATCCGCCGGGCCGCCGACGTGTTCGCCACCAGCGACCGGGTGGTGTCGACGTGCTCGATGGGCTTCTACCAGTCGCACCAGGCGACGTCCGCGTCGTGCGCGGTGAACAACCTGCACCTCTTGCGCGGCATGCTGGGCCGCCCCGGGGCGGGGATCCTGCAGATGAACGGCCAGCCGTCGGCCGAGAACAACCGCGAGGCCGGCTGCGGCGCCGCGCTCCCAGGCTTCCGCAACTGGGCCAACCCCGATCACGTGCGGGAGCTGGCCGACCTGTGGAACGTCGACATCGACACGATCCCGCACAAGGCGGGTCCCACCCCCGCCATGGAGATCATGCGGCTGGTCGAGATGGGGTCGGTGGGGTTCCTGTGGATCGCGGGCACCAACCCGGCCGTGTCGATGCCCGACACCCAGCGCATCCGGTCGCTGCTGGGCGGTGACCAGTGCTTCGTGGTGGCGAGCGACGGCTACCGCACCGAGACCACCGACCTGGCCGACGTGGTGCTGCCCGCCGCCCTGTGGGCCGAGAAGACCGGCACGTTCACGAACGTCGACCGCACCGTGCACCTGCAACAGCAGGCCGTCGACCCGCCCGGCCAGGCCCGCGGCGACCTGGACATCTGGGTCGACTACGCCCGCCGGCTCGGCCTGCACGACCGCGACGGCAACGCGCTGCCGGGCTGGTCGACCCCCCGCGACGCGTTCGCGGCGTGGAAGGCGTGCAGCGCCGGGCACCTGTGCGATTACTCGGCGCTCACGTACGAGGCGCTCGACGCGCGCGGCGGCATCCAGTGGCCCGTCACCGCCGCCGCCCCCGACGGCACCGAGCGCCTGTACGCCGACGGGCGCTTCGCGACCGACGCGGACTTCTGCGAGACGTACGGCCACGACCTTGCGACCGCGAAGGCCCTCGGCCGTGACGAATACGTCGCCCTGGGCGCCGACGGCCGGGCGATCCTCAAGGGCGCGCCGTTCGAGCCGGCGTACGAGACGCCCGACGCCGAGTACCCGTTGCGCCTCACCACGGGACGGACGGTGTACCACTGGCACACCCGCACCAAGACCAAACGCGCGCCCCAACTGCAGGACGCCGCCCCGGCGATGTGGGTGGAACTGTCCGCGCACGACGCCGGCGCGCTGGGGGTGCGCGAGGGCGACATCGTCGAGGTCGCGTCCCGGCGCGGCCGCATCGAGGCCCCGGCCCGCATCTCGTACATCCGCCCCGGCGTGGTGTTCGCCCCATGGCACTACGGTGGCCATGCGCTGACCGCGGCCAACGAGCTCACCCTCACGGCGTGGGACCCCATCTCCCACCAGCCGGAGTTCAAGGTGGCGGCCGTCTCGGTGCGCCGGGTGCGCGCCGGTGACGGGCCGGCACCGGCACCCACGCTGACGGCGTCGCGGCCGGTGGAGCCGCCCACGGCCTAGCGTCGGCCGGGTACCGGTGCCCGTGCCGTGGGGACCGGCACCCGCCCCATGCGGACCCCGTACTTTCCGCATGTGGACGCCGTTCTCGCGCCCTACGACCGGCCGCCCGAGCGGTGCGGTTCGGCAAGAATCGGCGGCTTGGTCGTGCCCGAAGCTCAGAGCACCGTGCCACGTCGCCGACACACCCGCAGGGCACCGCGATCCGCGCGCCCCGCAACCCGCCACGTGTTCATTCGCTCGCCACAGAAGCCCCCACCGGGCCGATGTGGTCGCCGTTGTGGGGAGACACCCCACGCCCGCAAGGAGACACGGCCATGCCCCACCAACTCCGTCGCGCACCCGCCTGGCGCGCCTGCGCCGTGATGGCCTGCGGAGCCTTCCTGGTCCCGTCGCTGGCGTCTGCCGCGTCGACGACGCTCAACTTCACCGGAGGGGCCCAGACCTACACCGTCCCGGCCGACGTCACCAGCGTGCGGGTGACGGCCCACGGGGCGCAGGGCGGCATGGGGTTCGAGAACGGCGCCGCGTGGTGTCCCGGCGGGCGCGGCGCAGAGGTCTCGGGGACGCTGACGGTCACCCCCGGCCAGGCGCTGTACGTCCTGGTCGGCGGCGGCGGCAACTACGGCGCGGCGAGTTCGGCGGGGGGCTACAACGGCGGTGGCGGCTCGGAGTCCACCTCGAGCTGGGGTGGGGCGGGCGGCGGCGGCGCGAGCGACGTCCGCACGGCGACCGCCGATCCGTCGACGCGGCTGCTGGTCGCGGGCGGGGGCGGCGGAAGCGGCGGGCGTGACGGCTGCTCGACCCCCGGCCAGAATGGCGGCAACGCCGGCGCGACGGCCCAGACGGGCAAGACCGGCGGAGGCGGAGGAGGCGCCGGCGGCGGCGGCGCGACGACGACCGCAGCGGGGACCGCCGGAGCGAACGCCGGGTCCTGCGCCGCGGCGCCCACCGCCGGCACCGGTGGCACGGGCGGAAAGGGCGGGCGCTGCTACTTCGGGGGCGGAGGAGGCGGAGGCGGGTACTTCGGTGGTGGCGGCGGCGGGGGCAACTCCGGCGCGCAGTACGGCTGGGGCGGCGGCGGCGGGTCGAGCTACGTGGACCCGGCGGCGACGAACACGTCCATCGCGACGTCAACCCGCGGTGTGTCCGGTACCTCCACCTCCACCGCGACGCCCGGCCAGGTGACCATCACCCCCGGGCCGGTCGCCACCATTCAGAGCCCCGGGGCGAGCGCCAGCTACATCCAGGGTGCCACCGCCACCGCAAAGTTCGCGTGCACGTCGGCGGGTGAGGCCATCACGTCGTGCACCGATGGCACCAGCACCAACGGGTCCGGGGTGCTGAACACCAGCGCGGCCGGCACGTTCACCTACACCGTCACGGCCACCACGGCCGACGGGCAGAAGGGGACCGCCAAGATCACGTACACCGTGAAGGCCCCCGAGCCGCCCGCGCCGCCCGCGGACCCGGAGCCCACGACTCCTGCTCCCTCCCCGGCTGCGGCCACAAACCCCTCCCCGGCCACCACCACCCCGGCCCCCGCGCCGATCGTGTCGACGTCGAAGCCCGCATCACTGGCCGTGACGATCGTGTCCTCGTCGGCTCCGGTCGCACCCGGCGGGCTGGTGACGGTGGCGCTGCGCATCGCCAACACGGGTGGCTCGGACGCGAACGGCGTCACCGCATGCGCCCAGGTCCCCGCGGGTGCCGTGGTCGTCAACGCGCACGGCGGGCATGTGAGCAACGGTCGCGTGTGCTGGTCGACCAAGACCCTCCCCGCGGGCGTCACGACCAGCCGGGCGCTGGTGCTGCGCACGTCTCCCCGCGCCAACACGGCGACGGTGACCGTGTACGCCACGGTGCGCGCCGTGGGCGTGCGCGCCAGGAAGGCCGTCGTCCGCCAGAAGGTGCGCGCCGCCCGCGCCACCGCCCCGCGGGCCGTGCGGCGGGTCGCCGTCACCGGCTGATCGCACGACGCCGCGTGCCCGGTCACAAGGGCCGGGCACGCGGGGCACGTCAACGGGTCGATGGGCGCGGGCCCAGGGGACCGCATCCCCGCGTGCCCCGCACGGCTTCTCCGGCCGCGACACGTTCCGCGACGTCGCCCCCGGTGGCATCACGCGCGGGGCGGGGCGCCACTCTCCGCGTCGGCCAGCACCATGTCGGCGCCGCGTTCGGCCACCATGATCACCGGGGCGTGGATGTTGCCCGACGTGATCGCCGGGAACACCGACGCGTCGATCACCCGCAGGCCGTCCAGGCCACGCACGCGCAGCCGGGGGTCGACCACCGCACCCGGGTCGCCGTCGCCGCCGATGCGGCACGTGCCGCACGGGTGGTACAGCGTCTGGCCCGTGTCGCGGGCGAAGTCCAGAAGGCCCTCGTCGTCGGCCGCGTCCGGCCCCGGGTTCATCTCGGTCACGACGTACGGCTCAAGCGCCGGCTGCCCCACCACGCGCCGGGCGATGCGCATGGCCGACACCAGCGTCTCGCGGTCCTCCTCGGCGCTCAGGAACCGCGGCTGGATGGCGGGCCGCGTGCGGGTGTCGGGCGATGTGGCGTGCACGTGGCCGGCCGACGCGGGCCGCTGCTGGATGATGCCGATGGTCATGCCCGGCAGGCGGTCCAGCTCGCGGCGGGCGGCGTTGGCGTAGCTGGCGTGCATGAACAAGAACTGCGTGTCGGGCCGGGCCGAGCCGGCGCCGGCGGTGACGAACCCGTGGCACAGGGCGGGCCCCAGGGTGAGGATGCCGGTGTGGCGGGTGAAGTACTGCACCACGGCGGCCCACAGCCGCGGCCCGCGGGTGCATTCGTTGAGGCTGCGCACGCCGTGCAGGCGCCAGTTCATGCGGATGGCGTAGTGGTCGTGGTAGTTCTCGCCGACGCCGGGCAGGGCGTGCCGCACGGGCACGCCGATGGCGCCGAGCACGTCCGGCGAACCGATGCCCGACACCTCCAGAAGCTGGGGGGAGCGGAACGAGCCGGCCGCCACGATCACCTCGCGCCGCGCCGTCATGGCCAGCTCGCGCCCGTCGCGCTCCACCCGCACGCCGGTGCAGCGGGTGCCGTCGAACGTCAGCCCCAGGGCGTGGGCGCCGGTCCACACCTCCAGGTTGGGGCGCGTGCGGGCCTCCTTCAGCCACGCCTCGTACGGGCTCCAGCGCTTCCCGCGGTACTGGTTGACCTGGTAGTAGCCGTACCCGTCCTGGTGCAGGTTGTAGTCCTCGTTGATGCGGGCGCCGTCCTGCGCGGCGGCCTCCAGGAACGCGTCGGCGATGGGGAACCGCTCGCGCACCTGGGTGAGGTGGAACGGCCCGCCCCGCCCGCGCCCGGGCCCGGGCCCGGCGACCGGGCCGTCGTAGTCCTCCACGCGGCGGAACCACGGCTCGACGTCGTCCCACGCCCAGCCGTCGGCGCCCTTGGCCGCCCAGCCGTCGTAGTCCTCGGCCTGGCCGCGCACGTACACCATGCCGTTGATGAGGCCCGACCCGCCGAGGCCGCGTCCCGACGGGATGGGAATCCGCCGGTCGCGGGTGTCCGGGTGCGGCTCCGACTCGTACGCCCAGTTGTAGTTGCGGTTACGCAGGAGGTTGCCGAAGCCCGCGGGGACGCGGATGAACGGGCTGCGGGGCTCGCCGCCGGTCTCGAGCAGCAGCACGCGGTGGCGCCCCGACTCGGTGAGCCGCGAGGCCAGGATGCACCCGGCGGTGCCTCCCCCCACGATGATGTAGTCGATGTCACGCACGCGCCGCCCCCTCCGCTTCCGACGCGCTACAGGATGCCGCATCGGCGAGGCCATCGCACGGGCGCGGAAGCTCGTTGGCCTTCTCGGAAGAGATCCCCGCCACCGTTTCCCGCGTCATGCCCGCTCGCCCCGTTCGGGCCTCGCTTCACGAGAGGAAGCACTTTCCCGCCGCGTCAGACCAGGTGCGTCGCCTCGTGTTCTGGCAGCCGACGTCACACGCTGACGGGCGGGGCGAGCCTGTCTCAGGTCGCAGTCTCCTCGTACCCGTAGTCCTTCGGAGTCTTCCCCGTCCGCCACCATTCGCCTGAGTCGTACGGCGGCCCCCAGCTCTCAGGCACCATGAACGAACGCGGGCTGCCCCACTCGGTGGTGGCTTCGATGTACTCCTCGCGCAGGCTGGGCGGAAACTCGGTCGCGCAGTACGGGCAGAACCGGAACGGCAAGAAGCCCGTGAGGGAGTAGAAGAGACCTACCTCGCGGAAGTGGGGGAACACCGTGACGGGCGAGGCGCGGTCGAGGATGTCACGTCGAAAATCGAGGCAACACATCGCCCACTGAGTGTCCGCATCGTCCCGGGTGTCAACGCTGATCATCGGGCCCGTCTCCCCTGGGTGTCAGGTCGTCGCGCCACCACGCGTCCGACTTCAACTCCTCGGGGACGCGGTCCTCCCAGTATGCCTCGGCTTCGTACCCGAGTTCATCCAGCCGGTCGAAGTAGGCGCCGCGCAGACTCTCGGGCAGCCTCGCCCCGCAAAATGGACAGTGACGCAAGCACTGCTGCGAATGCTTGTTGTGAGGGTAGAACCACTCACGGAAGACGGGTGAGTAGCCGATGGGACTGGCCTCGTCCGCGACCTGCCTCACAAGCTCACCGCAACAGCGCCACGTCGTCGGGTGCGTGGTCGCGCCGGCGGTGGGCGGATCCGCGCTGACCTCGTCGGCGTCGTCGGCGTCGTAGGCGTCGACGTTCAGACACCCCCCGATCGCGCCGAGGCGTGAGACGAGGTCTCCCCCGAAGGAAGCCTCGTTGCCCATAGGCCGCGCGTTCATGCCGATCCGGAGCCTGAGAACGACGGTGGGGTCCCGCGGATGGCGGGCAAGGGTCTCCATCTGGTCCACTGCGACGTCCTGCCACGAGGGCACGCAGGGCAACTGCCAGCTGAGCATGTACCAGCCGCCGCTCGCCGCTCCCACATGGGCCTTGCGTACGTCGTCGCGGTCCCAGAACCCGTCCGACGCGAGCGCCTCGTTCAACGCATTCACCGGCCCCTCGGAGCGGGCGAACGCGGCGAACCCAACGGCAAAGACCCCGTCCATCACCGGCGCCCGAGGTCAGGGCGGGATGACAGCCGGTAGTGCGGCGACATACGCGTCGCTCGGCGACTCCCCGCACTCGTGTTGTTCATGTCGCCAGTCATCGAGTCGGTCTGTGTCCGCCAGCGCTGCACCATGACCCGGAGCCCGTCGGGTGGACGACCTCGGGGAAGGGCAGCCTACCGTGGCCTGCCTCCTGTCAACCACCGTCGTCGCGCCCACCGACGGTTGCCGCACGACCAAGAGCGCTGGCGGGGCTCCGCCGTCGCCCGGCAGCGGCATGTGGTCTCCCCCTTGAGCCGCGCTGACCACCGCGGTGCGTCGCGGCGTCCTCGTTGCCGTCGGCACGACGGTGTCGTGGGTGTCGCGCCCTGCGTCGGCCTGCGTGCGCTCTCACGAAAGGACACCTCACCGGCTCCGGCGAGCACCACGACCGAGGCCGCCATCGTGGCCTTCCCGGACGATGCGCAGACAACCTGCAGTGCGGGGGGCAGGCCACGCGAAATGCTGAATCACGATGAAGTTCCATCGTGGTGCCGTGGCCGCTCTCAAGGCTTCCGAACCGAGCCGCCTCCGGGTGATCCCTGACGTCGGCCCCGGGCAGGTCCCGATACCGTGGGGCCCCCGGTCGCCGGGATGCTGACCGCATGACAACGACTCCTCCTCCCCCATCCCCGCGCCGCCCCCTCGCGCACGGCATCGCCGGGGTCGCCTGGCGCGTGGCCGCCACCGCCGCGGCGGCGCTGGTGGCCGCCGAGATCGGCCTTCTGGCGTCGGTGTTCGGAGCCGCCTGGGCGGTGCTGCTGGCGGCCCTCGTGGCCGTGGTGGCGGCCGCCACGGTGTGGCGCCGGGGCGCCCTGCCGGTAGCCGCGGTGGCGTGCGCCGCGTGCCTCCCCACCGCCATGGCCCAGGACGACCCCGCGCGCATCGCGCCGAGCCTTCAGGGCATCCGCATCGTGCAGCCGCTGGCGGCCGACGAGCTTGAGGCCTCGTACCGCCAGGGCGTCGGCCCCCTGCTGATCGACCTGCGCCGCGCCGACCTGCCGCCCGGCCGGGAGATCACGCTGTCGGCCCGCAGCGACACCGACCGCGTGGTGGTGGCGCTGCCGCGCGACCGCTGCGTCGACGTCACCGTGCGCTACCGGGCGCTGCCCGCACCCGGGCCCCTCACGTCGCGGGCGCTGCGCGCCGCGTCGCTGCCGTGGGCGCCGCCCGACGGCAGCGTCGCGCTGATGCGGTGGTTCGAGCTGGCCCCGGCGACGCAGGTGATGGGTCCCGGCCTGGCGATGTTCGGCCGCATCACGCCGGGCTCGCCGTCCACCACGGTGGTCACGCGACGCACCACCGACCCGCGCGCGGTGCGGCTGACGCTCGACGTGGCGTCGCCCGCGGCCGTCGTGGTGCGCGACTTCCCCGCCGGCATCGGCCCACTGGGCGAGAGCTGGGAGCCGGGCACCGGCGGCTCGGCATGGCCGCAGGGCATCAACGCGACCCCCGCGCCCGGGGCGATGCGCCTGCGCGACGCGTGGTCGGCCGAGTGGACGGCGGCCGAGCGACGCCGGGGACTGCCGCAGCGCTGGGACGCGTGGCTGCGCCGAGTGGTGCCCGAGCTGCGCGCCCAGGCCCGCCGCGCGGCGGGCACGTGCGCCACCCCCACGGTCCGCGCCGGCTACTGGGCGTCCGTCCAGGTGCCCGCCGGTGATTCGTCGCGGCTTCTGAGCGTGAACGGGCAGGGCACCGTGCGGTGGCACCGGTGGGACGCCAACGGCGCGCTGGCCCCGTCCGCGCCCATGGGACCGGCGGTGACGCGATGACCGCCCACAACACCGCGGAACCCGTCGCCGTGCGCGCGACCCACCGCCTGGCGTACCTGCCCCTGGCCGCCGGTGCCACCGCGGTGGCGACGCTGGGTATCGCCATCCTGATGGGCCCGTCGCGCATCACCCCGCTGGTCGTCGGCGTGCTGGGCCTCGCCGCGCTGGGCCTCCTGGGCGCCGAGCTGGCCCGCCGCATGGCGCGCCTGCGCGCCGAGGTCGGCGCGGGCGTCGTCGGCCTGGTGGCCCTGGGCCTGGTGAACGTGGCGCTGCTGGCGTGGCTCTTGGGCGGCCTCTCCCTGGGCCCGCTGATCGTGCCCGCGGCGCTGATGGTGGCGGGCGGCGTGCTGGTGGGACTGACGCTCGGGCGCGTCACGCAGCCCCGGGACGAGAACCTCACGCCGTGGCAGGCGATGGCGGCGGGCACCACCGGGCGGGACGCCGACCAGGCGCTGCGGGTGCTGGGCCCGGCGCTCGCGGGGCTGGCGCTGATCGTGCTGGCGTCCGCGCTGGTGTTGCGGCGGCTCGCGTTCGCGCAGCCGCTCACGGTGCTGGCCGGGCTGGTGCTGATGGGGCTCGTCACCGTGGTGCCCGCGGCGCTGGTGACGCTGTGGGTGGTGCGCCGGCGCGCTCCGCACACGCAGGCGTCCGCGCCGGTGGCCCGGGGGCCGCAGGAGGTCGCCGCCCACCTGCACGACTCGGTGCTGCAGACGCTGGCGCTGATCCAGCGCCGGGCCGACGACCCCGCCGCCGTGACGCAGCTGGCCCGGCGCCAGGAACACGACCTGCGCGACTGGCTGGCCGGGCGTGACCGGCCCGGCGCCGACGCCGGCACGCTGGCCGCCGCGCTGAAGCGGGCGGCCCGGGAGGTGGAGGAGGCCCACGCCGGCGCGGCCGTCGACGTGGTCACCGTGGGCGACGTGCCGCTCACCGAGGCGCTGGTCGTCACCGTGGAGGCGGCCCGCGAGGCGATGCTGAACGCGGCCCGCCACGCGGGCCCGCGGGTGCGGGTGTACGCCGAGTGCGAGGACGAGGGCGTGGTGACCGTGTTCGTGCGCGACACGGGCCCCGGCTTCCGCCTGGACGACGTGCCGCCCGAGCGCCGGGGGGTGCGCGACGCCATCGTCGGGCGCATGGACGGCGTGGGCGGCGAGGCCGTGATCGACTCCACCGAGGCGGGCACCGAGGTGATGCTGCGGGTGCCGAAGCGGACGACGCCGTGACGCCGGGCGGCGCCGCGCCCCCGGTACGCTTCGGCCAGGTCCACGTCCGCGCGTCAGGTGACGATGCCCTCGCCCTCGCCAGCATCACCCCCGGTCCGGTCGCCGCTCAGCCGGGCGGGGCTCGTCGTGCGCGTGGCGGTCACCGTGGTGGCGGCGCTGGCGGCGGCCGAGCTGGGCGTGCTGGCGTCGGTGTTCGGCCTGGTCTGGGTGGTGCCCGTCGCCGCCGTCCTGGCGCTGGCGGTCGCCGCGACGCTCTGGCGGCGCAGGGCGCTGCCGGTCGCGGTGATGGTGTGCGCGGCCTGCGTCCCGGCGGCGCTCGCCCACACCGATCCGGTGCGCATCGCCCCTGGATCCACCGGGGCGCAGATCGTGGTGCCCGCGTCGGTGGCCGACCTGGCGCCGTCGTACCGCCGGGGGCTGGGCCCGCTGCTGATCGACCTGCGCACAGCGCAGCTGCCGCGCGGGGCGACCATCTCGCTGTCGGCGCGCAGCGACACCGGCCACGTCGTGGTGGCGCTGCCCCAGGACCGGTGCATCAACGTGACCGTGCGGTACACCAGGCTGCCCCACCCCGGGCGGCTTACGTCAGAGGCGTTGCGGGCCGTGTCGCTGCAGCCCGGGTCGGACGCCGCGGGATTCCCCGTCATCGACTTCTTCTCACGGGAGCTCTCGGGGACGGCCGATGGCGTCGCCCTGGTGCTGTTCGGGCGCATTCACCCGGGCTCCGCCAGCCAGACCGTGGTCACGCGGCGTGCCGTCGGCGCGGACGCGGTGGACCTGACGCTGGACGTCGCGTCACCCGGCACCGTGGTGGTGCGCGACTTCCCCGACAGGCTCGGTCCCGTCAACGGGTGGCTGAGCACGAGCACGTTCGACGACCAGGGACGGGGCCAGCCCTTCGCCACCGCGTGGCCGTGGGAGCTCGTCCCGCCCAACCCGCCGCCCAGCGAGGTGTCGCCAGGAGACCGGTGGATGCAGCCGTGGACCGCCGCGCAGGTGCGCGACGGCACGCCCGGGCGCTGGGCGCGGTGGTTGAAGGGCATCGTGCCGTGGCAACGTGCCGTCGCGCAATCGGCGGCGGGGCCGTGTGCACCGCCCTCGGTGAGGGCCACGTACTGGACGCGGCAGGACGTCGACCTCGGTGGCGGCAGGCGCGTGCTGTGGGTGAACGGCGTGGGCGCCTCCGAGTGGAACACCGAGCTCCCGGACGGCACGCTGCGGCCCGCCGCCCCCTTGACGGTGGACGACCCCGGATGATCGCGCTCACCTCATGGCCCGGGTGGCGGTCGCGCCTGCCCCTCGTCGCGGGCGCCGCCGGGGTGGTGACCGTGCTCGGTGCGATGGCGCTGGGCACGTCGGGCGCCGCGCTGCCGGTGGTGGCGGTGCTGGCGCTCATCACGCTGGCGCTCGTGATCGCCGCCCTCGCCGACGGGTCGCGCGGGTGGCGGCGGGCCACGCTGGCCGCGCGGGCCGACCATCAGGGTCACCCCGCGGACGCCGCCGCGCGCGAGTCCATGCTGCACGCGCTGGAGCAGATCCGCGCGCACGCCGACGACCCGGCCGCGGTGGCCGCGCTGGCCGCACGCCAGGAGGCGACCCTGCGGGGCGCGCCATCCGCGGACGAGGAGCTGCTGGCCGCGCTGACGCACGTCGCCCGCGACGTGGAGCGCGCGCATCCCGGCGTCACGGTCGACGTGACGGCGCTCGACGAGGCCGTGACGGAGCCCGCCCCGCCCGTCCTCCTGGACGCCGTCCGCGACGCGATCACCGACGCCGCCCGCCACGCCGGGCCCCGCGTGCAGGTGCAGGCCGAATGCGACGACGACGAGGTGACCGTGTGGGTCAGCGACGCCGGCCCCGGGTTTGCCCCCGGCGACGCGCCGGCCGAGCGCCGGGACGCGCTCGACCGCGTGAGGGCCCGCGTCGAGGGCGCCGGCGGTGAAGTGGTGGTGGCGTCCACGCGCAGCGGCACCGAGGTGATGATGAGCGTGCCCCGGCGGACCGCCCCGTGACGCCCCTTCCCCGCGTCGTGCTGGTGGACGACCACGCCCTCTTCCGGGCGGGCGTGCGCGCCGAGCTCGACGGCCTGGTGGACGTGGTGGGAGAGGCCGGCGACGTGCCCACCGCCATCCAGACCGTGCTGGACGCGGCGCCGGACGTGGTGCTGCTGGACGTGCACATGCCCGGGGGCGGCGGCCTTGAGGTGCTCGAGCAGGTGCTGGCCCGGCGGCCGGCGCAGTGCTTCCTGGCCCTCACGGTGTCGGACGCGCCCGAGGACGTCATCGCCATCATCCGCGCCGGGGCCCGGGGGTACGTGGAGAAGTCCATCAGCACCGCCGACCTGGCGGCCGCCGTGGTGGCCGTGCGGGGCGGCGAGCCGGTGTTCAGCCCGCGCCTGGCGGGGTTCGTGCTGAACGCGTTCTCGGGCCGGGCGCCGGTGGGCGCGGTCGACCCCGAGGTGGAGCAGCTGACGCCGCGCGAACGCGACGTGCTGCGCCTGATCGCGCGCGGCTACGCGTACAAGCAGGCCGCGCTCCAGCTGCAGATCTCACCCCGCACCGTCGAGACCCACGTGTCGTCGGTGCTGCGCAAGCTGCAGCTGTCGAGCCGGCACGAGCTGGCCCACTGGGCGGCGCGCCGGGGCCTCGCCGGCGACTAGGTCAGGCCGCCTCGGCCCGGGTCTGGGGCGCCACGACCACGCGGTCGCGGCCCCCGCCCTTGGCGGCGTACATCGCCTGGTCGGCGTCGTGGAACGCCATGTCGAAGCCGTCCTCGTGCCGGAACACCGGCGACACTCCGATGCTGACGGTGCACGACACCGTCTCGGTGCCGGGCTCGTCGTCGTGCAGCGGCATGCGGATGGCGGCCACGGCCGCGCGCAGCCGCTCGGCCAGCGCGGGGGCCGCGTCCGCCTCGGGGTCGAGGCAGCCGACGATGAACTCCTCCCCGCCGGTGCGGGCCACGAAATCGCCCTCCCGCACGTGCGCGCGCAACGCCTGCGCCACGCGGCACAGCACCTCGTCACCCGCGGCGTGGCCGTGGGCGTCGTTGACGGCCTTGAAGTGATCGATGTCCACCAGCAGCAGCGCCACCCCGGGGGCGGAGCGCTGCGCCAGGTGCTCGGACAGGCGCCGCATCATGCCGCGGCGGTTCAGCACGCCGGTCAGCGGATCGTGCACGACGGCCACCTCCAGCTCGCGCGTGAGGCGGATGAACACCATCCACGTGAGCAGCGGGGCCAGCACCACGGCCATCACCGACAGGTAGCCGTAGAACACCATCTGCGCGGGGCGCGACCCGTCCAGCGCCGGCAGCCCGTCGCGCAGCACGAGGGTCATCTTGAGTACGTGCTGAACCCCGAAGCCGGCGCAGATCACGGCCATCACGCGCAGCGGCATGCGCAGGTGGCCGTACGGGTACCGGCACGAGCTGCGCCAGATCGTCACGGTGAACACGGCGAGGATCGCCGAGGCGCAGGCCGACAGCAGCACGAACCGGGCCGCGGGGCCGAACAGCACGTGCGCGGCGATCTGGGCCCCGGTGTAGGCCACGGCGCCCTGCGCGAGCATCCACCATGAGGGGGCCCGCTCGGCCAGCATCAGGCGCACGCCCACCCACAGCAGCACGGGCGCGAGGGTCGACATCGTGTGGTTGACGACGCCCAGGACGCTCCAGTCGGGGCGCTCTCCCACCAGTTGCAGCACGAACGAGGCGCTCAGCATGGTGGTGCACCAGCCGATCTCGCGGGTACCGCGCACCTGCGGCAGCTTCCGTCCCATCAGGAACGCGAGCCCCCCGAAGCACAGAAGGTGCGCGGCGAGCACCGCGACGATGACGCTGGTGACCTGCATGGGGCGGTGAAACGCCTTTCCGTCGCCGGTGGCGGTGAGACTGTGCGGGGTGGAGCCTGCGTCATTGATGTCGGCAGATCGACCGCGCCGCGTGAGGTCACCGGGCCCCTGCGCCGGCTCCGTCAGTGACCATCTTGGTTCAGGGCGATGCGGCGGACCCCCGCCTGGTGGAACCGCATGCCGTCCCACCGGAACCTGCGCACCGATGTGTAGCCGGGTCGCCGTGGCCACGGCATCTCCTCGGTGAACGTGCCGTCGTCCGCGTGGATCCACACCCCGCGCGCACGGGCGAGGCCGGCGACGACGCGCGCGGCACCGCCGTCCCGCGTGACGATGTAGTACGCCCGGGTCTGCCCGCTGCGGCCGGCCATGGTGTACACGACGTTGTCGATGTTCCCCTCCCCGGTGACGTCGACGGCGCGATTCCACAGCCGGCGTCCTCCCTGGTGGCGGTAGGCCGCGCGAATCGCGCGTTTCGCGTCGCCGGGGATGGTGCGTGAGTGCAACAGCAGGCCCACCACCCGCGAGGTCGGGAGCGCGCCTGAGGCGGAGGTGACGTCGTAGCCTCCCGCGCCGACCGCGGTGTACTCGTCCCCTGGCAGAACCTCGTCGGCGTCGTCGTCGTAAACGGTGGCGAGGTCGGCCCACAGGTAGGCACACACCCGGAAGTGCCCCTCGGCCGCGAGACCCGGCGTGAAGGACCCCGTCCACTCCATGGCGCCAACCTCGAGCACGTCCTCCCACATGGTGTCGCCGGACTGCGTCAGCCACCAGCCTTCGTCCGGAAGGTCCTCGATGTCGGCGGGGCACGGTTCGGTGTGGCGGTCGATCGAGACGGCCACGGCCCCTTCGCTGCGCGACGTCTCGCGCCAGATGCCCGGGTCGTCGGCCCACGGCTGCATCCCACCGGTCACGCTGATGGTGACCTCGCGATCGCGCGCGACGTCCACGTGCACCGAGACCGAGAAGGGAGCCTCGACCCCGTCCGGCGTCGTACCGGTGGGCGTCGTCTGCCCCAGGGCCGGCGTGACCACCGCCAGCATCGCGATACCGGAACGTAGGAGGGAACGTTTCACGCGCATCGGGAACCTCGGCTCGGGGTGCTTTCGGCGAGCGTGCTCCGGCCGCGGCGACGGCGCAAGCGTACGCGCGTACCCGCCGAGCGGGCGGCAGCACCTACAATCGTCCGGATGATCTCCTCGTATCGGCGGGTGTTCGCACACCGTGGCACCCGGCTGATGTGGAGCACCGGCATCGTCGCCCGGCTGCCGCTGTCGATGATGACGCTCGGCATCGTGCTGCTGGTGAGCGCCCTGCACGGCTCGTACGCGCTCGCGGGCCAGATCTCGGCGGCCTACGTCATCGGCAACGCGGCGGCGGCCCTTCCCCACGGGCGGCTGGCCGACCGGTTCGGGCAGGCGCGCGTGCTGTCGGTGGACGCCGTCGTGTTCGGGTTCACCACGGGCCTCCTGGTGGTGTCCGTCAGCCGGGGGTGGCCCAGCCCGGCGCCCCACGCGCTGGCCGTCGTGGCCGGCGCCGCCCTGCCCCAGGTGGGGGCGATGGTGCGGGCGCGCTGGAGCGCGCTCGTGGACGACCCGGTGAAGCTGCACACCGCGTACGCGGCCGAGTCGGTGGCCGACGAGGTGGTGTTCGTCGTGGGCCCGGCGCTGGTGACGTTCCTCTCCACGCTGGCCTTCCCCGAGCTGGGTCTGCTGGTGACCATGGCGGTCGGCTCGCTGGGACCGCTGGCCCTGGCGGCACAGCGCGGCACCCAACCCCCCGTCGCCGCGCGCGGGCACCGCAGGGACGTCGCCCGCATGCCGTGGGGGCGGCTGGTGCCGCTGGCGGTCGTGGCCACGTGCATGGGCGGCATGTTCGGGGCCATGGAAGTGGCCACCGTTGCGTTCGCCGAGGACGCCGGTCGCAAGGCCGCGTCCGGGGCGATCCTGGCGGTGCTGTCGGTGGGGAGCCTGCTGGCGGGCGTCGTGGCCGGGGGGCGTGTGTGGCGCCTCAGCCTGCCCCGGCGCCTGCGGGGAGGCGTGGGCCTCTTGACCGTGGGCTTCGTCGGCGTGCCGCTGGTGACGGGCCTGTGGATGCTGGGCGCCGCGATGTTCGCGACCGGCATGGCCATCGCCCCCACGCTGATCGCCCTGTTCTCGCTGGTGCAGGAGCACACGCCCGGCGGGCGCCTCACCGAGGCCATGGGCCTCATCAGCACCGGCATCAGCGCCGGTTTGGCCCCCGGCACGTACTTCGCGGGCGTCGTGGCCGACGCGCACGGCGGGGCCAACGCGTTCTGGGTGTGCACGGTGGCGGCGGCGCTGGCCCTGGCCGCCACCTGGGCGTGCGGCGACGCGCCCGGCGACGACCGTACGCCTGCCACCGTCACGGCCTGAACCGGTCCCTCCGCCCGAGGTGAGGCGGTGCGCATGGCAGCGACGCCTGCCCCTTGACACGGGCTCGCGCCCCCCCCCTAACATTCCCCTCACATTCGTAGTGCGTTTATCTTGATTGGCGCGACGCGTTGATCACTGGCTTGCATCATGTGCAAACCAGTGACACCACCGTGCGCGCTGGCGGAAAGGTGTCCTGCTGATGTCTCACGACGTTGTCCCTCCCGGCGACGTGCGATCCACCCGCCGCCAGATGCTGATGGCCGCTGGGTCTGGCCTCGCGGCCAGCTACTTGGTCGGCCGCCCCGGGCGGGCCGCGGCCGCGGCGACCCCGGAGGCCTTGGACCCGCTGCCCGGCGTCGGCCAGACCCTCTCGGGGGCGCCGAAGTGGCCGGTGGCGCCGCGCATGGAAGGCGACGTGGCGCTGTTCACGCCGCGAATGGTGCAGGATGCCAAGCACCCGTTCCTCTATCGGCTGCCCGAGCCGCCCGCGTTCCGCCCCGGCGGCGCGATGCCTCCCCCGGAGGGTTACGACAGCATCGTGGGCACCGCCGACGGGCAGGGACGGGTCGCGGTGAGGGACAGCTCGCTGGGGCGCCGCGTCGGCGTCGTCCGGCTCAACATCCTGCGTCGCGACGCCGCGGTGACCCCTCTGGCCGGCATGACGGTGCAGGCGTACGGCACGTTTCGCGGCACCGACGTGTTCGACGTGGAGTGCATGCTCGCGGAAGCAGAGGATCGCGACCATCTTGACGAGGAGGCCTCACGGTGAGCATGACCACGTGCCTGATGCAGAGCCCTGCCGCCTGGGTCGACATGACCGCCCCGGTGGCTCCCGGCCAGCACAGGAGCCACTTCGTCAACACCCGCGGACCCGACACGACCTCACCGAACGGCGTGCCGGAGGGTTACTGGTGCCAGCGCATCTCATGCTGGGAAGGCACCGGAGCCCTGAAGGACCCCAACCAGTTGGTGAGCGAAACCATCGCCGCGCTGGGCGACCCCCCGGGCGCGCCCGGGGGTCCCGCGGTGGTGATGTGGGACGAGCTGACGTACAGCGATGGGGCCCGGCTCAACTCGTCGTTCCTGGTCACCAACGCCGCGTGGCTCATGGGCACCAACCACGGGGCGAGCCACGCGTACCGCTGGGGCTGCTACCTCACCAACGGGCCGCTGGTCGACTACCAGGCGGGCATCTACCCCCTGAACCAGCTGATGGCCTCCGGCGGTCGCATCGCGGTGGAGTTGTACCCGCACTTTCGCAAGGTGAGGGACAGCGAAGCACCCGCGAGCGACAAGTACGCCGGGTCGCAGTACAGCTACTGCAGCGCGTCGTCCACGTCGGTCGCCACCCGCGACGAGTGGCTGTACCAGTTCATCTGGGGCAGCGAGAACCGCGATCCCGTGCCCAATCAGCCGGCGACGTACCGCCTGGACTGGCTGATGCGCTACAAGGCGGCGAACTACAGCGGGTCGCCCACGATCATCCACCCGATCATCGGCATGTCGCGCCGCTACCTCAACGCGGCCAGCTCGGCCAACAACGAGCGGTTCCTCGACCGCATCTTCCACACGCTGCGCCGGCACGCCGACAAGGGGTGGATCGCCATCGCCGAACGCAACGACCTCGGCCCTGGCTCGTGGGGCCTGGGAGTACGGGGGCCCATGGGGCTCGCGTTCGACTACTGGGACCTGTGGTTCCGAAACGCGTGGGACCACTACTCTTACACCATGCAAACCGGACCACGACTTCCGGCCCCCGGCTACGAGCCACCGGTGGGTTAGGTTCGGTTCATGCTGACGACATCGGGCATTCGGTGGGTGGTCGCCGTTTCTGGAGCTGTGTGCGTGGCCTCGCCGGCCACGCCGCCGCCAGCAGCTCCACGCCCGCCCGTGTGTCGACCGGGGGCTGGAACGGGGAGCGCCCGGCGGGGTGCGCCGTGCGTGACGATGGCCGAGTGGCGTGCTGGGGATTCGGCATGTACGGAGCCCAGCCCACCTCGACGACGCCCATCGTCGTCCCCTCGGTGCGGAGTGCGCGGTCTGTGGCGGTGGGCACTCTCCACGCCTGCGCGATCGTGGCCGCCGGACGAGTCATCTGCTGGGGTGACAACCGGTTTGGCGCGGTCTCACCCGAACGGGATAAACCGGGGTCGTCTCCCCCCGGCCCGGCGTTCGTCGCGGGCCTTGGCCCCGCGCGGATGGTGAGCGCGGGTAGCCACAACACGTGCGTCGCCCAGATCGACGGGCAGGTGAAGTGCTGGGGCCTGCCGACCGGCCCCATGTACGTGGGCAGCGACGGCCCGGGCCCGCCCCCGGACGCGCCGCAGACCATCCCGTTGCCCGGCCCCGCCAGCGGTGTGTCGGTCGGTCAGCACGCCGCGTGCGCCGTGATGCGGGACGAAACCGTGTACTGCTGGGGCGAGGGCCGCTGGGGCACGCTCGGCGACGGCCTGCGCCAGTCCGACTCCACACCCCGCCAGGTACCCGGCCTCACCGGGGTGCGCGAGGTACAGGTACAGTTCTGGAGGGTCTGCGCTCTGCTGCGCACCAGCCAGGTGATGTGCTGGGGAAACAACGGCTACATCCGGTCCATCGAACCACCACCCGCCGAGGACGGGACACTGCCCGACGTCCGCCGGTTCGCGTTCGACGCCGAGCGCCCCGGCGGCTGCGGCGTCACCCCCGCGTCCCGCCTTCAGTGCTGGGGCACCCCCCCGCCCGCACCCGTCATGAAGATGACCGATATCCGCGAGGCCGCCCCCTGGTGCGTGCTACGCACCCGCGACCGCGTCACCTGCTGGGGACACCCCTCCATCGGACGCCTGGGCGGCGGCGGCACCGCCAGCCTCCACCCACCCAAACCCACCAAGCCCCGGACCGCCAAGCGGTAACCCTGCACGGAACGCGCCCGGCGATACCCTCCCCCGCCGGGCCTTCTACCATCCCCGCATGAAGTGGACCGACTTCGACGCCGCCCTGTTCGACCTGGACGGCGTCATCACGCCCACGGCCGAGGTGCACATGGCCGCGTGGTCGCAGGTGTTCAACGACTTCCTGCACGCCGAGGGCAAGCCCGCCGACTACAGCGACGCCGACTACTACCGCGACGTCGACGGCCGCCCCCGCTACGACGGCGTGCGCGCCGTGCTGGCCTCCCGGGGCATCACGCTGCCCGAGGGCACCCCCGACGACCCGCCCGACGCGCGCACCGTGTGCGGCCTGGGAAACCGCAAGAACCAGGCGTTCAACGACGTGCTGGTGCGCGACGGCATCGCCCCCTACCCGGGCTCGCGCGCCCTGGTCGACCACCTCGTGGGCCTGGGGATTCCCATGGCGATCGTGTCGTCGTCGCGCAACGCCGCGTCGGTGCTGGCCCGGGCCGCCATCGACGACCGGTTCCGGGTGATCGTCGACGGGCTGGTGGCCCGCGACCACGACCTGCCCGGCAAGCCCGCGCCCGACACGTTCCTGTACGCGGCGACGCAGCTGGGCGTCGCGCCCGCACGGGCCGTGGTGTTCGAGGATGCGGTGTCGGGGGTCGCGGCGGGACGCACCGGCGCCTTCGGGCGCGTCATCGGCGTCGACCGCGGCGTGGGCACCGACGCGCTGCGCGCCGCAGGCGCCGACCGCGTGGTGACCGACCTGGCCGAACTCATCGAGGAGGGGCGCAGGTGAGCCGCAGCGACGCCGACCGGGATCCGGTCGACCGCACCACGTACCCCGTCGACGAGTGGGCCCTGGTCGAGACCGGCGTGGCCGAGCGCGACATCGGCGTCGCCGAGACCCTGTTCGCTGTGGGCAACGGCTACCTGGGCATGCGCGGCAACCCCGAGGAGGGTCGCCCGTCCGTCGACCACGGTACGTACATCAACGGCTTCCACGAGACGTGGCCCATCAACCACGCCGAGGAGGCGTACGGCTTCGCCCGCACCGGCCAGACCATCGTGAACGTGCCCGACACGAAGGTGATGAAGCTGTACGTCGACGACGAGCCGCTGGCCATCCCGGTGGCCGACCTGGAGGAGTACGAGCGCCGCCTCGACTTCCGCGAGGGCGTGCTGCGACGCGACCTCATCTGGCTGACGCCCTCCGGCAAGCGGCTGCGGGTGCGCTCGACGCGCATGGTGTCGTTCACCGAGCGGCACCTGGCGCTGATGACCCTCGAGATCACCATGCTCAGCGGCAGGGCCCCGGTGGTGGTGTCGTCGCAGATCATCAACCGGCAGGACGGCGGCAACGAGTACAACGTCCGCGCGAACGGCGGCAACGGCAACGGCAACGGCCAGGGCAAGGACGGCAACGGCACCGACGTGCGGCCGCCGGCGATGGCCGACCCGCGGCGTTCCAGCCGGTTCGACCGCCGCGTGCTGCAGCCGCGCGGCCGCTGGCACAACGAGCGGCGCATGCTGATGGGGTACCGCTGCGCCGACTCGGGCATGACGCTGGCCGTGGGTGCCGACCACGCCATCCACACCACCAACGAGTACGAGGAGTTGGTGGGCATCGAGGACGACCTGGGCAAGAAGGTGTACCGCGTCATCGCCGAGCCCGGGGTTCCCATCCGCATCACCAAGGCCGTGGCGTACCACACGTCACGCAGCGTGCCGGTGCGCGAGCTGTTCGACCGTTGCCGCCGCACCCTCGACCGCGTGCGCGACGTGGGCTTCGCGCAGATCGAGGAGGCCCAGCGCCAGTGGCTGGCGTCGTTCTGGACGTCCAGCGACGTGGTGGTGGCCGGGCGCCCCGCCACGCAGCAAGCCGTGCGGTGGGCCATCTACCAGGTGGCCCAGGCCGCGGCGCGCGCCGACCAGATGGGCATCGCGGCGAAGGGGGTGACGGGCTCGGGCTACGAGGGCCACTACTTCTGGGACTCCGAGATCTACGTGATGCCGTTCCTCACGTTCACCAACCCCACCATGGCCCGCAACGCCCTGTCGTTCCGCGTCAACCTGCTGGAGCCCGCCCGCGAGCGCGCCACCGAGCTGTCGCAGCGGGGCGCCCTGTTCCCGTGGCGCACCATCAACGGCGAGGAGGCGTCGGCCTACTACGCGGCCGGCACGGCGCAGTACCACATCGATGCCGACATCGTGTACGCGCTGATGAAGTACGTGGAGGTCACCGGCGACCGCGACTTCCTGTACCGGCGGGGCATGGAGACGCTGGTGGAGACGGCGCGCATGTACGCCGACCTCGGCTTCTGGCGGTTCACCGTGGACGGGCGCTCGTTCCACATCCACGGCGTCACCGGGCCGGACGAATACACGACCGTGGTGAACAACAACCTGTTCACCAACGTGATGGCGCGGTTCAACCTCGAGAAGGCCGCCGCGACCCTGGACGACATGCGCCGCGACGAGCCCGGCGCGTACCAGCGGCTGGTGGACCGGCTGGACGTCACCGCGGAGGAGGTGGCGGAGTGGCGCGACTGCGCGGCCCGCATGCACATCCCGTACGACGCCACGCTCGACATGCACCCCCAGGACGAGTACTTCCTCGACCGCGAGCTGTGGGACCTGGCCGCCACGCCGGCCGAGAACCGGCCCCTTTTGATGCACTACCACCCGCTGGTGATCTACCGCTTCCAGGTGCTGAAGCAGGCGGACGTGGTGCTGGCGCTGCTGCTGCAGGGCAACCGCTTCACCGACCAGGAGAAGCTGGCCGACTTCGAGTACTACGACCCCATCACGACGGGCGACTCCACCCTGTCGGCCGTGGTGCAGAGCATCATCGCCGCCGAGGTGGGGTTCAACGAGATGGCCCTGGAGTACTTCTACAAGGGCCTGTACGTCGACCTGGCGGACGCGCACCGCAACGCGACGGACGGCGTGCACGTCGCGGCCGCAGGCGGGGTGTGGAACAGCCTGGTGTACGGGTTCGCCGGCATGCGCGACTACGACGGCGACATCACGTTCGACCCCCGCCTGCCCGAGGACTGGGAGGGCATCACGTTCCCCATCCTGGTGCGCGGCACGCGGCTGCGGGTGACGGTGGAGGAGACCCGCATCCGGTTCGCGGTGGAGGACGGCGAGGCCGTCACCGTGAGCGTGCGCGGCGAGCCGGTGACGCCCGCGCCCGGCGCCCCGGTGGACGTGGCCCTCGACGGTCAGGGTCCCCGTCGCACCAGCCTGGGCGGCCTCCACCCCGTGGTGGGCGACCACCGCGCCGACGGCACCATCATCACCGCGGGCGTGCCCACCCCCGACCTCACCCGCGTGGACGGCGAGGGCCCCGTCTAGCCTCTCGGCGCCTTGTCGTGTCACGTTGTCGCGGTCTCGCGCGTCGTCCGGGATGATGGTGGACGTCCCGACGAAGGAGGCGCGACATGGCACGCAAGAGCACCGCACCCGACGGCGACGCGGAGGCCGAGGGGTTCAGCGCCGAGGAGAAGGCCGCCATGAAGGAGCGCGCCGCCGAGGTGAAGACGGCGCGCAAGCGCGGTAAGAAGGCCGACGGCACCGCCGACGTGCTGGCGAAGATCGCCGAGATGGACGACGGCGATCGCGCCATCGCCGAGCGTCTTCACCAGGTGATCCTCGAGGCCGCCCCCACCCTGGTGCCGCGCACCTGGTACGGCATGCCGGCGTACGCGAAGGACGGCGACGTGCTGTGCTTCTTCCAGGCGTCGAAGAAGTTCACGACCCGCTACTGCACGCTGGGGTTCAGCGACGCCGCGGCCCTCGACGACGGCGACATGTGGCCGTCGGCGTTCGCTGTGGTGGCCCTCACCCCCGCGGTGGAGAAGCGCGTCGCCGCCCTGGTGAAGGCCGCGATGGGGTGACGGCGGTCGCGGCGGTGCGCCCCCGCAGCGTCCTACCGGGGGTGCGGCGACCCGCCGGTGACCACCATCCGGCGAAGCACGAGGGCGAGCACCACCGACAGCCCGAGCGTGGCGACCCCCGCGACCAGCATCGCGGTGCCGGGTCCCATCACCGCCAGCATGCCCGCGGCCAGCCCCAGCGCCACCACCTGGCCCACCTGCGCCCCCATGTTCATCAGGCCGAACACGCGGCCCAGCAGGTGCCGGGGCACGCGCTCCTGAATCAGCGTGTCGGCCGCGATGTTCTCGATGCCGTTGGCGGCGCCGCCCACCGCCTGGCCCACGGCCGCTACGGGCAGCACGCGCGCCAGCCCGGTGATCACGAGGCCCGCGCCGGTGGCGGCGAAGCCCACCACGGTCAGGCGCATCGGGTCCGCGCTCGCGCGGCGCAGGGCCAGCACGGCGGACGCGGCGATCATGCCCGCCCCGAACACCGCCACCAGCAGCCCGAACGTGCCGGGCCCGCCGCCCAGTACGTCGCGGGCCACGAACACGATCGCCACGTTGTCGACGCCCGCCAGCATCACCAGGGCCACCGTGGCCAGCACCAGCGTCCGCACCAGCGGGTCGCGGCGGGCGTACGCCACGCCGCCGGCCACGGCGCGCGCCAGCCCCTCGGCGCGGGCGTCGGGTTGCGGTGGCAGGCGCGGCACGCGCGACAGCAGCAGGGCGGAGCCGACGAAGCTGGCGGCATCGGCCAGAAGGGCGGCCTGCACCCCCACCGCCGCCACCAGCGCACCGCCGAGCAGGCCCCCCAGCGCCACCTCGAGGTTGAACGCCAGGCCCAGCAGGGCGTTGGCCGACAGCCGCTGGTCCGGGGCCACCAGCGCGGGCACCGCGCTGCGCCCGGCGGGGGCGAACAGCGCCACCAGGGCCGACATCGCGGCCACCAGCGCCAGCGTGACCGCAAACGGCGGCGTCGCGAGCGCGATGGTGGCCACCAGGATCGCCTGGCCCAGCTCGCACACCAGCATCAGGCCGCGCTGCTCGACCCGGTCGACGATGGCCCCGGCCAGTGGACCCAGGAAGCGCGGCAGCGACTGCGCCAGCAGCATGATGCTGACCCCGGGGGGGCCGTAGAGGTCGGCGGCCAGCAGCACCAGCGCGAGGTTCGCGACGCCGTCGCCGGTGAACGACACCACCCGGGAGGCCCACAGCCAGCGGAACGCCGGCGAGTCGACCAGGACGTCCGGTATCCGCATCGAGTGGAGTATCGCACCCGCGCAGCGGGCGAGCGGTGGGCGTGGAACGCGGCGGGGCCGCGTTCCACAGCCGCGTCAGCGGCGGGCGCGCGTGACGGGCGTCGCGGCCCCCTGCCGCACCCCGTCCCCCGCCCACTGCGCCACGAACCCGGTGCCCGGCCGCGCCGCGCGCGTGATGGTGAACGACCCGTTGGAGGACACCGTCACCGACGACCGCTCGCCGCGGGTGGACGTGATGCTGAGCGTCTCGCCGCCCTGGGCACCGGTGAGGCGGCCCGAGAGCACCAGCCGGTTGGGGCGCGGCCCCTTGCGCACCCGCAGCGTGATGCGGGTGGGCGTTCCCGCCGTCGCCGACGGCAGGGCGCGCAGGACGGCCCCGCTCTGGTCGACCGCATACGCCACCGACGGCGTCGCCGCCACCGCCGGGACCGGCAGGGTGCTCAGCCGCTGGGGTACCCACGTGAGACCTGAGTCCTTCGTCCGCGCCACCCAGCCGGTGCCCCAGGCGAGGTAGGCCCCGCGCGCGCCCTGGGCGGCCACCACCGGGGTGCGGCCACGGCCGGCGTACGCGCCCGCCGCGACGGAGACGTTGGCCCATCGGCGCCCGCCGTTGGTGGTGACGTACACGCCGCCCCGGGCCGTCGTGACCCAGCAGGCGAAGCGTCCGCTGCACGACGCCGACGTCACCCGCCCCTGCACCCCCGCGAGCCTGATGGGCAGCCAGGTCCGCCCCGCGTTGGTCGACGTGAACACCCGCAGGCCGGTGCGCAGCACCAGCGTCGACCCCACGTTCTCGAGGCTCATGATGCGACCCGCACCCCGTCGGGGCCACGCCACGTCACGGAACCGGGCGCCGCCGTCGTCGCTCACCACGATGCGGGAACGGCCGTACAGGAACACCTGGCGGTCCGTGCGCGCCACGATCCCGACCGTGGTCGACCCCAGCGGCCCGGGGAACACCTGCCACGACACGCCCGCGTTGGCGGTGCGGTAGACCACCCCGAACGTGTCGAGCACGAAGCCGATGTCGGCGCTCACGAACTGACCGTCCCGTGCGCGCGCCGACGAGGGGATGCGCACCTGCGCCCACGACGCACCCGCATCCGAGGTGTGGATGACACCGTCCTGGGACAGCGACACCGACGTGGCGACCGTCCCGCGGGCCCTCACCGGCGGCACCGTCAGATCCTGTCCGTACGCCCGCAGGGACGAGCCGACGGGGCGCCACGTCACACCCGCGTCGTCCGAGATCACCGCCGACCCGTCGGTCGCCACCGCCACCGCCCGCGTCGCGCTGGTGAACGCCACGTCGCTGATGGTCGAACTTGACGGGGTCAGCGTCTGGGTCGAGGTCCCCGCGCCCGTGATGCGGTAGAGCTGCGGGCCGCCCGTCACCCCGAGGCACACGTCGCCCTGACAGGCGATCCTCATGATCCGGAACGGTTGTGGGATGCCGGGGTTGACGGTCGTCCACGTCGCGCCGCTGTCGATGGAACGCATCACCACGCCCTGCCCGGCGGCGTAGTAGTCCGAGTTTCCGTTGCTGGTGAGCGCGTTCAGAAACGTACCGGGCGGCGGAGCGGTCACCGTGGCCCACGTGTTGCCCCCGTCCGTGGTGCGCTGGATCTGTCCATTGGCGGCGACCATCGCGAGGGCCTGTGTCAGTGCCACGAAGTCGGTCGGGCCGCCGGCGCTGGTGCGGCGCGTGAACGTCGCTCCGCCGTCGGCCGTCGTGACCAGGGTTCCCATACGGTCCATCACGAAGCCGTTCACGCCATCCGGCGCAAGGGAGAAGATCGACGCCGGCATGCCCACCTGCGGTACGTAGCCCGACGGGTATTGGCACCACGGGGTGTACGCCAGGCGACGGAAGCCGCCGGTGGGCGTGGAGCGCATCACGTCGCACGTCCCGGCCAGCGTCACGCCGCCGCCGTACGTGGGCGCCACCCACTCCAGCGGGTTCTCGGTGCCGCTGGGCAGGCCCTGCCACGTCGCGCCGCCGTCGTCGCTGCGCAGCACCACACCGCCCTGGCCGACGGCGTACACGCTGGTGCCGACCACAGCGAGCCGGTAGAGCCCCTGCCCGCTGGGGGTGGGCGTCGACCACTCCCACGGGGAATACCCGGTGGGGGTCGCGACGGCGGACGCGGCCGTCGCGCCCAGCGCGACCATGGTCGCGAGAACGGTGAGGGCGGGGCGACGCATGGGAGCTCCTACGACGGGGGCGGTTCCTGCTTCCTACCACGCATTCCGGGAACGCGGCAGGGTGGGCAGCGCCTGCTGGCGCGGGCTCAGGAGGCCGGCGGCGCTCCCCTGTCCGGAGGCGGCGTGCCCGCCGGTGGCGTGATGGGGTCGCCGACCACCAGCACGCCCTGCCTGCGCAGCATCCCCTTGAGGCGGGCCGAGCGCAGGTGCCCCGCCATCGCCTGGCGCATCACGGCCACGTGGCCGCGGTCGACCGCCGTGCGGCCCACCAGCGCCTTCGTCACCACGTACCGCACGGGGAACGCGGCGGGGAACTTCAGGTCGGAGATCGACTGGTCGTCCGCCGCGACGCCGTTGAGCGGCACCGCGCACACGGTGCCTCGGTACTGTCGCACCCGCGACCACGTCGTGAGCGACGCCACCGACGTGTCGCCGCGCGCCGCGAGCGAGATCCCGGCGTCGGACGATCCCTTCGCGCTCGTGGGGTAGTTGACGCGGGTCTTGACCCAGCGAGTCCCCATGATCGGGATCGACTGGTCGCCGAAGCCGTCCACCAGCGTGTGCACCCGGATGGGCCCCGAGCCCGTCCCCACCTGCGACCACTGCGTCACGGCGCCGGTGGCGATCGCCCGCGCCTGGGCCAGCGTGAGCCCCGACGTGCACGCCGGGTTCTCCTTGGCCACCACGAGCACGTCGGCGTCGCGGTAGAGGTCCACGAGGACCCGGAACTGTTTGGCCTCCGCGGCCGTCAGCGCGCGGTCGAGGACGACGCCCCTGATGCCGTGCATCTTGTACCCACGGGCGTCCTTGGCCAGGGTCTGCAGTTCGCGGGTGATGTCCCCGGTGCTCAGGGCCGCCGGGAACCACCGTCCCACGAACGTGTTGCCGCCGTAGCGGTAGCGGTACACGCGCTTCAGGGCTCCCGGAAACGCGTCGGCCATGAACGACGTCTCGTTCCAGACGTGGTTCGGCGTCACCTGCTGAAGCTGGAACGAGGTCTCGACGGTCTTGGCATCCGCGATCGCGGGGGCCGACACCACGGCCAGTGCGGCCACGAGCGCACAGGTGTGTCCGACGTTCATGGTCGATCCCTTCGTCCGGGAGGGTGGGGTGCCCCAGACCATCCCATCGGCCCGCCGCGGGTCCAACTGCCCGAAGGTCGAGAAGCGCGGGGTCTCGCAACGCCGCGGAGGCGTTGGAGAAGGTTTGCGTCCGACGCGTCTTTCAGGGCTGATGCGGCGTCACAGTTGCTCCTGCGTGTCAGCCATCTGGGCGCGCCCCAGGATCGTGATCGCCCCGGCGCGGAATCCGCGTCGCCGAACAGTCGCGGGTCGAGCAGCGGCGCGGCTGACCGCATGCCCATGAAGGCGTACGCGGCCAGACCGAGCACGGTGATCACCATGGCGGCGATGACGACGGGTTCGGTCCAACCCTTCTCGCTGCCCTCGATGATCGCGTGGACCAAGGAGCCAACCGCGATCGCGGTGAACAGGGCCCCGAGGCGGTCCGAACGATCGTGCTCCTCGTCCTGGTATTCGGGGAGAACAGGGCTGCCGCCACGGCAGCGATGACCGCGACGATGGCCGACGTGACGAAGATCGAACGCCAACTCCACTGCTGGAGCAGGAGGCCGGCGGCGAGCAAACCGATGATCGCGCCGGCGGCGGCGAAGCCGGCCCACGTCGAGACCCCTTGCGATCTCTTCGGGGGGCGGGGAGGCGGCGGTGATGGTCGACAACGTGCCCGGCATCATCATCGCGGCGCCGAGCCCCCTCGCCGCCCGCCAGGCGATCAGCTGGCCGGCGCTGTCCGCCAGAGAGCGCCCCGAAGGTCGGCTCCTTCTCGGTCGGCGCGTGACTCATGACGTTCTCCTCGTGGTGCAGCGCGCCACACCCGAGCGCCTAGAAGAGCTGGTTCTCCCCCGAGAAGATCTCGGACACGGACTCGTCGCAGAACACGTTGTGCACCGAGTCGGCCAGGATCCGCGCCACGGATACCACCTTGATGAGGTCCTTCGGAGCGTGGTCGGGCAGCGGGATGGTGTCGGTGACCACCACCTCCTCCAGGCCGGACGCCTGCAGGCGCTCGAACGCCGGCCCCGAGAACAGGCCGTGCACGGCGGCGGAGTAGACGCGCCGGGCGCCGGCCTTGCGGATGGTCTGCACCCCGGCCACCAGCGTGCCGGCGGTGTCGATCATGTCGTCGATCATGATGGCGTCGCGGCCGGCGACGTCGCCCACCAGGAACGTGATCTCGGCCTGGTTGTGCTCGGGCCGCTGCTTGGCCAGAAGCGCCAGCCGGGCGCCGAGCTTCTCGGCCACGTGGTTGGCCAGCTTCGCCCGCCCCGCGTCGGGTGACACGACCACGATGTCGTTGATCTCCCCGGCCTCGCGCTTGGCCTGGAAGTGGTCGATCAGCAGGGGGATCGCGGTCATGTGGTCGACGGGGATGGTGAAGAACCCCTGCACCTGGCCGGCGTGCAGGTCCATGGTCAGCACGCGGTCCACACCGGCGGCCTGCAACAGCTCGGCCACCAGCTTGGCGGTGATGGGCTCGCGCGGCGCCGACTTCTTGTCCTGCCGCGAGTAGCCGTACCACGGGATCACCGCGTTGATGCGGTGCGCCGACGCGAGCTTGGCGGCGTCGATCATGATGAGCAGCTCCATCAGGGCGTCGTTCACCGGCGCGCACGTGGACTGCACCAGGAAGACGTCGGCGCCGCGCACGCTCTCCTCGAAGCGCACGTAGATCTCGCCGTTGGCGAACGTCTTCAGCGTCACGTCGCCCAGCTCGATGCCCAGCTTGGAGGCGATGCGCTCGCCCAGCTGGCGGCTGGAACGCCCCGAGAACACCATCAGGCGCTTGGAGTCGTCGCGGTCGATGCTGCTCGTCACTCGTTGCGCTCCCGGTCGTCCTTGGCCTTCGCCTCGGCCGCCTTCGCGGTGGCCTTGGCCGTGAACCCTTCGATGTTGGTCTGGCGTGCCCGCGCGATGCCCAGGGCGCCCGCCGGAACGTCGTCGGTGATGATGCTGCCGGCGCCGGTCATGGCGTCGTCGCCGATGGTCACGGGCGCCACCAGCACGCAATCGGAGCCCGTCTTCACGCGCGCGCCCACCGTGGTGCGGTGCTTGCGGAAGCCGTCGTAGTTGGCCGTGATGTTGCCGGCCCCGATGTTGGTGCCCTCGCCGATCTCGGCGTCCCCGATGTACGACAGGTGCGGCACCTTCGCCCCCGCCCCCAGCGTGCTGTTCTTGGTCTCCACGTACGTGCCGACCTTCGCGCCCGGGCCGATGAGGCTGCCGGGCCGCAGGTACGCGAACGGCCCCACCGTGGCCCCGGACGCCACCTCGCTGTAGTGCACGCGGGCGGCCGTGATGGTGACCCCGTCGCCCACGGTGGACCCCTCGATCACCACGTCGGGGCCGATCTGGCAGTCGCGGCCGACCGCCGTCGCCATGGTGAGATGCACCCCCGGGTACAACACGGAGTCCTCGCCCACCGTGACGCCGTGCTCCAGGTACACCCGCGACGGATCGGGCATCGACACGCCCGCCAGCATCAGCTCGCGCCGCAGGCGGTTCTGCAGCACCGCCTCGCACTCGGCCAGTTGCACGCGGGTGTTGACGCCCGCGACCACGTCGGGATCGTCGGACACCAGCGCGCCCACCCGCCCGGGCCATGCGGGCAGCACGTCGGGCAGGTACACCTCGCCCTGCGCGTTGTCGGTGCCCAGCCCCGCCAGCGCCATCTCCAGCTCGGCGCGGGCGAAGCAGAAGATGCCCGCGTTGATCTCGGTGAGGGCCAGCTCGTCCTCGCTGGCGTCGGCGGCCTCCACCACGGCGTGCACCCCACCGTCGTGGCCGCGCACCACCCGGCCGTACGCACCGGCGTCGTCCAGCACTGCCGTGACCATGGTGGCGGCGCGACCGCCCGCGACGTGCTCGTCGACCAGGCGGCGGAAGAGGTCGGGCCGCACCAGCGGCGTGTCGCCGCAGGCCACCACCACATGGTCACACGCGGGATCCAGCGCGGTCAGGCCGATCTGCGTGGCGTGGCCCGTGCCGTTCTGCCGCTCCTGCAGCACGGTGGCGACGCCGTCGGGCAGCGTGGCGGCGACGTCCTCCGCGCCGTGTCCCACCACCACCACGATGTGGGCGGGTTCGGGGGCCGCCACGGCCTCCAGCACCCAGCCCAGCATGGGCCTCCCCGCGCACGGGTGCAGCACCTTGGGACGGGACGACTTCATCCGCGTGCCCTTGCCGGCCGCCAGCACCACCACGCCCAGCTTCATGCCGCCTCCGCCGTGTCGTTGACCGGGTCTCGGTGGGACAGACTCGCAAACGGTTCACCGTGGGTGCCCCGGCCCGGGCGCCGCGGGTGCGCGGTCCCGGCGGCGTCGCGCCGTCGCGGGGCTCGTCCGTCGGGTGCTGAAGGCAAGTACCGTCCTCGGGCTGCTCAGGCCCGCACGGGGCGGGCCCATCGCACGCATCCTAACGGCCGCGGCCAGGCCCACACCCGGCCGGTGCCACCGGGCGGCGCGGGCAGAGCGGGTGGCGGCCACGCCACGGCCGGCGCGGCAACCATGCGCGGGGCAGGACGACGATCCAGCCGGCGTTCTGCGCGCGCCGGGCGACCCGCTCGCACACGACGGCACCTTCCCGCGACGGATGGGCCGTGGTCACGACGGAACCCCCGCGCGAGCAGGGTTCCGGGTGGTGTGTCGGCGCGGCCGTGGTGGCCGCGTGGGAGCGTCAGACGCCCCGGACAACCCTCAAGCGAGCCGCGTCACGCCGGGCGCGCAGGGGACCCCCGTTGTGCGGACGCCGCACCGGGGAACCCGATCACCAAGCCGTTCTCGCGGACGGCAGTTGGGGCGGGAGGATTCGAACCCCCGATGGCGGGACCAAAACCCGCTGCCTTACCCCTTGGCTACGCCCCATCGCACGGTGCGGGCAAGTATAGGAGCCGCGACCCGGCCCCCGGCCCTCACCTCAGCACGTGCACGTCGACCACCACCGAGACGCGCTCGTCGAACGTCTCGCCGGTCTCCTGGTTGACCACCTCGACCACGTCGCCGCGGCACTCGATGCGCACCCGGTCGCCCTCGTCCAGGGCTCCGTCGGGGAAGCGCGCGGCCAGATCGCCCTTCAGCTCGAACGTGTCCTGGTCGCGGGGGTCGTCGGCGTCCAGGGTCAGCAGGATGACGTCGCCGTGGTAGGCGTCGACGTCCCGCCACAGAAGGCTCACCTCGCCCGTAATCGACACGATCCCCGTCACGCCCGGCAGACTCTACCCGTGCCCGCCACGCCCGCACCCACCAGCTACCGCCTGCTGGGCCCGCCCGACCTCTTGCACGATCTGGTGGAGGACTTCGAGGCGGTCGGCTGGCGCACGTCGACGCACCGCTGGAAGGCCGTCGTCACGGCCCCGCCGGAGGACGCCGGGCACGCGGCGCCCGCGTGGCCCACCGAGATCACGCTGGTGGAGCGGAGCCTCCAGCCGCACGAGCAGGCGTGCGCGGAGTTCTTCTCGTGAGCACCGACCACCAGGCCAGCGCGAACGGCGTCAGCGCCAGCGCGGCCATGTCGAAGAACACGTAGCCGCCCGCGATCCCGCTGGGCGGGTTGCCGTTGGGCACCGCGATTCCCGGCACCTCCGGCAGCCAGAACCACGTGCCCAGCGCGGTGCCGTACACCTCCAGGAACGCCACGTAGACGAACACCCCGGCGTAGACGACGCCCGACCGGCTCTTGGCGATGAAGAGGGCCAGGATGACGGCGCCGATGGCCCCGGCCACGTCCAGGCGACCGAGCACGGTCAGGCCGGCGAGGCCCCACGCCAGCACCCCCACCATCGCCGCGCGCGCGAACGTGGCGGCGTGGCGACGCACCAGGGGCGTCTGCGTCAGCCGCAGGCCGAACAGGTACACCATGCCGTGCCCGGGCGGCACGAACAGCGGCAGGTTGTGCTGCCGGTAGATGTACGCGCCCCACATGATCGAGCCGACGACCTCGAAGAACGTCGCGACGACCACCACGATGAGGGCCTGACAGCGCTCGACGGCCGTCGCGAAGTACAACAGCCCGGCGAAGATGATGCACGCGCACAGGCCCAGCACGGGCTGCCAGCCGAACGCCAGCACGCGGTCGAGCCACAGTCCCACGATGCCGGCGAACAGCACCACGGCGCAGCTTCCCCATGCCAGCCACGGCGGGGCGTGGCGGGGCGTGCTTTGGTGACAAACCTGTGAACCCCCCGGAGTATCGAGGGGTTGCGGTGCCGGGATTGTGCGTCCTGTCACCAGAGAGGGGTTTTCATCGGGCACGACGGCATAATATGTCGGCATGTCGGTGACCCGTCTTCACTTCCAGCAAGAGATCGAGGCCCTGCGGTCGGGCATGGTCGAGATGGCCAGCATCGTGCTGTCGCAGGTCGAGCGGGCGGTGAGCGCCTGGGACGACTGCGACGCCGAGGCCGCCGAACAGGTCATCGCCGGCGACGAGCGCGTCGACGACACGTGCAACGACCTCGATCACCGCATCTTCAGCATCCAGATCCTCGAGGCCCCGGTGGCCACCGACCAGCGCCTGCTGCACGTGGGGCTCATCGCGGTGATCGCGCTCGAGCGGGTGGGCGACCTGGCGGTGTCCATCGCCGACCTCGCCCGGGCCCAGCGCCCCGAGGGCATGCAGCCGCAGATCCAGATGATGATCCGGCGCATGAGCGCGCAGGCGGTCGACACGCTGGCGCTCGCCATCCAGGCCATCGCCCGCGGCGACGTCGATCTGGGCGAGCGCGCGTGCGCACAGGCCATCGGCGTGCGCGAGCAGCTGGGTCAGGTGCTCAACGCCGTGTCCAACCACGCGGGCGAGCCCGAGACCCGCGCGTGGAGCGCTGCGGCCGTTCTGGTGGCGCGGCACCTCGAGCGCGTCGCCAACAACGGCGCCGAGCTGGGCGGGCGCGTGCGGTTCCTGGTCACCGGCACGCCCTTCCAGCGGCATCAGGCGCAGGAGGCCCCCACCTCGGCCTAGGCGCGGCTCTCGTCGTCGCGCTCGCGGGGGTTCGCGCCCTGCTGGTCGTCGGCCACGGGATGCGACGCCTGGTGTTGCTGCTCGAGGGCTTCCAGCCGCTCCAGCGCGGCAAGCGCGTCGTCACCGACGCCGAGGTTACGAATGCTGGTGCGTCGGTCGCGCTTTGCCTTTGCCATATGTGGGCCTCCCGTGTGGAGGGGTCATTGTAGAGGACCCCACGACGCCGAGGGGCGATCGCGGCGCGCCGCCAGCGCCTTAACCAAGCCATGGTCGGCGGGCGGGAACGTGTACGCGGTGAGGTCGCCGCGGCGCACCCAGCGGAACTGGGCGACGTCCAGCGCGCGCGGCCGCAGGCCCGGCGCCCACTCGCAGCGATAGAACCGCAACTCCAGCGGGCCCGCGCGCGACGTCCACACGCGGTCGCCCACCTCCAGGTCGATCCCGAGCTCCTCCCGCAGCTCGCGCGCCAGGGCGTCGCGGTCGCCCTCGCCGGCCTCGCGCTTGCCACCCGGGAACTCCCAGCGGTTGGGCTGTCCCCGGTCGGGCCGGCGTTGGCTGATGAGCACGCGTCCCCCGCGCTCGATGACGGCGGCGACCACGATGCCGGGGTCAGCCACCGTCCGCCCCCGCCCTCACCAGCCACTGCCCGCGGACCCCGGCCAGGCCGTCGTCCACCAACGACCGCCCGGCCTCCGGGTCGCGGTCGAGGGCGATGCGGCCATCCCGGGCCAGGGCACCCATCATCACCCCGCGCCGCTGACGCATGGATCCCTCGTACCGCCCCTGGCGTCGCCGCGGCGGGGTGACCTCCCGCACCGTCCCCGCGTCGGCCGCCGGGCACCCCGGGCGCAGCGGGCAACCACGCTCGCACGCCGGGTCGCGGGCCGTGCACCACAGGCGCCCCAGGTCCATCAGCGCCTGTCCCGCCGCCCACTCCTCACCCGGCGGCGTACCCGGCCACCCTCCCGGGAAGCGCCGCGCCAGCACGCGGTTGACGTTGGTGTCGCGCGGAATCACGTCGGCCTCGTCGGCGAAGCAGCGGATCGCGTCCGCGGTGTAGCGGCCCACCCCCGGCAGGTCGGTGAGGCGGTCGTCGTCGGGCCATCCGTGCCGGCTGATCCACCTGGCGGCCTCGTGCAGGCGCCGCGCCCGCCGCGGGTACCCGAGCCCGTGCCACGCGGCCAGCACGTCGCCCACATCCGCCGCCGCCAGGTCGGACGCCGCCGGCCACCGGCGCATCCACTCGCGGAAGTACGGCACCACCCGCCTCACGGGCGTCGCCTGCAGCTGGGTCTCGGCCACCAGCACGGCGTACCGGTCGCGCGTCGCCCGCCACGGCAGCAGATCGGCGCGGGGATCGAACCACTGCAGCAGCAGGTGGACGGGCGAGGCGTCGGGCACGCACCGCAGCATGGCACGCCCCCCGCGCGGTGTGCGCAACAACCCGGCGCGCGTGTTTTTCGCCGAATCCTGCAATCGGAGCGACCCGACGCCGCAGCATCGCTGCAACGTGCCCGCCGGGGGGCTTCACGTACGCACCGGCCGAGGATATGGTCCCACCATCTCGACGTCTCTGCTGACATCTCTGCGCCGCCGCGTCGCCCTCGGCCTCGGCCTGACCGCCCTCGCGCTCGCGACGGCCGCCAGCCCCGCACTAGCCGACACGGCCGTGGCCGATCCCGCGACCGGCACGTCGACGCCTCCGGCCCAGAGCACTCCCGTCCCGGCCGAGCCGACGGTTCCCGTGGTGACCCCCACCGACCCGGTGGTGGTGCCGCCCACGACGTCGGTCCCGACGGAGCCTGTGACGCCGCCCGAGACCGCGCCGCCGCCCGCCGCTGACGAGGCCTACGCACCCCCGCCCGAGACGCCCGCGCCCGTCGAGACCCC
Organism: Actinomycetota bacterium; assembly: GCA_963169235.1. GTDB lineage: Bacteria > Actinomycetota > Thermoleophilia > Miltoncostaeales > Miltoncostaeaceae > JAGQUM01. The sequence goes on along the minus strand of CAUJCX010000028.1, from coordinate 1,896 downwards.
CACGCCGTCCCCGGCTCCCGCGCCGGCCCCAGCCCCCATTGGGACGGTTGGCCCTGGCGGTGGCGCCAACGCCGTTCCGCTGCAGCCGCTCGCCAGCGGCCCCGACACGCGCGCACCCGTCCTCGCGATCGTCACCGACAAGCCCGACGTCGCACCCGTGGCCGCCGTCACGGTCGCGTCCAGCGCGGACGCGCCCCCCGTCGCCGCCACCACCACGCGCGTGAACACCGGTGCCCTCAGTGGCCCCGACGTCGTGGTGCAGGCCGATGTCGCCGATCACGTGACCACGCTCACCGAGGGCACTCGACGCGCGCTGGCACCTGCCGCCGCGTCCGCGTCCCCCACGGCTGCGCCCAGCCAGGCCACGTTCCAGTCGCTCGACCTCCGCGGCCACGCCGCGACGTCCGCGGCCGGCGCCGACCGCCGCGCCGTCTCACCCGCGAAGAAGCCGGTGACGGCCAGCGACCTCCTGGCTCCGCCGGCCCCGGCCGCCACGTACACCACCCAGATCGTCCCGCCGTCCTTCGGCGTGGGCTCCTCACACGGCTCGTCCGGCATCCTCGAGATGCTGGCCGGCTACGTCTTCCCCGGTGCCGCCAACAACTCCGGTGGCGCTCTACTGCTGCTGTTCCCACTGGCGCTGCTGATGGCCGCGCTCACCCCCCGCATCCCGCGCCTTCACCTGCACACGGTGATCGCACAAAGCGGAGCAGGTTGCCCGGGCTTCGACCCGGTTCTCCAGCGACCCGGATAGGTCCGCCCTTCCCCGGGGACAGGTGCGCCGTCGTACCGGCGTGAACGCACCAGCTCTCCGGGACACGCGTCCGGACGAAGCGCCGCCTCTGTGCGCTTCATCAACCTGATCACGTGTTGCGTGAAGGGATCCAACCATGACTCTGCTTGACGTTGTCGTCCTCGGACCCGACGGTGCCGCCCGCACCGAGCTCGAAGACACCATCCAGCGCCTCGGACACTCGTCCGTCGGCCTCGACCCCGCCGCCGTGGCCGGCCTGCCGCCCACGCACGGAGACGTGCTGATGCTCGATCTCCGCGGCGAGGACCGCAGCTGGAGCGACCTCACCACCGAGCTGCTCGACGATGAGCGCCCGCTGGTGATCGTGGCGGACCGTCCGCGCCGGATGGTGCAGACGCTCGCCGGCCGCCCCTCCGGGACGCTCTTGCTGACCGGCAGTGAGGAGGACAGCGGTTTCCGCGTCGCCCTCACCCTGTGCTCGGCCCTGTGCCAGAGCGCACGCCCCGCCACCCGCCGCCGTAGCGGTGGGTTCACGGTGCCGGGCGCGCTTCGTACCGCCGCCGCCTTCTAAGCGCCGGCCCGTACTTTTCCCATCGGAGCCCGGGTGCCAAGCACCCGGGCCACCGGGGAACACCCCCGCCGCGCCGCGGCTACACTGGCGGTCCCTCCATCACGACCCCGGGAGCCACGCCGCGTGAGCCGACTGAACGGCATCGACACCGTCTTCTACCAGGTCTGCAACATGGACCGGGCGGTGGCCTTCTACCAGGACATCCTGGGACTGTCGCTGGATAGGCGCGAAGGCAACGACTGGGCCGAGTTCTCGGCCGGAGGGGGCGTCAACTTCGCGCTGTCGGGCGAGCTGGCCGTGCAGCCGCAGGGCGGCGGCGCGACGGTCGTGTTCACCACCGACGACCTCGACGGGCTGCACCAGCACCTGACGTCGCAGGACGTGCGCATGGGCGGCATCCAGGACATGGGCGGCGCCCGCATGCTGGACGTCTTCGACCCCGACGGCAACCAGCTGGTGGTGCTGGCCCCGGTGGAGTAGGTCCGCGCCGCCACGGGGCCACCTCGCTCTTGGTGGCGTCCTCGAAGCCCTGCACGCGGGCTTCGGCGGCTTTCGCGCGGGCCTCCGCGGC
>CAUJCX010000027.1 GCA_963169235.1 Actinomycetota bacterium | reverse complement strand
TCGATCTCCATGGGGTCCCACAGGATGTACGGGCCGCACGTGAAGGCGAGGGCGACCTGCTGGCGCCCGTCGATCTCGGACTGCGGGTCCCACGCGGCGAACTGCACCCCCGTCCCGGCCATGACCTGGAAGTGCTGCCGGTAGGTCTGGCCGGTGCGGCGCACCGTGACCTGCCCACCCATCCGGCCCATGAGGTCGACGATGCGGGCGAGGTCCGACAGGCGGGCGGACGCGTCGTCCATCCCGCCGGGCAGGAGCCGCAGTCCGAGGCGCAGCTGGCCGTTGCCGACGCGGCTCGACACGGGGCGCTCCCCGAGCGTCCCGCGGGGCCCCGAGAACGTCACCTCGCGGGTGGCGCCGGGCCAGTCGAGGGCGGCGACGCCCCACGGGGATGCGGCGTCCCCCGTGGTGAGCCGCAGCGTGGTGCGTGCCGCGTCGCCAGCGATGAGAACCACGCTGTGCGACGGGGCCCCGGGCGGGGTGTACGCGTGGGGGACGGGGAGGGGTTCCCAGGATGCCACGAGTCAGGCCCCCGACGGTGAGAGGGTGGACGGAATGTACGCCTGCGTGTCGATCGCGCGACTCACGGCGCTGCCGATCGCGGCCAGCACCGAGGCGTCCCCGGGGTGTAGGGCCTGGACGTTGACGTTCACGCCACCCGCCCACGCGTTGGCGAACCTGCCGCCGATGTCACCGGACCCCATCACCGCGCGTAGCCACGAATCCGCGGACGTGCCGTAGTCCATGGGTGCCTTCTGCGCCGCCGTCAGCTCCGTCGAGGCACTGGTGGTCTGCGCGCCGGCGATCTGCTGGCGCAGGGCCTCCACCTGGTCACGAGCGGCCTTCAAGTTCCGTGCCGCTGTGGCAACGGCTCGCGGGTCTCCCGCGGCCTTGGCCTGGTAGTACGCGGTCGCGGCTGCGGCCTGGATGGCCTCGGCGGCGGCCAGGTCATCACCGAGTCCGTCGGTGAGCTGGGCCTCCGCCATCTGCGCGTCGAGGAAGTCCCCCTCCGTGGGGCCCGCATCCACCGCGGCATCACTGCCGCCCACACCACGGCCAGTATCGTCGGTGCCTTCCGCGGTCGCCTGGGCCGCGTCGTACGCGGCCTGGTGCCGCTCCATCAGGGCTTCCTCACCAATCTCGATGAGACGGCCGTTCGCCTCCTCCCGCAGGTCCACGAGCTCGCGCATTTCCACCGTGATCGTGGCGGTGGCCTTACCGATCTCCGCCGCGGCACGCTGCAGCACCCCGGCCTTCTTCGCCTTCTTGGCCTTCGCGCGCAGCCCATCCCGCCGTTTCATGAGCGCCTGCTTGCGCTTCCGGAGCTTCGCGAGGGTCTGGTTGATACGGCGGATATGGAGCTTCAACATCCGCGCCTCCGCCTTGCGCTCCGCTTCTTTCTGGGCGTCGGCGACGTCCTGCGGGCTCTTGCCGGCGTTCATCGCCTTGTGCGCGGCGGCGTACCCCGCGGCGCGCATGCGGCGCGTCTCACCCGCGCCGAGAGACGCGCCAGCGTTGCGGTCCGAGAGGCTGGTGGTGGCATCACCGGTAGACAGCAGCACCGACCGGGCGAGCGCGGCGTTCGTCTTCCCCGCCTTGCCCTTCGAGAACGAACCGATGCCTGCAGCGGCGAACGCCTTCGCCAACGTCTGGAACGGCGACAGTGACGGGCCCTTCGCGCCCTTCGGATTCGATCCTCCACCGCCGCCGGTGCGGGCGTCGCCTTCCTCCGCCGAGAGGTTCTCCAAGCCGTGCGGCACCCGGATTTCCTGCCACCCGTACGAGCTCTGGCTGACGCCACCGTGGCCGCCGCCGGACTGGAACCACACGCCCTTCACGCGGACACCCATGTGCTCGTCGTAACCGCCCCGGTAGCCACCGCTGTGGCCCTTCCAGAATCCCCACACGATCGGCTCCCCACCCTTCGCTGGGCTCGACATCGGGTAGGCACTCGCGGTGCTGCCGCCGACGTTGACGCCCGCGACGTACGTCGCGTATCCGGAGCAGTCCCACGAATCGGGGCCGGTGCGGGACTGGCCGCGGCTAGGCTTGCCGTACGGCTCTCCGAGCTGGGCACGGGCACGCTCGTACGCCTCATCGACGTACCCGCCACCCGCGAACCCGTGGGGCGCGGGGAACGCCGAAGCGGTGTCCCGGAAGATCCGCTCCAGCGTGTGCCGGCCACCGGGAACCATCGCCTGCTGCCGGGGGTTCAGGACGGCCTCGCCACCGGCAAGAGGAACGAGGAGGTCATCTACCCCCCGGTACCGGCCCGGCGTGAACCCGCCGCCTGCACGGCCGGCGACACCGTTCGCCCGCATCCGCGCGGCAGCGGCGGCCGCCGATGACAGACTCGACAGGGCTCGCTGTGCGGTCTCCGCACCGGACCGAATGCCATCGAGGGCGGCCCGCACGCGGCCGAGTGAACCTGCCGCGTCGTCAGCTGCGCGCCGAGCAGACGACGACAGCAGCCCGAACTGGTCACCGATCTGGGACACGAGGCGCCGCGTGGTGCCCTTCGGGATCTGCCCCTTCTTCTCCAGACTCGCTGACATCTCCACCGCGGCGCTCGCCGCCTCGCTCCGCGCCCGCGGCGGCAGCTTCTCGATCTCCGCCATCACCTCGTTCGTGAACGCCTTCGCGCTGCGCCGCACCTTCGGGCTGCTCGACCGGATGACCTGGGCGATCTTCTCCATGCCATCCGCGACGTCGCGGGCGTCCTTGTCGCTGGCGATCGGGTTGATGAGCCCAAGGGGGCTGCGCCGCATCTCCGCCTGCAGCCGTGCGCGCCCCTGTTTCGCGGCCGCGTAGGTCGCGTCCACGGCACGCTGAGCCTCCGCGCGCGCCTCC
>CAUJCX010000026.1 GCA_963169235.1 Actinomycetota bacterium | reverse complement strand
CCCGGGCGGGCGCTGTGAGGCGGTCTTCGAGCTCAACGGCAACGTGCGGCTGCTGCTGCGCCACCCCGACCAGCGGCTGTGGGCCGAGGTCTTCTGGGGCCCGCTCACGCCGACTCGCAAGGGGGCCCGCGACGGCGTGCGGTACTACCTGAAGAACGGCACGACGATGATGGTCGTCGCGTAGCCCCCTGCTCGCCTCCCGCGTCGTGGCGAACGGCGCCAGCGCGCATGCGCTGGCGCGTAACGAGACCCCGCGGATCAGCCGAACCCGTCCGGCTCCGTCGTAGGCCTCCACGTGTATGACCGACGTGGGCACAACCTCGCGCCGGGCTCGCGCGCGCAGCGGGCCGGACCGATGAACGGGGGCAGACGCCCCCACCGAAGGACCCCCCGGCTGCTGTTCCATCCCGAAAGCCAGCGCATCCTCCCGCGTGACGCGCGTGGCATCGGTACCGTCACCGACCTTGGAGTGGAGAACGTCGACGGGATCCCGCGCCGCCACCTGCAGGCCGACATGACCGTCGACTCGGTGCTGTCCGGTGCCGACGACGTGCTCGGGAGAATGGGATTCCGCGGGCGCGAGCGCGCTGCGCTGCTTCGCACCGTCACCGTGACGCCGCCGACCCTCGACGTGTGGGTCAACGACGACGGCACGCTGTGGCGCGAGACCATCACGGCCAGCATCCGCGTGGACATTCCCGCGCTGGTGAAGGTCATGCCCCTGGTCGAGACGATGGTGGAGGTGAAGGGGGTGTCCGCGTACCAACTGGACGTCCGCGCGAGCTACCACCCGTTCGAGATCGGCGTGCCCATCGCCCTGAAGGACAAGGTCATGAGCCCCCGCAAGTACTTCCGCCGGCTGGCGGCCGCGGGGAACCGCGTGCGGCGCTAGGGGGACTCGGCCTCAGCCTCCGGCGACTACTCCCAGCGGAAGAAGCGGACGGCGACGCCGCCGATGACCACCGCGAACCCCAAGAGGATCGCCATGGGAATCAGCGCCGCCGTGGGTCCCTGGCCGCGCACCATCACGTCCTTCAGGCCGTCGGTGAGGTAGGTCAGGGGCATCACCTTGGAGATGCCCTGCATCCACCCGGGGGCGAGGTCGAGCGGGAAGAACGCGCCGCCCAGGAAGCCCATGGGCAAGGTGACGGCGTTGGCGATGCCGCTGGCCGCCTCCTGGGTCTTGGCGAACGACGCCACCGCGAACGCGATGGCGAGGAACGCGATGGTGCCGCACACCACCAGGGGCAGCGCCATCCACCACGCCCCCGACAGCTTCAGGTCGAACGCCAGCTTGCCCAGCGCGAAGAACGCGATGGTCTGGGCGATCGCCAGCGCGACGTGCACGATCACGCGGGCCACCGCGATGTCGCGGGTGGCCACCGGCGTCAGCTGCAGGCGCCGCAAGAGGCCCGAGCGGCGCCACTGCACCAGCGCGATGGCCAGGCCGAACACGGCGCCCACCGAGATGCCGTACCCCAGGAGGCCGGGTACGAAGAACTCGATGTAGCCCAGCGACGTGTCCTCCACCGTCTTCGCGTCCATGCGGAACGCGGGGGTGGTGACGCCCGCGGCCTTGAGGTTGGCCTGTGACACCACGCCGTTGATGATGCCCAGCACCTGGCCCGAGGTCTGCGTCTCGGACGCGGCGTAGTCGACCCGCAGCGTCTGGCCCTCCTGCGAGATCACCGCCGCCACCTCGGCGTTCTCGACCCGCTTGCGCGCCTTCGCGAGGTCGGTGGCGCGCTCCACGTCGAGCGCGTCCTTCATCGCCGGGCTGTCGATCACCTGCACCAGCGATCCCTGGCCCACCACCAGCACCTTGGGGGTGCTGCTGTTGTTGCTGAACATCAGTCCGAAGAGGATCAGGAAGCCCAGCGGCAGGCCGAACGTGAAGAACAACGCCATCTTGTCGCGCAGCAGCGCCTTGAAGCCCTCGCGCACCAGCGCGGACAGCGAACGGGTCACGCGCGGTACTCCCGCCCCGTGAGGTTCAGGAACACGTCCTCGAGCGTCGCGCCCCGCACCTGCAGGCCGTGCAGCCGCCCGTCGCGGGCCAGGGCCCCCAGCACCGCGGCCGCGTCGGCACTGCGCAGCGTGATGCCCGACTCGGTCTCCTCGGCCTCGTCGACGCCCGGCAGCGCCGCAGCCTGCTCCCGGGTCATGGTGTCGGGCGGGATGGTGATGCGCACGGGCGCGTCGAGGTCGCGCACCAGCGCCAGCGGCGTGCCGACGGCGATCACGCGCCCCGCGTCCATGATGGCGACGCGGTCGCACAGCGCCTCGGCCTCCTCCATGCTGTGCGTGGTCAGCACGATGGTGGAGCCGGCGGCGCGGATCTCGCGCATCAGGTCCCACAGGTTGCGGCGGGCCTGGGGGTCGAGCGCCGACGTGGGCTCGTCGAGGAACACCAGCTCGGGACGGTGCACCAGCGCGCAGCCGATCGACAGGCGCTGCGCCTGGCCGCCGGAGAGCTTCTTGGTGCGCACGTCGGCGGCGTCGGCCAGGCCGACGCGGTCGAGCATGTCGGCGGCGGCCTCCGCGGGCGCGTCGAACAGGTCGGCGAACATCGCGATCTGCTCGCCGGCGGTCAGTTGCTCGAAGAACGACGAGGCCTGCAGCTGCACGCCCATGCGGCGTAGCAGCGCCGGGTCGCGCGGCCAGGGCCGCTGCCCCAGCACCTCGGCCTCGCCGCCGTCGGGGCGCCGCAGGCCCTCGATGATCTCGAGCGCCGTGGTCTTGCCCGCGCCGTTGGGGCCCAGGATGCCGAAGATCTCGCCGGTCTCCACCTCCAGGTCGACGCCGTCGAGGGCGAGGACGTGGGCGTACTGCTTGCGCAGGTCGGTGGTGCGGATGGCGACGCTCATCGAGCGCGAGCCTACGGCACGCCGTCCGGCGAGCGCCAGCATGTGTGTCACGCGGGTTGACCGCGCCCCCGTGTAGCGTCGCGTGCGTGGATCGCGCGTCCCTCGTCTTCCTCGCCGCACTCGGCGGCGGGCTCATCGCGGTGCAGGCTCCCGTCAACGCGCGCCTGCGCGTGGCCGTGGGGTCGCCGCTCCTCAGCGCGACGATCTCGTTCGTGGTGGGCACCGCCATCCTGGCCGCGGCCGTGCTGGCCACCGACGGCTTCGGGGGCCTCGCACACTCCGGGCGCGCGCCGTGGTGGGCCTGGGTCGGAGGGCTGGCGGGCGCGGTGCTGGTGACCGCGACGCTCATCGCCGTGCCCCGCCTGGGCGCCACCACCACGTTCGTCGCGGTCATCTCCGGCCAGGTGGCGCTGGCCGCCGTGATCGACCGCTTCGGCTGGTTCGGCCTGCCGTCGCGGGCGTTCACGCCGGGACGCATCCTGGCCATCGTGCTGATGGTGGCCGCGCTGCTCCTGCTGGTGCGCGAGTAGGCGCGTCCCCAAGGGCGCGGAGGGTGCGGGATCCCGGCCCCCGCCTGTTAGCGTAGCCGCACCTTCGAGGAGAGCTACGTGGACCCCATTCGCATCGGACTTCTGGGCATCGGCACCGTCGGCGGCGGCACGTGGGAGGTGATCACCCGCAACGCCGAGGAGATCACCCGGCGCGTCGGCCGCCCGCTGACCATCACGCGCATCGCCGACCTCGACACGGCCCGCGCGCGCGAGATGTCGGGGGGCGCCGCCGACGTCACCGACGACGCCTGGGCCGTGACCCGCGACCCCGACATCGACATCGTGGTGGAGCTGATCGGCGGCTACGGCATCGCCAAGGACCTGGTGCTCGACGCGATCGCCCACGGCAAGCACGTGGTCACCGCCAACAAGGCCCTTTTGGCGACGCACGGGGACGAGATCTTCGCGGCCGCGCACGACAAGGGCACCGTGGTGGCGTTCGAGGCCGCCGTCGGGGGCGGCATCCCCATCATCAAGGCGCTGCGCGAGGGCCTGGTGGCCAACCGCATCGAGTGGATCGCCGGCATCATCAACGGCACCACCAACTTCATCCTGTCCGAGATGCGCGACAAGGGGGTCGACTTCCCTAGCGCGCTGGCCGACGCGCAGGCCAACGGCTACGCCGAGGCCGACCCCACGTTCGACGTGGAGGGCGTGGACGCGGCGCACAAGCTCACGCTGATGGCCGCGATGTCGTTCGGCATCCCGGTGCAGTTCGACGCGTGCTTCGTCGAGGGCATCACGAAGGTCGACGGGACCGACATCCGCTACGCCGAGCGCCTCGGCTACCGCCTGAAGCTCCTGGGCATCACCCGCCGCCGCGAGAACGGCGTGGAGCTGCGCGTGCACCCCTGCCTGGTGCCCAGCGCCCGCCTCATCGCCAACGTCGAGGGCGTGATGAACGCCGTGCTGGTGCAGGGTGACGCCGTCGGCCCCACGCTCTACTACGGCGCGGGCGCCGGATCGGAACCCACCGCGTCGGCCGTGATCGCCGACCTCGTCGATGTCGCCCGCCTCATCTCCGCCGACCCGGGGCACCGGGTGCCGGTGCTGGCGTTCCAGCCCGACCAGGTGTCGTCCGACCTGCCCGTGCTGCCCATGGACGACGTCGTCACGTCGTACTACCTGCGCATGCGGCTGGCCGACGAGCCCGGCGTGCTGGCCGACGTCACCCGCATCCTGGCCGACGAACGCGTGTCCATCGACGCCGCGCTGCAGCAGGAGCCCGGCGACGAGGAGAACGCCGCCGACATCGTGCTTCTGACGCACCCCACCACCGAGCGCGCCATCCGCAGCGCCCTGGCGAAGGTCGAGGGCTTGCCGACGTGCACCGGCGAGGTGGTGCTGCTGCGCATGGAGAAGCTCAGCTGACCCTCGCCGCGACCTCGCGACCGGCGAGAGGGGCGCCCGCCGGCGCGCCGTGATCGGCACCGGCCGCGCCGACCGCGCCGACGAGTCCCTCCGGCGGCGCGGCATCCACTGGGTCACCGGCCACCCCGCGCGGCTGGCGCTCAGCGCCTACACCGCGGCCATCCTGGTGACCACGTTCTTGCTGCACCTGCCCGTTTCGAGGGCCGACGGATCGAAGGCGTCGTTCGTCGATTCGCTGTTCAACGCGACGTCCGCCATCTGCGTCACGGGCCTGGTCACCGTCGACACGGCGACGTACTGGTCGACGTTCGGCCACACCGTGCTGGCCTGCGCGATCAAGCTGGGCGGTCTGGGCACGCTCACCATCACCGCCCTGGTGGTGAGGATGGTGTCGCGCCGGCTCGGCCTGGGCCAGCGCCTGATGGCGGCCCGCGAGACCCGGGCGATGAACGTGGGAGAGGTGGGATCGCTGCTCACCACCATCGCCGTCGTCTCCACCGCGTTCGAGGCGATCGTGGCGTCCGTGATCTTCCCGCGGTTCCTGATGCGGGAGGACTCCGTGCCCACCGCGGCCGGGCACGCGCTGTTCTACGCGGTGTCGTCGTTCAACAACGCCGGTTTCACCATCCACCCCGGTGGCCTGCCGGCCGGCACCGCGAGCGACTGGTGGCTGGCGCCGCCGCTGGCGCTGGCCGTGCTGGTGGGATCGCTGGGCTTCCCGGTGTACCTGGAGCTCATCCGGCGTTGGCGCACCCCGGCGCGGTGGGGCCTGCACACGCGCCTCACCCTCAAGATGACGGTGATACTGCTGGTGCTCAGCGTGGCCGCATTCGGTGCCCTCGAGTGGACGAACCCCGCGACCCTGGGCGCCCTGTCGGTGCCCGACCGCGCGATGGCGACGGTGTTCACGGCCATCATGCCGCGCTCGGCGGGGCTCAGCGTGGTCGACATCGGCGACATGCACGAGACGACGTGGTTCTTCACCGACGCCATGATGTTCATCGGCGGGGGCAGCGCGTCCACCGCCGGGGGCATCCGCGTCACCACCCTGGCGGTGCTGGTGTACGCCGCCCTGGCCGAGGCGCGCGGCCATCAGGACGTCAACATCAGCCAGCGGCGGCTGCCCGTGGGGGTGGTGCGCGTGTCGGTGTCGGTGGTGCTCTTGTCCGCCGTCACGGTGTGGACGGGCACCACCGCGCTGCTGCTGCTGACCGGGTTCTCGCTGGACCAGGTGCTGTTCGAGGTGATCTCGGCGTTCGCCACGTGCGGGCTGTCCACCGGCATCACGCCCGATCTGCCGGCGCCGGCCAAGCTGATCCTGTCGGCGCTGATGCTGTTCGGGCGCGCCGGGATGCTGACGCTGGTGGCGGCCATCACGGCCCGTCAGCGCGACCTGGTGTACCGCTACCCTCAGGAGCGCCCCATCGTGGGGTGACGGGGCGCGAAGGGGCTAGGCGCGCTCGAGGCGCAGGCGGCAGCCGGCGGTGCGCGGATCGTTCGCGTCGAGGGCGGCGACCCGCACGTCGGGCGTGCACGCGCTGGTGATGCCCTGGGCCAATCCGCGGTGCAGCACGCAGATGAGCTCGCCCCCGGGTGCCTCGACGCCCGCAGCGAACGGGCACCGGTCCAGCACGATGTCGTTGGGCGCCTCGCCGGGCACCACGCGGGGCGCGAAGCCCAGACGGGCGAACGCGTCCATCAACTCCTGCGCGCCGCCCTCGGGGTCGACCATGCCGGCGCCCTGTCCCGCGCCGAACTCCTCCATGTCGTCGGGGCCCAGCCCCAGCCGTCGCACCAGGCCCATCAGCAGGCGCACCAGCTCACGGTGACCTGCGGCCTCCTGGGCGCGCGGGTCGGGCGCCATCGCGTAGCGCGTCCGCGGGCGGCCGCGGCCCTTGGGGGGATCGGTGCTGGGCACCACCACGCCCGCCTCAGCCAGCGAGTTCAGCTGCACGCGCACGCCGCTGTGGTGCAGGTGCAGGACGTCCGCGATTTCCTGGGCGGTCATCCCGCGGCCTGACTCGCGCAGCACGTCGGCGACCCGGCGGGCCGCGCTGCGCGACAGCGCCTCGTCCCGCAGGCTGTGGTCGGCGGTGGGGGTGGGTGACAGCGTCGAGGTCATCGCAGGCATGGTCTCATTTTGACACCCTCCGGGGGCGCGCGCGAGGGGGGACGTTCGCCACCGGTGACCGTCACGCGCGGTGCCCGGCGCGATGCGCCAGGATGGTGGCGTGCGCCTCGCCGTCTCACTCGATTACGCCTCCGGCCCGTTGCCGCAGATCGACGCCGTGGTGGCGCTGGAGGACGCCGGCGTCGACCACGTGTGGGTGCCGGAGGCGTACGGGTTCGACGCCGTGACGGCGCTCGGAGCGCTGGCGGCCCGCACCCGCCGCGTGACCCTGGGACCCGGGGTACTGCCGGTGCACACCCGCACGCCGGCGCTCATCGCCCAGACGGCGGCAGGCCTCGACGCGCTGTCGGGCGGCCGGGCGGTGCTGGGGCTCGGCACGTCCGGGCCCGGCGTCATCGAGGGCTTCCACGGCGTGCCGTTCGCGCGGCCCCGCGAACGCATGCGCGAGGTGGTCACCACGTGCCGCGCCGTGTGGCGCCGCGAGGCCCCGCGGGGCGGGTTGCGTCCCATCCTGGCGCCGCCGCGCGCCCGCATCCCGATCGTGCTGGCCACCATGCGCCCGGCCGCGGTGGCCTTGACCGCCGAGGTGGCGGAGGGCTGGTATCCGCTGATGTGCCTGCCGGAGCGCATCGGCGACGTGTGGGGCGACGCCCTGGCCCGGGGGCGCGCCGGGCGCGACGCGGCGCTGGGCGAGCTCCAGACGTGGGTGAGCATGCACGTGGGCCTGGGCGAGCACGCGGACGCCGCCCGCGCCGCGGCCCGCGCCCACCTGGCGCTGTACTTGGGCGGAATGGGACCGCGGGGCGGCAACTTCTACACCGAGGTGATGGGGCGGCTGGGCTGGCCGGACGCGGCCGAGCGCATCCAGCGCCTGTATCTGGACGGCCGCCGCGACGAGGCTGCGGCCGCCGTGCCCGCCGACATGCTGGACGCGTTCACCGTGGCCGGAGACGCCTCGGTGGTGGGGGAGCGCCTGCGGCGGCTCGCCCAGGCAGGCGTCACCACCCTGGTGCTGAGGGGCCCGGCGGCCACCGACCCGGGGCACGTCGCGCGCCTGCGGGAGCTCGCGCCGGCCTGACACGGCGGGCGCGAGCCCCGAGAGGTCCTAGCGGACGGCCACGGGCATGCCGTGCGCGCCGAAGTCCCACACCACCGGAGCCTCGGGGGAGGGCAGCCGCACGCAGCCGTGCGACGCCGCGTATCCCGGCACGTACGGGTACTCGTGGAACGCGAACCCGCTGTAGAAGTACTGGGCGTACGGCAGCGTCACGCTGAACGGGCGTGACCACGAGTAGCGCTCGCGCCGGATGATGCTGAAGCTGCCGCGCGGGGTCGCGCCGCCCGACGAGACGTGGATGGCGCGCTTCACCTGGCCGTCCTCCACCAACAGCAGCACCTGCTGGCTGATGTGCACCTCGATGTAGCGGCCCTTCGACCGGCGCCACGGCTGCGGCCGTGCCGCGCCTCCCAGGCGCTTGCGGGTGGTGGTGCCCAGCACGCCGTCGCGGCTGAGGCCGCTCCAGCCCTGGAACGCCATCACCGCCTGCTGAGTGCGGTAGTCGTAGACGCCGTTCACCGCACCCGTGGGCAGGTAGCCCAGGCTCACCAGGCGGCGCTGCACGCCGGCCGTGGTGGACAGGCTGCACGCCACGCCCCAGCGTCCCGCCTTGCGCTTGCGGGCACGCGCCTCGGCGGCGCGCAGGGCCTTGGCGTACTGCGCCCGGGCGACGGTGCTGCTGACGGGCGCGTACCCGCTCATCACCAGAGCCCGGTTGACCGACCCGGCACCCGTGTTGGCGCCCAGGTACACCCACCCCGTCACGGCACCCTTGCGCACGGCGGCGCGGCTGCGCACGGTGACGGCCTTGCCGGGGCGCAGCCGCCCCTGCAGGTACTGCGTGGCGTTCTCGCGCAGGCAGACGGCGCGGGAGTCCTTGCCGCCCGGGTCGCCGACGCCGGCCAGCGTGACGCGCACCGCGCGGCGCTTGACGCGCACGGTGATGGTGGTGGGCGAGTCGATGCGCAGCACGCGGCCGGTGACGGCGGTGCCGGTGGGCGCCTGCGCCGCGGTGGTCGGCGTGGTGGCGGGAGCCTGGGCGTGGGCGGACGCGGCGGCCGCGGCGAGGGCGGCGGTGCCGAACGCGGCAAGCCGCAGGGCGCGTGATCGTGGCATGTCGTCTCCGGACAGGTGTCGTTCGGGATGCCCCCGGGGGGTTCCCATTTTCCCCTTCGACAGCGAGAACCCTTCGCTCGAGCACTTTGTGACCGGGCGCGGGATACGATACCGGGGTACCCGGTGGCGCTCGCACCCCGTACACGTCGAAGGCATGGCCGTTGTCGCGGCCATGGCATCGGCCATCCGGGGGGAGTCCGCCACCGACCAGACCACCCCTCGGAGGTATCGCGTGAGGATCCGCGCAGCGGTGTTGGAGGAGTTCGGCGCGCCACTCGTGATCGACGAGGTCGACCTGGCCGAGCCGCAGGCGGGGGAAGTGCTGGTGCGCCTGTCCGCGTGCGGGGTGTGCCACACCGACGCGTACACGGCGTCCGGCGTCGACCCCACCGGCTACGCGCCGTGCGTGCTGGGGCACGAGGGCGCGGGCGTCGTCGAGGAGGTCGGCCCGGGCGTCACGCTGGTGAAGCCGGGCGATCACGTCGTCACCCTGTTCGCGCCGGAGTGCGGCAAGTGCGTCCACTGCCGCAGCGGCCGCACCAACCGGTGCATCGCCATCCGCGACCAGCAGGGTCTCGGCTACCTGCCCGACGGCACCACGCGCCTGTCGCGCGGGGGTGAGCCGCTGCGCCACTTCATGGGCTGCTCGACGTTCGCCGAGTACACCGTGATGCCCGAGATCGCGCTGGCGGTGGTGAACCCGGAGGCTCCCCTGGACGCCGTCGCCCCGTTCGCGTGCGGCCTGTCCACCGGCATCGGGGCGGCGATGTACACGTCGCCCGTCGCGGAGGGATCGACGGTGGCCGTGTTCGGCTGCGGCCTGGTGGGGCTGGGGGCCATCATCGGCGCCAAGCTCCAGGGCGCGGGGCGCATCATGGCGTTCGACCTGTCGCCCGAGCGCCTGGAGGAGGCCCGCCGCCACGGCGCCACCGACGTGCAGGTGCCGGACGCCGACGTGGTGCAGTGGATCCGCGACGAGACGGACGGCTACGGCGCCGACTACACGTTCGAGGCGACCGGCCTGGTGAAGGTGATGGGGCAGGCCGTCGAGGCCGCCCGCGAGGCCTGGGGCCAGGCCACCATGTGCGGCGTCGCGGGCAAGGGCGACACGCTCGACATCGTTCCCCGGCTCCTCATCACGGGGCGGCGCGTCACGGGCTCGTCGTTCGGCGGGGTCAAGGGGCGCACGCACCTGCCCGTGCTCATCGACCGCTGGATGGACGGCGAGTTCGACGCCGCGGCCATGGTGTCGCACCGCATCTCGCTGGACGACGTCAACAAGGGCTTCCACCTCATGGAAGAGCAAAACGGCATCCGGAGCATCATCGAGTTCTCATGATCATCGAACGCACGCAGGACGACAAATGGCTTGTGAACACGTATCTGGTGGCCGAGGGCCCCGGGGGCAAGGGCGTGCTGATCGACGGCAACGCCGTGCTCGATCCGCTGCTGGAGCGCATCGAGCGTGACGACATCGACATCACGCACATCCTCCTGACCCACCACCACGAGGACCACGTCCTCAGCAACGACTTCTACCGCGAGCGCTTCCCCGGCGTGCCGTTCGTGGGCCACGCGGGCACCGACGAGGTGCTTGGCGCGGGCACGCTCGACCAGATCATCGGCGACGGCGACGTGGTCGAGACCGGCTCCCTCCGGTTCACGGCCCTCGACACGCCGGGCCACTGCCAGGGGCACTTCGCGTACCTGCTGAACGACGGCGACGTGTTCACGGCGGACGTGCTGTTCCATCGCACGCTCGGCGGCCACGCCCGGCCGGGCGGCAACTTCCCCGAGCTGAAGGCGTCCACCATGGACGTGCTGATGCAGCTGCCGCACCACCTGACCGTGCACCCGGGGCACATGGGGCCCACCACCATCGGCGACGAGTGGGAGAACAACGCGCTCATCCGCTTCTGGCGCGGGCTCGACGCGCCGCTGGGCGAGACCGTCGAGGTGAAGGACATGGGCACGGGCGAGCTGCTGGTGTGGGCGCCCGACTACGACGGGGGCAACAAGGCGCTGGTGCGCTTCCCCGACGGCACGGAGGGCATCTACTTCGGTTCGCGCGTCACCCGCGACGCCGCGTGAGCACGACGCCTGCGCCGGCCCCCGGGCGGGCGTCGGGCGAGGTGGTTGCCGAGGAGCACCTGATGCACCGGGCGCCGTGGTTGCGTGCCGCGGTGCTGGGCGCCAACGACGGCATCCTGTCGACGTCCAGCCTGGTGCTGGGCGTCGCGGCCGCCGGGGCGGGGCGCACGGCCATCGTCACGGCGGGAGTCGCCGGGCTGGTGGCGGGCGCCATGTCGATGGCGGCAGGCGAGTACGTGTCGGTCAGCTCGCAGCGCGACACCGAGAAGGCCGAGCTCGCCCGCGAGCGCCGCGAGCTCGAGACCATGCCCGAGTACGAGCTGGGTGAGCTGGCGCGCATCTACCAGCAGCGCGGCGTGTCGGAGGAGGTCTCGTGGGAGGTGGCCCGCCAGTTGACGGCGACGGACGCGCTGCGGGCGCATGCGCGCGACGAACTGGGTGTCGATCCCGACGCGCTGTCGCGGCCCTTCCAGGCCGCGTGGACGTCGGCCGTGTCGTTCGCGCTCGGCGCCGCGATGCCGCTGGTGACCATCGCGGCGGTGACGGCGGGCGCGCGGGTGTGGGCCACGTGGGCCGTCACGCTGGTGGCGCTGGCGGTGCTGGGACTCTCGGGGGCCGCCATCGGCGGGGCGCCGCGCCTGCCCGCGGCGGTGCGCGTCGTCGCCGGCGGCATCTTCGCGATGGGCATCACGATGGGCATCGGCAGGCTGGTGGGGACGTCGGTCGGCTGAGCACCGGCGTCGACGTCCCCCCGTGCGCGGCGTGGCGTCGCCCGGCGAGCGGCGGCCGGGCGGGGCTACGCGGGCGCGCCCCCGGCCAGCGTGTGCAGCGCCACCGTGCTGTGCGCGTATGCGCCGCCCGCCCGCATCTCCGCGGCGACCCAGATGGCCTCCATGATCTGCTCGTCCGTCGCGCCCGTGCGCTTCGCCGCGCGCGTGTGGCCGCTGATGCAGTATCCGCACTGGGTGGTGTGAGCCACCGCCACCGCGATCAGCTGCTTCGTGCGCTCGTCCAGCGCACCGTCGGCGAACACGGCCTTGCTGAACGCCACGAACGCGTCGTGGGTGGCGGGGGCCAGCTCCTTGCGCCGCTTCGCCGTCTCCGGTGTGGACGGCGGGTACACATCGCGTGCCATGTCGGTCTCCTCCCAGAGTGCCGGCGACGGCGTGCGTCGGTCTCGGGGGCGGGGCGTGGATCGGCCCGACGGGGCCCCCGCGCAGGGCGTCGTCGCCACGTCCAACCGTACGCCCGCGTCGTCGCCGTGAGTCCCCCGCCGACGGCACGCCATCCCCGCCCCGCGCGGGCGCCGCGATGATCCCCGTGGCCACGCGGGGCCCGGCGCCCGCGTCGCGGGTCACGCTTCTGGGCGCCGTGTTCGTCGGTGGCGCAGCCGGAGCGCTGGCCCGGGTGGGCGTGGGCCACGTTCTCTCCGCATCGCCCGCCGGGTGGCCGTGGGCCACGCTGGTCGTGAACGTCGTGGGGACCCTGATACTGGGGTTCGTGAACGAGCGCCTGCGCGAGGGGGCGGCGACGTCGTGGCGCGGGGCGCTGGCCGGTACCGGCTTCTGCGGGGCGCTGACGACGTTCTCGACGTTCCAGTGGGAGGTCATCCGCATGGCGCAGGCCGGACGCGGCACGACGGCCGCAGCCTACGTGGCGGTCAGCCTGGCCGCGGGCCTCGTGGCCGTCGACGTCGGGGCCCGCATCGCCCGCCTCCGCGACGGGGGGCACCGGTGACCGCCGCGCTCGTGTGGGTCGGGATGGGCCTCCTGGGCGGTGCCGGGGCGTGCGCGCGGTTCATGCTGGGCACCGCCGTGTCGCGGCGCGCGCCGGGCGACTTCCCGTGGGGCACGTTCGCCGTCAACGTGCTGGGGTGCCTCGCGCTGGGCGTCCTGGCGGGGCGCCATGTGGCGGGGGACGCCCTGCTGCTGGCGGGCACGGCGACGCTGGGCGCGTTCACCACGTTCTCGACGTGGATGCTCGAGGCGCACCGCCTGATCGAGGCGCACCGGGCGCGCACGGGGGGCGCGTACCTGGCCGCCAGCCTGGTGGTGGGAGCCGTGGCGTTCGTCGCGGGCCGGGCGGCCGGGGGCTGGTGACGGTGCCGCCGGTGGTCCTCGTCCACGGTCTCATGGGTGCGTTCGGCGACCGCGCCACGGTGGCGTCCATCGCGCCCGGCGCCCGCGCCCCGGCCATGCTGGGGTACGGCGAGCACCGCGACGTCGACCCCGCCACGCTCACCATCGCCCGCCAGGCCGCGCACATCGCCGCGGTGCTCGACGGCCTCGGCGAGCGCGCCGTGCTGGTGGGGCACTCGGTGGGAGGGGTGGTGGCGGCCCACGTGGCGCACGCGCATCCCGAGCGCGTCGCGTGCCTCGTCAGCGTCGAGGGCAACTTCACGCTGAACGACGCGTTCGCGTCGCGCCGGTTCGCCGCCATGGACGACGAGGAGCTTGCGACCCACTTCGCCCGCGCCCGGCGCGAGCCGGCCGCGTGGCTGCGGTCGATGGGCCTCGACCCGCGCCACCCCGCACCCGAGACCGCCGCCGCCCTGCTCGACCATCAGCCCCCCGCCGTGGTGCGGGCGATGAGCCGCGCCGTGCTGGACGCCACGTCGGACGATGCCTACGACGCGCTGCTGCGCACCGTGTTCGCGCAGACCCCCGTGCGCCTCGTCGCAGGCGCCCGCTCGCGCGCCGGGTGGGACGTGCCGGCGTGGGCCCTCGCCTGCGCCCCGCTGGTGGTGGTGCCGCGCTGCGGCCACATGGTCAACCTGGACGCGCCCGAGGCCATCGCGGCGGTGGTGCGCGACGCGGTCCCCGACGCCGGGCCGGCGTGACCTCTCGGCGGGGCGATCCGCCCACGGCGCCCGCCGTGTAGCGTTGCCCGGCCATGACCGCCTCCCCGCCACCGCGCGACCGCATCTCGCTGAGGCACTGGTCCGAGACGGCCGCCCGCCTGCTCGTGATCGCGCTGGCGTTCTTCGCCGCGCTGTACGCGTGGCGGATGCTGTCGTTCATCCTGCTTCCGCTGGTGATCGCGCTGATGCTGACGGCGCTGCTGGTACCGGTACGCGACGGTCTGGAACGGCTGCGGGTACCCCGTGCGCTTGCGTCCATCGTGACCGTGCTGGGCACCATCGCCGGCGTGGGCGCCGTGCTGGTGCTGATCGCTCCCGACATCGCCACGCAGATCACCCAGGTGGTCGAGCAGCTGCGCGCCGGAGTGGACCAGATCCCGCAGCTCGCGCGCGACCTGGGCATCAAGGACCAGGACTTCCAGCAGATGCTGGACTCGGCCACGAAGTCGCTGCGCAGCGAGGGGGGCACCATCGCGTCGCGGGTCGGGTCGGGCGTGCTGAGCGTCGCCGGCACCGTGACCACCGTGGTCGGGGGGATGGTGCTGACCCTGATGGTGCTGATCTACGTGCTGATCGACGGGGAGGGCTTCTGGAACGGCCTGCTGAAGTTCGCCCCGACCGGTCGCCGCCAGGGCTGGGCCGACGGCGGGGCCCGCGCGTGGCGCGCGCTGAAGGTGTTCGTGCGCGGTCAGGTGCTGGTGGCGGCCATCGACGGCATCGGCGTCGGGTTCGGGCTGTGGCTCGTGGGCGTACCCCTGTGGCTGCCGCTGGGCGTGCTGACCGCCGTGCTGTCCCTCATCCCCACCATCGGCGCGATCCTGGCGGGCGGCCTGTCGGCGCTGGTGGCCCTGTCGAGCAACGGCGTCTCGGGGATGGTGTGGGCCATCGTGATCGCGGTGATCGTGCAGCAGGTGGAGGGCAACATCCTGTACCCGATCCTGGTGGGGCGCTCGGTCAGCATCCACCCGCTCGCGATGATCCTGGGCGTCGGCGTGGGCACCGCGCTGCTGGGCACCGTCGGGGCGCTGGTCGCGGCGCCCATCATGACGGTCATCGGTGCCGCGGCCGGGTGGATCACCGTGGGTGACGCGCCCGAGGGGGACGTGCCGGACGATCTGAAGGAGGACCCTCCCGACGAGGGCGCCGAACCGGACGCTCCGGACGGCTGACGGCACCGGTCGGCTCGGCGTCACTCGGGGCGGGGGAGAGACGGTGCCGTGCCCCCGCCCGGGTGCGGAGCCGCTGCTACTTGGCGGTGTCGCCCTCGCCGGTGTGCTCCTGGGCGAAGTCCTGGGCCTTGTCGACCTGGTCCTTGTACTTGCCGCCGGTCTTGTCGTCGACCATGTCGCCGGCCTTCTCGATGGCCTGGTCGACCTTCTCGTCGTTCTTGTTGATGAGGTCCTTCGCCTTGTCCAGGAATCCCATGCGTGGCTCCTTCCGGAGGGGTCCGCGCGCCGGGTGGCGCGCGGATGTGTGTTGCCACCGTAAACGACAACCGCCGGCCGCGTGGGGTTACACCCCTCGGTGTGACGCGGCGCCGGGCATGCTGGCCGCCCGCCCGGCCGCGGCCACGGCGACGCCGACCGTCGCAAGCAGCAGGGCGAGGCCGCTTGCCACCGTGCGCGCCAGGTTCCACGCCTGCCAGCGCCCCGAGTAGTCGTCCCACACGCGCTGCGCCCCGGCGGTGTCGCCGGGGACGGTGGCGGCGGCAAGCGCGTCGTTCAGGGGCACGTTGATCGCCAGCGTCAGCACCATGCCCCCGACGAGGTACACCAGCCCCGCCGCCAGGAAGAACAGGGCGGCCCGGTGCAGGCGCAGGCGGCGGGCCAGGGCTGCGGTGGCCACCAGCACGAACGGGGTGGCGAAGAACGCGGGTGCGAACACGATGTTGCGCACCGAGGCGTTCATCGCCCGCATCGCCTCGATGGCGACGTGCGGGGCGGCGTCGTCGAGGCCCCACATCGTCGAGCACACCCACGCGTAGAAGAACCCGAAGATCGCGCCGGTGGACAGAACGGCCGCAGCCGACGCGGTGACGAACAGGCGGTACACAGTGCCTCCTTAAGCGAACTCACGAGTACGATTCAAGAGAAGCGTACTACGTGGTACGATTATGCGGTGGCCAACCCCTCCCGCCGCGGGCGGCTGCCCGCCAGCCAGCGCGACGCCCGCCGACGCCAGGTGCTCGCCGCCGCCCTCGACGAGCTGGTCGAGAACGGACCGGGCGGCCTCACGATGGCGGGCGTCGCCCGGCGGGCGGACGCGTCGAAGGAGACCTTGTACGCGTGGTTCGGCAACCGCGACGCACTCATCGGCGCGTTGATCGAGGCGAACGCGGACGCATCCGTCGAGCGGGTGACGCAGGCCCTCGGGGCGGCCCCCGGGGGTCCGGAGTCCGTGCGTGACGTCCTGGAGACCTACGCCCGCGCGCTCCTCGCCCTGCTGACCGGCGACGCCTCGGTGGCCCTCAACCGGGCGGCCATGGGCAACCCAGCGCTCGCGTCGCGCCTCCTGCACTCGGGGCGCCACCGCGCGGGGCCCCGAGTGGAGCGCGACCTGGCCCGGCTGGCCGCCGCCGGGCGCCTGCGCGTGGACGACCCCGCCGACGCCTACCGGGTGTTGTTCGGGCTGGTGGTACAGGACACCCAGATCCGGGTGCTACTGGGCGAGCCGCCGCCGTCCGAGGCGCAGATGCACACCCGCGCCCGGGACGCGGTGGACGCGTTCCTGCGCCTGTACGGGTGACCCTGCGGCGCCGCCGCGCCACCGCGGGCGATCACGTCTCCTGCGAGCGGGGGCGCACCACGATGTGGTTGACGGCGACATGCTCCGGTTGATCGAGCGCGAACATCACGGCCCCGGCGATGTCGTCGGCGGTCAGCATCTGCATGCCGGCGGGCGGGTCGTCCCAGAACTCGGTGGCCACGGCACCGGGCGCGATCAGCGTCACCCGCACGCCGGCGGACGTGAGCTCCATGCGCGCCGACTCGGACAGCGCCGACACCGCCCACTTGGTGGCCGAGTAGACCGACCCCGGCAGGTTCACCTCGCCCGCCACCGAGCCCGTCAGCACCACGTGCCCGCGGCGGGCGCGCAGGTCGTCGACCGTCGCGCGGATGGTGATGGCGGCGCCGTACACGTTGGTGAGGATCATCGAACGCCACTGCTCGGGAGACTCGGCCAGGAAACCGCGGGCGGCGCCGAACCCGGCGTTCACGAACACGGCGTCGATGCCCCCGAAATGCGCGCGGGCGGCCGCGGCCATCGCCTCGACCTGGTCCCACTCGGTCACGTCGCACGCGATGGGCAGCGCGCGCTCGGGGCCGCCCAACTCGGCCGCAAGCGCCTCGAGCCGGTCGGCGCGCCGGGCCGCGAGCGCGAGCCTCCAGCCGGACGCGGCCGCGGCGCGGGCCACCGCCGCGCCGAAGCCGCCGGACGCTCCCGTGATGAGCAGTACGCGATCGTTCACAGCGGCCTCAGTTCCTGGGAGGAGGGGGCGGTCCGGGCCGGGGTGGCGGGGGCACGACCGGCGGCGACTCGTGGGATGGCAGGGGCTGTCCCATGGGTGTCGTGGGCTGTGGCGCGGGGCGCGGCGTGGGGGCGGCGGGCGGCCGTCCCACGTGGCCGGCGGGGACCGGCGCGGGCGGGTCCAGCAGCGTCGGCCAGTCCTCGGTCTGCAGGTTGAGGTAGACGGACGCGCGCGTCTGGTACGACAGGCCCATGATCGCCGCCTCGCGGAACCGGGGCGACTGCTTGCCCGTGAACACGATGGAGCACCACGACAGAAACGCCCCGCCGTTCATCAGCATCCCCGCGGCGTTGGCCAGGATCATGACGGGGATGCCCACGATCATGCGGAACACGGCCTTGCCGCGGTGGTAGCGGTCCTGCACGGGCGGAACCCGCACCTCGATGTCGTACGTGGCGTCCGCGCCGGGGCCGAAGAACGGCGGGTAGACGTCGGTCACCAGGGCCACGTACCCCGACACCGCCGCGCTGTAGCGGTCGTACAGCGTCACCAGGCTGTACAGGCTGGCCGGGAAGCGCCCGGTGAACGCGATCGCGAACCACGCGCACACCAGGCAGATGCCGGCCACGGCGGACAGCAGCCCCAGGCAGACGAGGTGGGGGATGGCCAGCACGAGGCGGAAGAACGCGGACGCCCTCGGCCGCTCGACGGGCGCGTCGGCCACGAACACCAGGGCCTGGCGGGGTGGCGGGGTCATGGGGCTCCTCCGGTGGGTGGCGCTACGCGGTGCGGCGCGCGGACGCGAGCAACCTTACGGTGCCCGCGTGGTGACGGCGTGTCACTTGCGTGCCGGAGCGCGCCGCGCCACGGCCCGCACCACCACCCGGCGCGTCGCCGTCGTCGCGCCGGCCGCGTTCGTCGCGCGGATGCGCACGCGGTACGTACCCGGGCGGGGGCGCGCCAGGGCGATCACGACCATGCGCGCCGACGTCACCCGCAGCCCGCGGCGGCGGGTGGTGACCCAGCGCACCACCGGGCGCTTGCGCGCGACGCGGCGCACGACGCGGCGGTCGAGCGTGGCGAGGAGGCGCGCGGGGGCCGAGACCACCATCGTGACCCTCACCTGACGCCGGGTGACGCTCACGCGGGTCATGCGCACCCGGGCGCGGGTACCGGCGGACCCGCCACCGGCGGCGCCCGGACCGCCCGCCGCGGGAGGCGCGCCCGTCCCCGGGCTGGAGGCCGTGTACGACGCGGTGGTGCTCACCTGGTTGCCGGCCCCGTCCATGGCGATGACCTCGACGTCGGTGCGCCCGCCGCCCGCAGACGGGGCGGTCTGTGCGGAGAAGAGGCCGCCGGACGAGACGCGCACGGTGGTGCCCGCCACGCGCACCGCCCCCACGCCCGAGGCGGCGTCCTCGACCCGGCCGGTGACCCGCAACTTGTCGCCGGACGTCACCACCGGGTCGACGGTGAGCTGGGGCGCGGTGGCGTCGGTGGGGGCGGCCTCGCGCACGAACACGTCGTCGTCGGCGCCGCTCTCGGGCGTGTACTGCGCCTGCCCCGTGAACACCACCACGCCGCCGTTGTCGGACATGCCCGGCGTCTCCGCACCCTGCGTGGCCTCGGTGCCGTCGGCGCGCGTGCTGGCCCTCGTGGTGTCGCGCGTGGCGAGCGTGCGCCGGAACACGTCCGTGGCGGCGTTGCCGTCGCCCGTCACCAGATCGGTCGCCGCCGACGCGAACGCCACCCGCGCCCCGTCCGCCGACACCCGGCCCACGGTCGCGTCCTGGTTGCCCGCCGCGTCCACGCCGTTGCGCGCCGAGACGAGCGTCGTGCGGCCGGTCTGCGTGTCGCGCAGGTACACGTCCTGGTGCGCGTTGGTGTCGTTCGCCGGGTCGAGCTTGGCCGACGTCTGGAACGCCACGTAGCGCCCGTCGCCGGAGATGTCCGGGTTGTTGCCCCCCAGCACGTTGGCGGCCACCACCGTCGCCTGGTCCACGACGGCGACGGGGGTCGCGACACCCGTCCCGAGGTTCTTCACGATGGGGTCGTTCACCCCGCCGCTGCCGGAGTCGACGTCGCCCGCGTACAGGTTGGTGGTGTCGGGGCCGGCCTCGAACGCGACCACGTTGCCGTCGGCGCTGATGGTGGGACGCTCGGTGAAGTCGTTGGCCTGCACTCCCTGGCTGTTGGCCGACGCCAGCGTGGTGGTGCCGGCCAACAGGTCACGCACCACGACGTCGCCGGCCGCGGCGTTGCCGTCGGTGCCCGGCACCAGGTTGGTCGCGGCACCCGTGGTGTACGCCACGCGGGTGCCGTCCGCGCTGATGGAGGTGTCGCCGCCCACCGCCGCGTTGGCGGGCGCTCCGGTGGCCGACACGGACACCAGCTGCACCTCTCCGGTGCGGAGGTCCTTGCGGAACACGTCGGCCACGCCGTTGCCGTCGCCCGCCACCAGGTTGGACGCGGCCGACGCGAACACCGCGTACCGGCCGTCGGGCGTGATGTCCGCGAACGGGTTGAAGAAGTCGCCCTCGATCACCGCCTGGTTGGCCACGGCCCCCGCGGCCGTCGCCGACACCAGCACCGTGCGGCCGTCGACGCGGTCACGCGCGTACAGCTGCAGCGTCCCGCCCGTGGGCACCCCCGCCAGCGAATCGCCGCTGACGAACAGCACGTAGCGCCCGTCTCCGGCCGTCACGCCCCGGAAGCCGCCCGTGGCCGCCTCGGTGCCGTCCGACTGCACGCTCACCCGGGCGAGGTCGCCGGGGGCGGCCACCGCCAGGGT
Organism: Actinomycetota bacterium; assembly: GCA_963169235.1. Taxonomy (GTDB): domain Bacteria; phylum Actinomycetota; class Thermoleophilia; order Miltoncostaeales; family Miltoncostaeaceae; genus JAGQUM01. The sequence goes on along the minus strand of CAUJCX010000026.1, from coordinate 51,640 downwards.
CGCGGCGATGCCGGCGGCGGCCGTGACGGCGACGATCCTGCGGGACATGGAGACCTCTCGGGTGGTGGGCACGTCCGGGTCACTCTCCGTCATCGGCGGGCCGACGGGAACACCCCACCGCGCACGGTGGGGGACGTGGTCGACCTGTTCCGCAGGATCTGGAGCTTTTTCGCGCCGGGTACGGCCCCCGCTACGCCCCGCCGCCGGCGGCGCCCGGCGCGGCGGCCCCGGGCACGGTGGTCACGTGGGCATGGGGAGGGCGTTCGCGCAGCATCAGCGCGAACACCGCCGCGATCACGGAGGCACCCGCCCCGAGCCACAGCGACAGCGTGAAACCGTCCACGGCGGGCACGGGCGTGCCGGGGATGGTGCGGGCGGCCAGGAGCGTCACGGCGACCTGCGCGCCGATGGCGCTGCCGATGGTGCGCACCACCGTGTTCATGCCGGTCGCGATGCCGGTCTCGGTGGGTGACACCGCGTCGGCGATCAGCTTCGGCATGGCCCCGAACGCGATGGCCACGCCCGCCGCGCCGACGGCGTAGAACACCACCAGCTGCCACCTGTGGGCGTGGAACGCGGCGAACGCCGCGGTGCCGGCCGCGGCGACCAGCATTCCCAGCGCCAGCGCGAACCGGTAGCCGATGCGGCGTCCCAGAAGACCTCCCCACGGGCCGGCCGGCACCATCAGCGCGGCGGCGGGCAGCATCAACAGCGCCGCCATCGTCGCCGTGGCGTCGTAGCCGTAGTCCACGCGCCCCGCCAGCGCGTCCGGCAGGCCGTGGGGCATCTGGGCGAACAGCGGCAGCACCGTGAACGTCGCGTACATCGCGAACCCGCAGAACAGGCCCGCCAGGTTGGTGAGCAGCACGGGCCGCCGCGCAAGCATCCGCATGTCCACCAGCGGCTGGGCGGTGCGCGTCTCCACCACGCCCCAGATCACGATGATCACGAGGCCGGCGAGCAGCACTCCCACGAAGCGGCCCGACCCCCATCCCCACCCGCGCCCCTCGGTGAGCGCCACCAGCACGGCCACGAGGCCCGCCGACAACAGCAGGGCGCCCGGGATGTCGAGCACCGCCGGCGCGCGGTGGGGGGACGGCGGGACGTACCGCGCCACCAGGGCCATCGCGACCACGCCGATCACGGCGCCCGCGACGAACAGCCAGCGCCACGACACCTGGTCGATGATGAGGCCGCTCATCACCATGCCCAGGCCGCCGCCCGCGCCCAGCATCGACGAGATGAGCCCCATCGCGATGCCCATGCGCTGCGGCGGCACCTCGTCGCGGATCACCGAGAAGCACAACGGGTAGACGGCCCCGCCCATGCCCTGCACCGCGCGGAACGCGATCAGCGACCAGATGTCCCAGGCGAAGATGGAGGCGACCGAGCCGACCGTGAACAGCGCCAGCGTCACCAGCAGCATGCGGTCCTTGCCGAACTGGTCGCCGAGCTTGCCCAGCAGGGGCGTGGCGACCGCCGCGCTCAGCAGGTAGACGGACACGGTCCACGCCGCCCAGGCCGTGGTGGTGTCGAGCCCGGCCTGGATGTGTGGCAACGCGGGCACCACGGCGGCCTGCATCACGGCGAACGTGCCGCCGGCCAGCGACAGCGTGGCCAAGAGCATTCCGGGCGATGCGCGACGGGTGTTGTCCACGGGGTTCCTTGGGCGCGGGGGGGCGGGGGCGAAACGCAGGAACACTAGCGCCGCCCCTCGGGCGGCGCGCGTCCCCCTTTGTGTGGCGCACGTGAGCGTGGATCGTGACTTGTGTGTGCGCGTCCCGGCGGGCGAGGTGCCAGAACGCCATGGAATGGGACGTCTGCGCGCATGGGCGTCACCGGCGCCCGTGTCGGCGCGCGACACGTCCGCTTGCGCTTACCACCCCCGCCGAGAAGCCTTGACGGGTCAGGACGACCTCGACGGGAGGAGCTCCCCATAATGATGCGCAGAACCCTTCGCTTTGCCGGCGGTGCAGCCGTGATCGGCACGATCGCCGCGGCCGCCGCCACGGCGCAGACCACCACCACGACGGCCACCCAGGCCCGTCCGGCCACGGCCCCCGCGGGGGTGGTGTGCGCCACCCCGCCGGCCTATGGCCCCGGCGGCGGCATGGGCCCGCAGTACGGCTTCAACGGTGGTGAGAACGCCAAGAAGGGCAACGCCGCGAAGGTTGCGCTGACGCGCAACCAGCTCCTCATCAACCAGCGCATCTCGCAGGCCGCCATCCGCCGCGTGAACGCCGTGCAGCAGTGGCTCGACGCCGGCGTCGTCGGCACCGACATCTGTGGCGGCGCCCTGGCCGCCGAGGACCTGGGCGGCATGACGCTCAGCACCGAGCCCGCCGGCCCGCTGCCCAAGCCGCCGACGCCGCGCGCGCTCGACGTGAAGGGCGTGGGCGGTGGCAACCCCGGCAAGGTGAAGTTGTCGCGCGACCAGCTGCTCATCAACCAGCGCATCTCGCAGGAGGCCGTGCGCCGGTCCAACGCGCTGCGCAAGCGCCTCGAGACGGGCCTCACGGGCGGTGACGTCAAGGACGGCACCATCGTGGCCAACAACCTGCGTCAGGGCCTGCGCATCATGAAGGCGCCGGCGGTGACCCCGGCCGCGGCCAGCACCACGGTGCTGGCGCCGAAGGCCGCGGGTAACCCGGCGGGGATCCGCCTGTCGGCCGGGCAGCTGCTGATCAACCAGCGCATCTCGCAGGCCGCCGTGCGCCGCTCCAACGGCCTCATGGCCCACCTGCGCACCGGCCTGAACGGCAGTGACTTCCGGGTCAACACCATCACCGGCGTGGACCTCGCGCCCGGTGTCGTGCGCCCGTAGCACTGCACCCGTCCGGCGTCCGCCGGACCTGATCGTCCCCTCGGCCCGCCTTCCCGGCGGGCCGAGGCGTGCCTGCACCCCTCGCACCGGGGTGGGATGATGGGCGCATGGACGCATTGCTCGTGGTCGACGTGCAGAACGACTTCTGTCCCGGGGGTGCCCTGGCCGTCACCGACGGCGACGCCGTGGTGGCGCCCGTCAACGCGCTGGCCCCTCGCTTTCCGCTGGTGGTGGCCACGCGCGACTGGCACCCGCCCGACCACGGATCGTTCGCGGGCGTCGACGTGCCGACGTGGTCGGGCGTCGACCCGCCGGGCATCTGGCCGGTGCACTGCGTCGCCGGCACCGAGGGGGCGCAGCTCCATCCGCGGCTCGACCTCGACGCGATCGACGTGGTGCTCGACAAGGGCGTCGACCGCGACAACCAGGGGTACTCGGCGTTCCAGTCGACGGGCCTGGCCGAGGCGCTCACGGCCCGCGGCGTCGACCGCGTCACCGTGGCCGGGCTGGCCACCGACTACTGCGTCAAGGAGTCGGTGCTCGACGCCCTGCGCGCCGGTTTCGACGTGCGGGTGGTCACCGACGCGGTGCGCGCGGTAGACGTGGAGGCCGGCGACGGCGACCGGGCGCTCGCCGCGATGCGCGATGCGGGCGCGCGGCTGGTGACGGCGTCCGAGGCCGACGTGCGCGGCGGCGAGGGCTGACGCCACCGGGCGCGCGCCGACACCCGCGCTCAAGTCGCACGGTCACCGTGCCGATTGCGCCACCACATGGACGACATCTCCATCACGTCGGCCGCCTCGCGCGTGCAGCAGATCTTCTCGATGGCCCACCAGGTGGAGTCGTTCGGGCGCCCCGTGCAGACGACCACCAGCGGGTTCGCGCAGCAGCTGGCGACCGCCCAGAGCACCGCCACCTCCGTGACGCCCGCCACCGGCCTGGACTCCCTGACGACGTCCACATCGGCGACGACCGCCACCCCCGCCGTCGCGGCCGCGACCACCACGCCCGCGGCGTCGGTGGCCGCGAACGACCCGCAGATGGCCGCGCGCCTCGACGCGTGGATGGCGCAGCGCACGCCCGGATCGCCGCTCATCGGCATGGGCGCCGAGTTCGTGGCGGCGGGCCAGCGCCACGGCATCGACCCGCGCTTCCTGGTGGCCGTCGCCGCGCAGGAGAGCGGGCTGGGCACCGCCGGGTCGGGCAAGAACATCCACAACGCGTTCGGCTGGGGACCGGCGATCCCGTTCGCCAGCTGGCAGGAGAACATCGAGACCGTCGCCGCGGGCCTTGCCAAGGGCTACCTGGGCGAGGGGCGCGAGACCATCGCGGCGGTCCAGGCCAAGTGGGCCCCCGTGGGCGCCGCGAACGACCCCGGCGGCCTCAACAGCAACTGGACCACCGGGGTGTCGAAGTTCTACGCCGAGATGGGCGGATCGCCCACGGGCTCCATCCGCGCCTGATCGCTCACCGCGCCCCCGCGGGGGTCAGCGGAAGATGCGGAGGCCCTCACGCGCCACGCGGAAACCCTTGCCGCGCCCGTCGCCCAAGCGGCACGTCACGCCGGCGACGCGTGAGGTGCACACGATCCGTCCCGAGCGGACGCTGCGGCCGTAGGCCAGCACGCGGCACTTGTCGTTGCCCGGGCCCTTGACGCACAGGGGGCCGATGTCGCCCCGGCACGAGCCCTGAATCACCCGCCCCCGCTCGATGCGGACGTCGCGCGGGAACCAGTCGTTGGGGCACCCGGACGCGGGCCGGGCCTTGCCCCAGCTGCCCTTCTCCACCGTGCACCACACCTGGTTGGCGGCGTCGGACCGGCAGTCGATGTTGCCGGACGGCGTCGTGATGTGGAACGCGCCGTGCGCGGGTGCCGCCAGGGCGAACGCCACGGCGGCGCCGGCGACGAGGGTGGACACGCGCAGCATGGGAACCTCCGGGAACGGGTGGTGGGCTCGTCCACGCTCGCGGCCGCCGGGTGCCGGTGTCAACCCCCCGCAAGGACGAGCGTATGCACGGAGGACCGATGGCCCTCGCAGGCGTTACAGCTGCACGCGGGCGAGGTCGACGCCGCGGGCTCCCGCCAGCAGCGCTCCCCGCATGCGTGCGCCGGTCACGTCGGCCCCGCGGAAGTCGGCATCGCGCAGGTCGGCGTCGGCGAAGTCGGCGTTCACCAGGCGGGCGTTGCGGAAGTCGGCCCCGCGCAGCTCCTCCCCGCGCAGGTCGGCGTGGCTCAGATCGACGCCGGAGAACACGCGGCCGTCAGGCGCCGGCGTCGTGCGGTGGAGGCCGTGGACGAACGGCAGCACGAGGCCGAGGACGACCAGCGCAGCCGCTGCGACGAGCATCATGGACATCGAACCCCTCCTCGTGCCGGTTCCGCCTGAGACGGAAGCGATGGATCCCACGAGAAGTTGATCGGCGCCGGCGCCCGATTGCACAACGCCCCTAGAGCGGGTGCCCATGCGTGAGGGCCCGGGGGCGGCCGGGCCCCGGTCTCAGCGGTCTCTCAGACGAGCACGGGATGGTGGCGTGCACGCGCCAAGGACCCTCGGCGCGATCCCACGAGAAAGGTGTGACCATGAGCCGTACGACAGTGACCCGGCGGGGCCTCGCCCTTGCCGCCACCGCCGCCTTGGGCCTCGGCCTGGCCGGATACGGATACGCCGCCACCGACGGCGCGACGTCGGCGGCGGCGCCCAACGCCGAGACGCTCAACGTGCAGAGCACCACCACGGCCCCCGAGTCGACCGCCCCGGCGACCCCGTCGGCGCCGGGCGCCGGTGACTGCCCGGGGGAGTCCCAGGGTGCGGCCCCGGACGCGTCGAGCTCCGGAACCTGACCCCGGCCGGCTGGCGCGCAGGGGATCACCGGGAGCGCGTCAGGGCGCTCCCGGTGATCCCTCGCGTCAGCCCGTGACGGCGGGCGACACGCGCGGGCCGGCGGGCGGCAGCACGCGCACCACGGCGCGGGCGGTCACCTTGGCGACCCGGCGGGCCGTGGCCGTCGCCGTGTTGGGCACCGAGCCCGACAGGGCGTTACCCGCCAACTTCGTGCGGATGACGACGCTGACCGAGCGGCCCGGCGCCAGCACGGGGACCGTGAAGCAACCGGAGCCACGGGTCACCCGCAGCCTGGCGGTGCGCGCCGCGCCCGCCAACCGGTACTTCACGCCACGCGCCGCGATGACGGCACGCCGGGGCGTGTCGCACACCCTCACCGCGCGGACGGGCACGCCACCCACGTTGGTGACGACCACGCGCCAGTTCACCGTGCCCCCGGCGACGGCGCGACGGGAGAGCGCGGTCTTCACGATGCGCAGCCGCGGTGCGGTGGCCTGCACGTTGGAGATCGGCGTCCCCACCGTTGCCGGCGACACCTGCGTCGGCGACGGCGTCGTGGTCGTGGGTGACGGCGCCGGCGTTGCCGGCGGGGTGCCGGGCGTGCCGGCCGTCCCGCCCGACGGCGTCGACGCGGCCGGTGCGGTGGCGTTGAACGCATCGCTGTCGCTCACCGCCGTGCCGGTCTCCACCCCGACGCCGGTGACGGTGACGCGGTCACGGTGCAGGTCGGTGAACGCGGGCAGCGTGCCGCTGCACACGAACGAGTCGCCGGGCTGCAGGCCGTTGAACGGCATCGCGGTGGAGCCGTTGAACGTGCAGACGAGACCCTCCACCGCCGGGCCCGCCTCGGTGACGTCCTGCAAGGCCACGTCGTTGAGCACCTCGGTGCCGGTGTTGGTCACGCGGATCGTGATCGGGGTGGACGCGCCCGCCGCGACCGCCAGGCCGGGCGCCGAGTCGTGGTCGCCCGCCGGCAGCGTCGCCGGCTGGCCCTGCTCGTCGAGCACCGGGATGCCGTCGCGCACGGCGACGCCGTCCCACGGGCCCGTGAACTTCTCGACGTCGATGCGCGGGGAGACGCCGTCGCCCTCGCCGGTGCCGCTCTGCGACGTGCGGCTGAGCTCGGTGCTGATGGTGCGCGTCCAGCCGTCGTAGTTCAGCACCGCCTCGTTGCCGTACCCGTTGGGGCTGAAGCCGGCGTGGACGTTGCCGTTGTCGTCGGTGTACACCGGGCGACCCGCGTCGTCGGTGTCGAGCCACGCCGAGAAGCGCACCTCGTACACGCCGCGGTCGGTGAGGTCCTTCGTGACCTGCAGCGTGAGGGACGTGGACGAGCACGCCGTGACAGCGACGATCGGTGTGGGTCCGTCACCGTCGGTGTACGTGCGCACGACCGGGGTGAGCTGCGAGTACGCGCCGGACGGGTCCTGCGTGCAGTCGAAGTGCCAGCCGGGCTGCGCGGTCTCGGTGATGGTCAGCGTGGCCCAGTCGCGCAGCGGCGTGTCGACCTGGGACTTCAGCTGCACGGCCCACCCCAGCTGCGGCCGGTCGCGCTGCACCAGCGCGCCGTTGGCGTCACGGGCGGTCGCCGCGGACTCGGACGGCGTCCAGTACCCGTACTTGTACGTCGACGTGCCGTTCGGTCCCGGGTCGCGGTTGATCACGATGCGGGTGCCGTAGACGTCGCGCACGTTCGGCAGCGTCTGGCTCAGCGACGTCTTGTCGAAGGCCAGCGCGAAGCGCGCCGTGCCGTGGACGTCGCGGTGGGTGGTGACGAAGTCGGTCATCGTGAACCGCACCACCGTGCCGGACGCGTCGTACGTCGCCCGCGCGACGACCGCGCCGCTGGCCGGGTCGGTGAGATCGAACGGGATGAAGCTGCCACCGAGCAGGTCGGAGTCGAGGGGCACCGTGAAGTAGTCACCGGTGGTCGTGCCGTTGGGCACCGACCAGGCGACGTTCATGGTGATGCGCTGCCAGTCCCAGTACACAGGGTCGCCTGCGGGGTTGGTGGGAACGCCCGTCTTGTCGACGCTGACCGTGGTCGTCGCCGACCCCGTGATGTCGGCCGCGGATGCGCGTCCCGCGGTGGCTGCCAGCAGCGACAGCACGGCGAGCGCGAGCACGACCATGAGGCCGAGCCGGTGACGTTGATGGGGGAGTGTTGCTGCCATCCCGTGTGTGGTCCTTTCTGCCGCAGGGCCCGGGGCACAGGCCACGAACGCGGCGAACGTGGCCGCAAAGGGCCACCTGATGGGGTTTCAGGACTGCGTGACGCCGGAGGCAGAGGGCACGCATGCGAGGGAGACAGGACGTCCCGCCTGTCCCCGCCGGGACAATCAGACCACATTCCGGCGTCGTTCGTGGCGCGACGCACATGAGATCCCGGGCGCTTCTTTCGCAATCCTCACGTATCGCGGGATCGCGAAGAGCCCATCGGTGCGCCGGGAGGCCCGTACGGCCGGGGTCAGCCCTTGCGCAGCAGGTCGGTGATGGTGCCCTCCGCCCACTCGGCGGCCAGCGCCGAGGTCTCGGACAGGGTGGGGTGGGCGTGGATGGCCACCGCCAGGTCCTCGGCCACCGCCCCCATCTCGAGCGCCAGCACCAGCTCGGCGATCATCTCCCCGGCGTTGACGCCCACGATGCCCCCGCCCAGCACCCGGTGGGTCTCGGGGTCCACCAGCAGCTTGGTGCGGCCCTCGGTACGCCCCAGCGTCAGCGCCCGGCCCGACGCGGCCCACGGGATCGCGGCCAACTCGTAGGGGGTGCCGTCGGCCTTCGCCTGCGTCTCGGTGAGGCCCATCCAGGCGATCTCGGGATCGGTGTACGCCACGGACGGGACGGTCTTGGCATCGAACTGCGCGTCGTGTCCCGCGGCGACCTCCGCGGCGATGGAGCCCTGATGCGTGGCGCGGTGGGCCAGCATCGGGTTGCCGGTGACGTCGCCGATGGCCAGGATGCCGTCGACGTTGGTGCGCATGCGATCGTCCACGCGGATCACGCCGCGCTCGTCCACGTCGAGGCCCGCGTTCTCGGCCCCGATGCGGTCGCCGTTGGCGCGGCGCCCGATGGACACCAGCACCCGGTCCACCTCGACGGTCGCAGGCGCCCCCTCGCCCTCGAGGTGGGCGATCAAGAGGGCCGGCCCCGCCTCGATCGACGTGACCTTCGTGTTCACGTACACGCCCCGGTACGTGCGCCCGATGCGCGTGGCCAGCGGCTTCACCAGGTCGGGGTCGCAGCCGGGGATGATCTGGTCGAGCGCCTCCACCACGGTCACGTCCGACCCCAGGGCGTCGTACACGGTGGCCATCTCGAGGCCGATGATGCCGCCGCCGATCACCAGCAGGCGCTTCGGCACGTCGGCCAGCGCCAGCGCGCCGGTGGAGTCCATGATGCGGGGATCGTCGGGGAGGCCCGGCAGGCCGATGGGGCGCGACCCCACCGCCACGATCGCGGTGCCGAAATCGAGCGTCTCGACCGCGCCGTCGTCGGTGGTCACGGCGATGCGCGTCGGCGACGCGAACGTGGCCGCACCGCGCACCACCCGCACGCCACGCTTCTTGGCCAGCCCGGCCAGACCGCCCGTGAGCGTCGACACCACCTTGGCCGTCGACGCGCGCAGCCGGGGCAGATCGATGCTGGGCGTGCCCAGGTCGATGCCGATGTCGCGGGCGTGGGCCGCCTCGTTGACGATGGCGGCGGCGTGCAGCAGGGCCTTGGAGGGGATGCAGCCCACGTTGAGGCACACGCCGCCGAGCGTAGCGTCGCGCTCCACCAGCACCGTGTCGAGCCCCAGGTCGGCGGCGCGGAACGCCGCGGTGTAGCCGCCGGGGCCGCCCCCGATGACCACCACGTCGGGGCGGTCGCTCACAGCAGCATCCGGCGGGGATCGGAGAGCAGCTCGGTGAGGTGGGTGGTGAAGCGGGCGCCGGCGGCTCCGTCGACGACCCGGTGGTCGTACGACAGCGACAGCGGCAGCATCAGGCGGGGCACGAACGTGCTGCCCTGCCACACGGGCTTCGTCGCCGAGCGCGAGACGCCCAGGATCGCCACCTCGGGGGCGTTGACGATGGGCGTGAACGCCGTGCCGCCGATGCCTCCCAGGCTTGAGATGGTGAACGTGCCGCCCTGCATCTCCTCGCGGCTGATGCTGCCGTCGCGCGCCTTGCCCGACAGCGTGGTGAGCTCGCGGGCGATCTCCAGCAGGCCCTTGCGGTCGACGTCGCGGATCACGGGCACCATCAGCCCCTGCGGCGTGTCGGCCGCGAAGCCCAGGTGGAAGTAACGCTTCAGCACCAGCTCGTCGCCGTCGAGCGACGCGTTGAAGTGGGGGAACGCGCGCAGCGCCGAGGCGCACGCCTTCAGCAGCAGCGCGACCATGGTGACCTTGACGCCCTCGTCCTTGTGGGCCTCGTTGATCTCCTTGCGGAACGCCTCCAGCTCGGTGATGTCGGCCTCGTCGAACTGCGTGACGTGCGGGATCATCACCCAGTTGCGCGCCAGGTAGGGCCCGGCGATGCGCGTGACGCGCGACAGCGGCTCGCGGTCGATGGGGCCGTACGCGGCGAAGTCGACCTGCGGCCACTCGGGCAGGCCGGCGACCGCCGCCCCGCCGCCGCCGGTCCCTCCGCCGTCGCGGCGCTGGTCGAGGCCCGACTTCTGGCCGAAGGCCGCCACGTCCTCGCGGGTGACCCGGTCGCCGCGGCCGGTGCCCGTGACGTCGTTGAGGTCGATGCCCAGCGTGCGGGCCAGCCGGCGCGCCGCCGGGCCGGCGTACACCACGTCGCCGCGAGCGGGGGCGGGCCGGCGGGTGCCGTCGTCACGCACGGGGGCCTGGCCCTTGGCGCTGCGCCGCCCGCTGTCGTCGTCACCATCCTCGCGCTCGGCCTCGTCGGCGGCCTCCTGCTCGTCGTCGGCCGCAACCTCGGCGTCGGCTTCCGCATCGGCTTCGTCGTCCGCCTCATCCTCGGCTCCGCCGTCGTCCTCGGCCTCGTCCCCGTCGGCGGGCTCCTGAGCCGCGTCCCCGTCGTCGTCGCCGCCCTCCACGGTGAGGATCAGGTCGCCCTGGGCCACCTTGTCGCCCACCGCCACGGACACCTCGGCCACGGTGCCCGCCGCGCTGGACGGCACCTCCATGGTGGCCTTGTCGGACTCCAGCACGATCAGCGGCTGCTCGAGCTCCACCGTGTCGCCGGCCGCCACCAGCACCTCGATCACGTCGACGGCGTCGAAGTCCCCGATGTCGGGGACGAGAACCTTGGTCACCGATGCCATGGCGCGTCCGCCTCCGTGTCGATGTCATAGCGTGCGATGGCCTTCGCGACGGTCGCCGGGCCCACGATGCCCTCGCGGGCGAGGGCGCTCAGCGCGGCCACCGCGACGTGGTGGCGGTCGACCTCGAAGAACCGGCGCAACCGCACGCGGTAGTCGCTGCGGCCGTAGCCGTCGGTGCCCAGCACCACGTACGTGCCCGGCACGTACTCGCGGATGCCGTCGGCCAGCGCCCGCATGTAGTCGGTGGACGCGATCACCGGGCCGTCGGCCGCCTCGAGGCACTGCGTCACGAACGGGATGCGGGCGTCCTCACCGGGATGCAGGCGGTTCCAGCGCTCGGCCTCCATGCCGTCGCGGCGCAGCTCGGTGAAGCTGGTCACGCTCCACACGTCGGCGGCGACGCCGTTGTCGGCCTCCAGCAACTCGGCCCCGGCCAGCACCTCGCGCAGGATGGCGCCCGAGCCCAGCAGCTGCACGCGCGGGCCGTCACCGTGGCCGGTGCGCACGCGGTGCATGCCGCGCACGATGCCCTCGCGCGAACCCTCGGGCATGGGCGGGTGCGCGTAGTTCTCGTTCAGCAGCGTGAGGTAGTAGAAGACGTCCTGGCCCTCGCCCACCATGCAGCGCAGGCCGTCCTGGATGATGGCCGCCACCTCGTAGGCGAACGTGGGGTCGTACGAGCGGCAGTTGGGGATGGTCGACGACAGCACGTGGCTGTGGCCGTCCTCGTGCTGCAGCCCCTCGCCGTTCAGCGTGGTGCGGCCGGACGTGCCGCCCAGCAGGAACCCGCGCGAGCGCGAGTCGCCCGCCGCCCAGGCCAGGTCACCCACCCGCTGGAAGCCGAACATCGAGTAATAGACGTAGAACGGGATCATGGGCACGCCGTTGTTGGCGTACGACGTGGCCGCGGCGATCCACGACGCGAACGCGCCGGCCTCGTTGATCCCCTCCTGGATCATCTGGCCGGCCTTGTCCTCGCGGTAGAACATCAGCTGTTCGGCGTCCTCGGGGCTGTAGAGCTGGCCCACCTGGCTGAAGATGCCGAGCTGGCGGAACATGCCCTCCATGCCGAACGTGCGCGCCTCGTCGGCGACGATGGGCACCACGTGCTTGCCCAGCGCCTTGTTGCGCAGCAGCGTCGACAGCACCCGCACGAACGCCATGGTCGTCGACATCTCGCGGTCGCCGGTGCCGTCGAGCAGCGCGCTGAACGCGTCGAGCGGGGGCACCTCGAGCGTCGCCTGCGACGGCGTGCGGCTGGGCAGGTAGCCGCCCAGCTTCTCGCGGTTCTCGCGCAGGTACACCATCTCGGGCGTGCCGGCGTCGGGCGTGTAGAGCGACGCCTTCCGGGCGTCCTCGTCGCTGAGCGGCACGTTGAAGCGGTCGCGGAACGCCACCAGCGCGTCGTCCTTCATCTTCTTCTGCTGGTGCGTGATGTTCTGCGCCTCGCCGGCGCGTCCCATGCCGTAGCCCTTGATGGTCTTCGTGAGGATGACCGTGGGCTGCCCCACGTGGTGGACGGCCGCGTGGTACGCCGCGTACACCTTGCGGGGGCTGTGCCCGCCGCGGTTGAGCGCCCAGATGTCGGCGTCGCTCAGGTGCGCGACCCGCTCCTTCAGCTCGGGGTACGCGCCGAAGAACTTGTCGCGCACGAACGCCGCGTCGCGCGACTTGAAGACCTGGTACTCGCCGTCGACCGCCTCGGTCATGCGGCGCCGCAGCAGGCCGTCGTGGTCGGCCGCCAGCAGCGGATCCCAGTTCTCGCCCCAGATCACCTTGATGACGTTCCAGCCCGCGCCGAGGAAGCTCGACTCGAGCTCCTGGATGATCTTGCCGTTGCCCCGCACCGGGCCGTCGAGGCGCTGCAGGTTGCAGTTGATGACGAAGATGAGGTTGTCGAGCTTCTCCCGGCCGGCCATGGCGATGGCGCCCATCGACTCGGGCTCGTCCATCTCGCCGTCCCCCAGGAACGCCCACACCTTGCGGTCGGCCGTGTCGGCCATGCTGCGCCCCTGCAGGTACTTGAGGAAGTGCGCCTGGTAGATGGACATCAGGGGGCCGAGGCCCATGGACACGGTGGGGAACTGCCAGAAGCGGGGCATCAGCCACGGGTGCGGGTACGACGACAGGCCGTTTCCGCCCACCTCCTCGCGGAAGTTGGCCAGCTGCTCGTCGTCGAGGCGCCCCTCGAGGTAGGCCCGGGCGTAGATGCCGGGCGAGGAGTGCCCCTGGATGTACACCAGGTCGCCGCCGTGGTTCTCGTCGGGAGCGCGCCAGAAGTGATTGAAGCCGACCTCGTACAGCGTCGCCGCCGACTGGTACGAGGCGATGTGGCCGCCGAGCTCCGACGACTCCTTGTTGGCCTGGAGCACCATCGCCGCCGCGTTCCAGCGCACGGCCGAGCGTAGGCGCCGCTCCACCTCGGGGTCGCCGGGGATGGGCACCTCGTCCTCGGGCGCGATGGTGTTGACGTACGGCGTGCTGTCGGGGACGGGCACCGACACGCCCGCGTGCCGCGCCTCGGTGATCAGGGTCTCGAGGAGCCCCGCCGCGTGCTGGGGGTCGACCCGGTCGAGGAGGCCGTCGAGTGAGTCGAGCCAGTCGAGCAGCTCATCGCGGTCGATGCCCTCGACGTCGGGGACGCCGTCGCCGGTACCGTGGGTGGTGGCCATGACCACATCCTACGCGCGCCCGCGCCGGGTTCCAGACAACCCGTCAGCACGTAGCCTTTCGCGCCGGAGGCCACGGATAATTTATCCAATGATCAGTAGAATAATTGTCGCGGATGGTGTGGAATATCGGCACGCTCACCCGACCACGAGGTACCCATGCCGCCCGAATCCACCGACGTGACGTCCCGCACCGACGAGGCGGGCGGACGGCCTCCTGGTCCGGTGAGCGTGCTTGACGTGCGGCCCGCGCTGGCGCGCGGCGAGGAGCCCTTCCGCCTGATCATGGACGCGGTCGAATCGCTGCCCGACGGCACGGCGCTCGAGTTGCGCAGCCCGTTCGAGCCGGTGCCGCTGCACAGCGTGCTGGCGAAGAAGGGCTTCGCGCACTCGGTGGCGGAGGTCGCTCCCGACGACTGGACGACGTGGTACTGGAGGCAGTGATGGAAAGGGCAGTGGGGGATGTGGAGCTCGACGTGCGGGGCCTGACCCCGCCCCAGCCGATGGAGCTCACCCTGGAGGCGTTGGAGACCCTGCCGGACGGGGAACGCCTCGTGCAGCTGAACGACCGCGTGCCGGTGTTCCTGCTGCCACTGCTCGACGCCCGCGGCTACCAGTACCGGCTGGCCGAGGACGAGCGTGGCACGGTCACCACCATCTGGCGTGGCGCGTGGCACAAGGGCGCCGCATGACCACCGAGGAGGCGTGGGAGCGGCTCGCGACCGTCATCGATCCCGAGCTGGGCATGGACATCGTCGAGCTAGGCCTGGTGTACGAGGTGGACCTGGCGCCCGACAGCACGTACATCCGCATGACCCTCACCACGCCGGGGTGCCCCCTGCACGAGGCCATCACCGGCGGCGTGCGGCGGGCCCTCGAGCTCCCCGGCGAACCCCCCGTCGAGGTCGACGTGGTGTGGGACCCCCCGTGGACGCCCGACCGCATCGGCACCTCGGGCGCCGGCACGGTGGGCTGAGATGGCGGAGGGGAAGTCGGCGGCGGGTTCGGCCGGGTGCAAGACCCCGGGCGAGCGCACGCTGGCGCGTCAGGGCACCGTCGGAGGGCCCCCGTGGCCGCTGCCGACGGGCATGATCGCCGCGGCCTGCGTGGCCCACGTGGTGGCCCTGGTGGTGCTGGCGCTGTCGGCGGACAACCTGGCGCGGGCCGCGTACGCCGCGCCCGGCATCCTGGCCGCCGTGCACGTCTACGGGCTGGCCTTCCTCACCGTGACGATCGTCGCGGCGATGCTGCAGCTGGTCCCGGTGATCCTGCGCCAGCGCGTGGGCTCGACCGTTCGGCAATGCGGGGCGGGGGTCGCCCTGATCGTCGGCGCATCGAGCCTCGCCGCCGGCCTCGGACAGGGTGTCACGGCCCTGTCCGCGGCCGGGGGCGTCCTGCTGGCGCTGGGTCTCCTCACCGTCGTGGTCGATCTGGCGGCGGCGCTGTGGCGTGCCCATCGCAGCCCCACCGGCCTGGGGGGCACCGGCCGGGGCCTGGCGATGTCCGGCTTCTGGCTCGCCGTCGTGGTGGGCGTGGGCCTGGTGCTGGCGGCCGACCGCGGCGACCCGTTCCTGGGCACCGCCCACACCCGCGTGGTCGAGGCGCACGCCGCCGCCGCCCTGCTGGGATGGATCGGCGGCATGATCATGGCCATCGCGCTGCGCCTGGGACCCATGTTCGCCCTGTCGCACGGGTACCGCGCCCGCGACGGCGCGTGGGCCCTGGGCGCGTGGCACGTGGGCGTGGTGCTGACGTGCGCCGGGGTGCTGGTGCAGGTGGAGGCGATCACGTACGCGGGCTTCGTGGTGCTGGCCGGCGCCGCCCTCATCGCCGGGTCGTTCCTGGTCAGCGTGGGCCGCCACCGGCGCCGCAGCCTGGAGGCCCCGCTGATGCACCTGGTCGCCGGCGTCGCGTGTGCGGTGGCCGCCGCGTGCGTGGCGCTGCTGGCCGCGTTCGGCGTCGTCGGCACCGCGCGCGCGGGCGTGGTCGCGGTGCTGCTGGTGCTCATCGGCTTCGGCGGCGGGGTCACGTCCGGTCACGTCTTCAAGGTCGTCCCGATGCTGGTCTGGACCGGGCGCTACGCGCATCTGGCGGGCACCCCCGGCGCGCCCCGCCTCACCGACATGTACCCCGCGCGACTGGCCCTGGTGGAGGCCGCGGCCTTCGCGCTGGGCCTCGTGCTGGTCGTGGCCGGAGTCGCGTCGGCCACGTCCGCGCTGATCCTCGCGGGCGCGCTCGCGCTCGCGGCCGCCGCGCTCACCGTGCTGGTCGCCGTCGTGATCTGCATCACCGTCACGCCGAAGGTCACCGCCCAGGCGGCCCACCCACATCACGTTCCCCACCAAGGAGCCCACGCATGACCGAATCGACCACCATCGACGTGCGCACCATCGTGCCGCGCGAACGCCACCCGCTGATCTTCTCGACGTTCGAGGCGCTGGCCCCGGGCGAGTCGTTCGAGCTGGTCAACGACCACGACCCGGTGCCGCTGCGCTACCAGTTCGAGGCCGAGCACGACGGCGCGTTCTCGTGGGACTACCTCGAGCAGGGCCCCGTGTGGCGCGTGCGGATCGGCCGGACGTGAGCGACGTCGTCACCGCGTCGCTCGACGCGAGCCTCATCCCCGCCGACGGCACCAAGGCACAGGCCGTGTACCGCGACGACTCCCAGCGGGTCGTGGCCATCGGCATGGCGGCGGGCAGCAGCCTGGCCGAGCACGCCGCCCCCGGGCCGGTCAACATCCACGTCGCCCTGGGGCGGGTCGCGTTCCGGCACGCCGAGGGGCAGCTGGACGACGCCGCGGCCGGTACGTGGTTCCACCTGCCCGCGGGCATGGTGCACGCGGTCGAGGCGCACGAGCCGACGCTGTTGGTGGTCACGCTGGTCGCCTGAGCCGGTCCCCGCGGTGGCGGGGCACGCGGCTGTGCCAGCATGCAGCGCATGAGCCACGTCCCCGCCACCGTCCTGGGCTCGAGCGGCGTGCCCGCCACCCGCATCGGCCTGGGGATGGCGGCGCTGGGCCGCCCGGGCTACATCAACCTGGGGCACCGCGACGACCTGGGACGCCACCGCGACCCGGCGGCGCTGGGGCAGCGGGCCCACCAGGTGCTGGACGCCGCCTACGCCGCGGGCGTGCGCTACGTCGACTGCGCGCGCAGCTACGGCAGGGCCGAGGAGTTCGTCGCCACGTGGCTCGCGTCGCTGCCGTCGGACGTCCGCCGTGGCGTCACCGTGGGGTCGAAATGGGGCTACCGCTACACCGCAGGCTGGCGGGACGACGCCGACGTGCACGAGGTGAAGGAGCACACCCGCGCCCACCTCGACACCCAGTGGGCCGAGACCCGGGCGCTTCTCGGTGACGCGGTGCGGCTGTACCAGATCCACTCCGCCACGGAGGACTCCGGCGTGCTGGACGACGCCGACGTGCTGGACGGGTTGGCGGCCCTGAAGGACCAGGGCATCGCGATCGGCCTGTCCACCAGCGGGCCGCGCCAGCACCACACCATCCGCCGCGCCGTGGGGCTGGGGCTGTTCGACACGGTGCAGAGCACGTTCAACGTGCTCGAGCCGTCGGCGGGCGAGGCGCTGGAGGTGGCCCACCGGCAGGGCATGGGCGTCATCGTCAAGGAGGCGGTCGCCAACGGGCGGCTCACGTCGCGGGGCGACACCCCGCGCTTCGCCGCGGCCGCCGCCGCCCGCGGCACCACCCCGGACGCGCTGGCCCTGGCGTGGGTGCTGGCGCACCCGTTCGTCGACTGCGTGCTGTCGGGGGCCGCCACCGTCACCCAGTTGCACGAGAACCTGGCGGCCCTCGACGTCGGCGTCACGCCCGACGACCTCGACGATCTCGCGGTGCCCGCCGACGACTACTGGACCTACCGAGGAGGACTCTCGTGGACGTGAACGCCCTGACGGTGGACGTGTGGTCGGACGTCGCGTGCCCGTGGTGCTTCATCGGCAAGCGCCGCCTCGACGCGGCCGTCGCCCGGTTCGCGCACCCCGGGGACGTGGTGGTGCGGTACCACAGCTTCCAGCTCGACCCGAGCCTGCCCGCGCGGTCCGGCGACAGCGAGCGCGACCGGCTGATGAAGAAGATGGGCACGGGCGCCGACGCCGTCGACCAGATGATGGCGCACGTCGCCGGTGTCGGTGCCGAGGTGGGCATCGCGTTCGCGTTCGACCGCGTGGTGGTGGCCAACACCCGTCCCGCGCACGAGCTCCTGCAGCTCGCGGGCGAGCACGGCGTGGGGCCCGCCGTGAACGAGGCTCTCATGCAGGCCCACTTCGCCGACGGGCTCGACATCGGCGACCAGGCCGTGCTCGGGGGCATCGGCCAGGGCGCCGGCATCCCGGGCGCCGACGTGGCTGAGGCCCTCGCCGACCACCGCTTCGGACCCGCCGTCGACGCCGACATCGCCGAGGCCGCGCGGCTCGGCATCCACGCCGTGCCGTTCTACGTGCTGGGCGGCCGGTACGGCCTGTCGGGGGCGCAGCCGGAGGAGGTTTTCGTGGAGGCGCTCGAGACCACGTGGCGGGAGGCGCAGGCGTCCACGTGACGCGGCGGCGCCCCGCCCCTCCCGCGCGGCCGCGCGAGGCGCTAACTTCCCGCCATCGGCCGCGAGATCCATACCTCCACGTTCACCCGCGAGGACGAGGACCGCTACTCGGCCCGCGTCCGTGACGGGCTGGCGGCGCTGGCCCGCGTGCTGGCGCTGCCCGGCTTCAGCCAGGGCCCGCAGCGCCTCGGCATGGAGCTCGAGATGTCGCTGGTGGACGACTCCGGTCGTCCGCTGTTGCGCAACGACGACGTGCTGGCGGCGTACCGGGGCGAGCGCCTCGACGTCGAGCTGAACCGCTTCAACGTGGAGTACAACTCCGTGCCCGTGCTGCTCAGCGGGGCGCCGTTCTCGGCGCTGGGGGCCGACATGCGGGCGGCGCTCACCGAGACGTCCCGCGCGGCGGCGACGTGCGGCGGCCACGTGGTGATGTCGGGCATCCTGCCGACGCTCGACGAGGCCGACCTGCAGCGCGACGCGCTCACCGACCGGCCACGCTTCCGGGCGCTGTCCGAGCGCATCCGTCAGGTGCGCCAGGCGCCGTTCCGGGTGCTGGTGGACGGCCCCGAGACCGTGGACATCACGTGCGACGACGTGACGCTCGAGGGCGCCAACACGTCGCTGCAGGTGCACCTGCAGACCACGCCGGCCGACTTCGCGCGGGTGTTCAACGCCGCCCAGATCGCCACGGGGCCGGTGCTGGCCCTGTGCGGCAACTCGCCGTTCCTCTGCGGGCGCCTGGGCTGGGAGGAGACCCGCGTGGCGCTGTTCCGCCAGGCGGTGGACGACCGCGAGCCCACCGGGGCCTGGAGGCCCGCGCGGGTGTCGTTCGGCCACGGCTGGGCCCGCAGCGGCGCGCACGAGCTGTTCGCCGAGACCGTCGCCCTGCACGCGCCCCTTCTGCCCGTGTGCGGCGACGACGACCCGGCCGCCGACATGGCCGCGGGGCAGCTGCCGCAGCTGACCGACCTGCGCCTTCACCACGGCACGGTGTGGCGGTGGAACCGGGCCATCTACGACCCCGGCGACGGCGGCAGCCTGCGCCTCGAGATGCGGGCCCTGCCGGCGGGCCCCACCGTGGCCGACATGATCGCCAACGCGGCGCTGCTGGTGGGCGTCACCGAGGCCATCGCCGAGGAGACCGACTGGATGGTCGCGGCGCTGCCGTTCCGGTACGCCGAGTACAACTTCATCGAGGCGGCGCGGCGCGGGCTCGACGCGACGTTCCTGTGGCCGGCCCGCCGGGCCCCGTCGCCCCGCCCCGTGGCCGCCCGCGACCTGTTGTCGCGCCTCATCGACGCGGCCGACGTGGGCCTGGAGGCCGCGGGCGTCGCGGCCGACGAGCGCGAGCGGCAGCTGAACGTGCTGCGCGGGCGCCTGCGCAGCGGCCAGACCGGCTCGGTGTGGCAGCGCAACGCCGTCGCGGCCCACGAACCGCGCCTCGGGCGCCAGCGCGCGCTGGCCCGCATGTTGCAGGCGTACATGGAGCTGTCGTACGGCGGGGAGCCGGTGCACACGTGGCCCCCCGACGCGCCGTCGTGACCGCGCGCGTGCCGGCCATCGACCTGCGGGAGGCCGCGGGCGTCGGCGTGGCCGGGAACTTCGCGGGCCACCTCGAGCAGGCGGGGGAGGCGGCCGACTTCGCCCGGGTGGCGGCCGTCGACGCCACGGCGCCCAAGGGCATCTTCCCCTGGTATATGCCGCATTTCTCGGGGTTCCTGGGCGAGTACCCTGTGTCGCCGGACCGCCTGCTCCTGCCCGACGCGAGCGGCAACCATCACCTTCAGATCGAGCCTGAGGTAGGGGTGGTTTTCGCCACTCGGTATGACGGCGACCGGGTCTGCGCGCTTACGCCGGTGGCGCTGGGGGCGTTCAACGACTGCTCCATCCGGCGCGCCAACGCCGCCAAGATCAGCCACAAGAAGAACTGGGGTCCGTGCTCCAAGGGCCTCGGCCCGCTGATGCCCGTGGGCGACCTGGAGCCCGGCGGCGGCCTGGCGGGCCTGCGCATCGCCAGCTTCCTGCGCCGCGACGGCGAGGCGCACGCGTACGGCATCGACAGCGCCGCTGCCGACTACTCGTACGCGGGCGCCACGCTGGTGGACTGGATCGTCGACCGCCTCGTGCACCAGGCGGGCAGCGACGACACGCCGCTCGAGCCGGTGGGCGACTACCTCGCGCTGGCGGGCCGACCCGGCCATCTGGTGGTGGGCATCGGCGCCACGCGCTACACGCCCCTGGGCGAGGCGACGTTCCTCGATGCGGGCGACGAGTCGGTGGTGGTGGTCTACGACGCCCGGATCCACGCGCCGGACGCCGTCGCGCGGGCGGTCGCCGAGGGGCGCGAGCACGGGCTGGACGCGGCCAGCGCGCTCACGCAGATCGTGGCGGTGGCCTGAGGGGTCAGGCGGGGCGGGCGCGGCGGCGCTCGGCGACCACGATCGCTGCGGCGACCAGGGCGGCGGGCACTCCGTTCGCCGCCACCATCGACCAGGTGGCGCCGCCGGGCGTGGCCCACGCGGTCACGGCGAGCCCCACGACCCCGGCGGCGGCGAGCGCGGTGAGCCGGGTGGCGAGGGTGAGCGGCCGCGTCCTCCCGGCTCCGCGTTCCCCGCCGGGGCTGCGGGCGGCGAGGCGGCGGCCCGCGCGATCCACGGCCCACCACACCACCAGCGCCGCGGCGGCGCAGAGGGGAGTGCGCAGGCCCTGCCGCGTCATGCCGTGTTCGGCGACCTCCGTCGCGGTCACGAACGCCACGCACCCGAGCATCACGGCGAGCAGCACGCCGACGGTGCGCCGCGACATCCTGCGGCCGGGAACGCTCACGCCCGCGGCGGGCGGAGTCCGTCGAGCATCAGGGTGACGCACCGCTGCCACGCGCCCGGGGCGGCGTCGCGCACGGCGCGCGCCGACCGGATCAGGATGATGAAGTCCACGTGCGTCGCGTCCGCGCGCACGGTGCCCTGGCGCTTGCCCGCGTCGAGCAGCGCCTGCAGGGCGGCGTGGGCACGGCCGCGGGCCTCGGCCACGCTTGCCCCCTGGGGGCGCGCCGCCACGGCGCGGGCCGACACCGGGTCGTCGGCGTCGTCGCCCAGCAGGGTGTCGACCAGCCGGCGCAGGCCGTCCCAGGCGTCGTCGTGTGCGGTGGCCTCGGCGATCATCGGCACGATGGTCTCCAGCCGCCGCACCGCGAGCGCCTCCACCAGCGCCTCCTTGGACGGGAACTGGCGGTACAGGCTGCCCACGCCGGCGCCCGCGGCGCTCGCCACCTGGGGCATGGTGGCCTCGAAGCCGTGGGCGGTGAACACCGCCTCGGCCGCGTCGAGGATGCGCGTGCGCTTGGAGGCGGCGTCGAGGGTGGACCACGTCGGGTCGGCGTCGTGGACGGGGCTGTCGGAGACGGATTCCATACCCTGAGCATGCTATAACCCACATGCGGAATGTGGATTCCGCACGATGCCATGACCAAGACCGCCACCCTCACCACCCGCGACGCCCCCGTCGACGACCCGGCCGCCCGCATGCGTGCCGTGGGACGGGCGTTCGTGCCCACCCTCATCGCCATCGGCCTGGTGACGTCGGTGGTGAGCGCGCTCGGCGCGCCGCTCATCCCCACCCTGGCCACCGAGTACCACCAGTCGCTGCAGGCGACGCAGTGGTCGCTCACCGCTCCGATGCTGGTGGGCGCGATGGTCTCGCCCCTGGTCGGGCGGCTGGGGGACGGGCCCCATCGCCGCACCGTGCTGATCGCGTGCCTGGCCATCGTCACGGCCGGCGGCGCCATCGCGGCGCTCGCACCCGGGCTGTGGGTGCTGGTGACGGGCCGGGCGCTGCAGGGGGTGGGCCTGGCGCTGATGCCGCTGACCATGGCGTCGGCGCGCGAGCACCTGGCGACGCTGCGCTCCGGCGAGGTCATCGCCACGCTGTCGGTGGTGGCTGCCGTGGGCGTGGGGCTGGGCTACCCCATCACCGGTTTCGTGGCCGATCACGGGGGAGCGGCCGGTGCGTTCTGGCTCGGCACCGCCGCCAGCGCCGTGTGCCTGGCCCTGGCCGCGATGTACGTGCCGAGGCCGACGGCGCGCACCGCGCCCGGACGGCTCGACTGGTGGGGCGCCCTCACCATCGGCGGCGGCGTGCTGGCGCTGCTCTTGGCGTTCGAGCGGGCCACCGACGGCGGCTGGACGTCGCCCGGCACGCTGGCCGGCATGGCGCTCGCCGCGGTGCTCTTGGCCGTCGCGACCCGGCGCGAGCTGCGCATCGACGCGCCGCTGGTGGAACTGCGCCTCCTGCGCCATCCCGGCGTGCTCGCCGCCAACGTCACGGCCCTGGTGCTGGGCACCGCGATGTACCTGGGCATCTCGCTGATGACCCAGCTGGTGCAGCTGCCCATCGGCATGGGCGAGTCGGTGTTCGTCGCGGGTCTGTGCCTGGTGCCGCTGTCGGTGACGTCGCTGGCAGCCAACCGCATGGTGCCCCTGGTCTCGGCCACCCTCGGGGCGCGGGCGGTGATCCCGCTCGGTACGTCGCTGCTGGCCGCGGCCCTGGCGTACTTCGGCGTGCTGGCCGACACGGCGTGGAAGGCGGGGGCGGCGATGGGCCTGGTGGGCCTGGGCGTGGGGTTCACGTTTGCCGCGATGCCGAGCCTCATCGTCAAGGCGGTGCCGTTGCGCGAGACGGCCAGCGCCATGAGCTTCTACCAGGTGGCGCGCTACCTGGGCTTCTCGTTCGGGGCGGGCCTGGCCGTGACGCTTCTGCGCGTGTTCGGGGACGGGGCCGTCTCGCCGGGGCGGGACGCGTACGCGGCCACGTGCGTCACCGGCGGGCTCCTGTGCCTGGTGGCGGGCGCCATCTGCTGGGTGCTCACGGGCCGCACCGGGTCCGATCAGGCGGCGGGGTAGGGCGCCTCGCGGCTGTGCCGCTCGTCGACGTCGAGCGCGCGTCCCACCAGGGGGTAGGCGCGCTGACGGCACTCGCGCCGCTCGCACAGGCGGCATCCGGGGCCGATGGGCACCGCGCTGGCCGCGTCGCCGGGCGTGACGCCGCGCCCGTAGACCAGGCGCGGGGCGTGCTGCAGGTCGCACCCGAGGCCCAGGGCGAACTCCACCGGGGGGGTGCCGTACGCGCCCGCCCGGTGCGTGACGGTGCGGGCGATCCACAGGTGCGTGCGCCCGTCGGGCATCTGCGCCACCTGGGTGATGAACCGCCCGGGGGACGAGAACGCGGCGTACACGTTCCACAGCGGGCACGTGCCGCCCACGCGCGACAGGTGCAGGTCGGTGGCGCTGTGGCGCTTCGAGATGTTGCCGGCGCGGTCGACCCGCACGAAGAAGAACGGCACGCCCTCGTGCCCCGGGCGCTGCAGCGTCGACAGGCGGTGGCACACGGCCTCGATGCCCACGTCGAAGCGCTCGGCCAGCAGGTCGATGTCGTACGCGAGGTCCTCGGCCGCCTGCCGGAAGCGCACGTACGGCAGCAGCGTCGCGCCCGCGAAGTAGTTCGCCAGCCCGATGCGGGCCAGCCCCCGCGAATCGGGGTCGGCGAGCCCCGGGGTGTCGGTCAGCTCGTCCAGCAGCGGCCCGTGCTCGATGAACGCCCACTGCACCGCCAGCTGGAACGCGCGCCGGCGGGACGTGAGCTGCCGCGGCAGCGTGAGGCGGCGCGTGGCGGCGTCGTAGTGGCGGCGGTTGCGGGCGTCGTCGCCCAGCGCCACCCGCACGCGGTGGCGGCTGCGCAGAAGGCGCGCCAGGCCCGCCTCGGCCGCCTGCCCGTGCAGTCCCTCGCCCTCCACCAGCGCCTCGGCGGCCTCGTCGAGGGCGGGGAAGTGGTTGCGGCGGTCGTAGACGAAGTCGAGCACGTCCTCGTACGGCGACACCGGCAGGCGGGTGCCCTCCGGCAGCCGCGCCCCCAGGCCCACGGCCATCTCCTCGATGCGGGTGTGGGCGGCGACGGCCTGGTGGTGCCAGTGCACCAGCGCGCGGGCCACGTCGGGGTACGACGTCACCAGCTCGCGCACGGCGCCCGGGTGGTCGTCGCGGCCCGTCAGCATCGGGTCGCTGAGGGCGGCGTGCACGTCGGTCACCAGGCGCGCCCGATCGTCACCCGCGACCTCCGCGAAGTCGACGCCCAGCACGTCGCGCAAGCGCAGCAGCACGGTGACGGTGAGCGGCCGCTGGTCGCGCTCGATCTGGTTGAGGTAACTGGGCGAGATGCCCGCCCGCCGGGCCAGCGCCGCCTGGCTGAGCCCGTGGCGTTCGCGCGCCCGGCGCACCTGCACCCCGACGAACAACTTGTCGCCCACGGCCCACCCTTTCGTTCGCAACCTTCGCAGCCCTGGGGGGGAAGCATTGCAAACGCGCACTTGTCGCGCGTCGGCAGCGTTGGCAACATCGTCGGTGTCGTCGTTCATCCGCGCGTCGACGCGGTCACGCGGAGAAGACGGCGGCTCCGCCGCAACGGGCGCTTGTGCCGATCCCGATTCCGTCCCCCCGGGCAGGGCCGGCCTCCAAGCGCCCGCCGGTTCTCCACCGCGCGTGGCATGATCGCGGCGCCGTGAGCGCTTCGTCATCCACCCCCCGCGTGGCCGTCGTCACCGGAGCCACGTCGGGTATCGGGCTGGCGCTTGCCCGCCGTCTCCACGACCGTCGCTACCGGCTGGTGCTGGTGGGCCGCGACGCCGGCCGGCTGCACGCCGCCCGGGACGCGCTGGGGGCCACCGATGCCGTGGTGGAGGCCGTCGACGTCGCCGACCCGGACGCGGTCGCGCAGTTCTGCGCGGGCACGCTGGGGCGCTTCCAGGGCATCGACCTGCTGGTGTGCAACGCGGGCGTGCCGGCCCGGCAGGACGCCCTCGCCACCGACCCCGCCGTGCTGCGGCACGTGATGGGCGTGAACCTGCACGGCATGGCCGACGTCACCCGCGGCCTGTGGGCGGGGCTCGCGTCGGCCCGCGGCACCGTGGTGAACGTCGTCAGCGTGGCGGGCACGGTGGCGACGGCGTATGACGCGCCGTACACGGCGTCCAAGCACGCGGCGCTGGCCTGGTCGCGGTCACTTGCGGCCGTCGCCCCGCGCGACGGGGTGCACGTGCTGACCGTCAACCCGGGGCCCGTGGTGACGCCCGGGTTCCCCCAGACCGAGCTGCTGCGCAGCCGCCTCGCGCGGTGCGCGGTGATCGACGTCGACCGCTGCGCCGACGACATCCTGCGGGCGCTCCACTCCGGCCGCAGCGAGGTGTTCGTGCCGGGCTACTGGCGGGTGGCGGCGTGGATCCAGGCGCTGGCACCCGGCCTGGCGCGACGCCTCACCGCCCGCGTGCGGCCGAGCGCCGGACCCTGACCGGCCTCACGCCGCCCGGGACGACTCCGCGACGACGTCGCTCGGCGCGTCCACGATCTTGCCCTGCACGGCCTCGTGCACGTTGGGGGGAAGCGCGCGGATGAGCGCCGACGTGGGACGCTGGAACAGGTAGCCCTGGCCCAGCTGCATGCCGAGGCCGCGCAGCTCGTCGTACTCGGCCCGCGTCTCGACGCCCTCCGACACCAGCGTGAGGCCGACGTCGTGGGCGAACGCCACCATCGACTTCACCAGGGCCCGGCGGGCGGGGTCGCCGTCGATGCCCCGCACCAGCGAGCGGTCGAGCTTGGCGTAGTCGGGGCTCATCTGCATCACGTGGCGCAGGGTGGAGTGACCCGCGCCCACGTCGTCGACGGCGATGCGGGCGCCGCGCGCGCGCAGGCCGTCCAGCCGGGCGCCCAGCTGCGCGTAGTCGTCCACCTCGTGGTGCTCGGTGATCTCCACCAGCAGCCACGACAGGTCGCCCTCGGGGAACAGCGTCGTGAAGCCGTCGTCGAGCACCAGCTGGGGGCTGGCGTTCACCGACACGTACACGCCGGGCGGCAACGAGTTGTACACGGCCAGTGCCGTGCGGATGCAGTGCGCCTCGAACTCGATGCCCAGGCCCACCTCGGACGCCTCGTGGATCCACTGGTCGGGACCGCGCCGCGGCTCGGCCTCCACCCGCGACAGGGCCTCGTAGCCGACGATGTCGAGCGTGCCGAGGTGCACGATCGGCTGGAAGACGCTGTGCACGGCGCCGGGATCGGCCAGCACGCGGGACACGGCGCGGTGGCGCGCCTCGTACGACGCCGACGGCGCGGCGGCGGCGTTGCCCTCCATCAGCCCGCCGTCGTAGCCCACCAACCCGTCGGGGACGGAGCGGGCGGCCTCCAGCGCCTCGCGCACCGCGGCGCGGGCCTTCTCGCCCGTGCCGGCCTCGTGGGGGCACACCACGTACGCGGTGCGGGCCGGCAGGCCCGCGAGGTTGGCCGTCGCGATGCGCTGGATCTCGCGCGCCTTCGCCCGCGCCTCGCCGGCGTCGGCCACCCGTCCCGCCCACGCGAAGCGGTCGGCCTCGATGCGGCCCCAGATGCCGGGGCGCAGGCCGGCCCGTGCGAAGTCCCGCGCCAGGCCGCCCAGCACCGAGTCGCCGGCGTGGAAGGCCGTTCACGGCGTTCCAGCGGCCGAAGCCGGTGAGGTCGACGCCCACGACGCACACGGGCGCGTCGGGCTGGGCGTCCGTCACCAGGCGCTGGGCGTGGCGCAGGAACGCGCGCACCTCGTACAGGCCCGTCAGCGGGTCGTCCTCCGGCACCCGCTGACGGCGCACCAGGTCGAACAGCCGCCAGGCGAGGAAACCGGCCAGCACCCACACCGCGGCCGCAGCGGGTACCGGCAGCGTGTACGCGGCCGCGCCGGCGACCGCCAGGCCCATGCAGGCCACGGCGACGGTGGCGTGACCGTCGCCGCCGCCCACGCCGCGCACCGTCGTCGAGCGCTCCGTGCTGAGCGCCAACAGGGCGAACGCCACCACGAACGCCGCGCGGGTGGCACCCACCACGGCGCCGCCGGGCGCGCGGGTGGCCATGCAGGCCCACACCACGTCGGCGGCCAGCAGCAGCGTGAACGCCCCCAGCAGCCAGACGTACACGGCCTCGGAGCGCAGTGAGCCGCGGCGCAGCGCGTTGTAGCCCACCATCACCAGGGCCATGTCGGCCACCACGGGCACCAGCAGCCCGACGCGCGTCGAGACGGCCAGCGACGGCACCCACATCGCGACCAGCAGCGTGAGGGCCAGTATGGCGCCGGCGGCGGCCTCCACCGCGATCGTGTCGTGCGCGGCGCGGCGACTGTGGCTCACCACCGGCTGGCGCAGGAACCACAGCGCCCGGGCCCACGGCACGTACGCCGGTACGAAGCACAGCTGGGCGATCAACGGCGGCGGACCCTGGTGGCCCCCGAGCGACGTCCACACCGCCAGCGGCACCGCGCCCGCGGCCCACAGGACGGCGCCCAAGGCCAGCAGCCGGGGCACGCGGCGGCCCAGCCCGGTGGCGCGGCGGGCGGTGCGCAGCAGCACGAGCGCCGCGAGGCACGCCGCCGTGATCGCCGCGAGCACCATCGCCAGCGCGGCGGCCGGCAGCGCGACCACGCCCGATTGGCGCGCGGCACCCGCCGCCAGGGCGATCACGGCAGGGATGGCGAACAGGGCAGCGAGGCTCGCCGTACGGCGGCCGGGGAGAGGGCTCACCACGTGTGGATCGGCATTCCCGGGGGCCGCCTTGACGGGTCGCCCGGGCTCCTGGGCAACACCACGACCCCTCGCCTACACTCGCGCGGTTGGACCACCGGGTCCGGCCGCACCTGTGGGAGCCCATTGCCGCGCGCTGACACGTTCCACTTCGACGAGCACCACATCGACTGGGCATCGGGCGAGGTGTCGCTGGCATACCGCGTCGACCGCGATATCGCGTTCGTGGAGCGGTTCGCGTTCCCCGTGCCCGAGCGCCCCACGGCCGAGGTACGTGCCGCCGTCGAGCGCGCCGTGCGCCTTCTTCACCTGGTGGCGGGCGTCAGCTACTTCAAGGCGTTCCTGCCCCCCCGCATCGAGGTGCACACGCAGCCGCTCGATCCCGAGCTGGCCCAGGTCCTCACCACGCTGTACCGCAACGGCTTGGGAGAGTTCGGCTGGCGCAACGGTCTGCCCGAGGTGGGGCGCGTGTCGTTTCCCGCCGGGGCGGCCGCCGCGCCGGGGCTCGCGGCCGCCTCCGGCAACGCCGCCGGCTTCCTCGTCCCCGTGGGCGGGGGCAAGGACTCGGCCGTCGTGCTGCGCGGGCTGGCCGACGAGCCGGTGCCGCACAGCGCGTTCTCGGTGGGCGACCGCGAGCCGATGCGGGCCACCGCCCGCGTCGCGGGGTACCCGCACGTGGTGGCCGAGCGCAGGCTCGACCCCCGCTTGTTCGAGGAGAACGCGAAGGGGGCGTACAACGGCCACGTGCCGGTGACGGCCATCGTGTCGCTGGCGGCGGTGATCACCGCTCTGCTGCACGGCCACGACACCGTGGTGATGGCCAACGAACGCTCGGCGTCGAGCCCCAACGTGGCCTGGCCCGAGGCGGGCATGGACGTCAACCACCAGTTCAGCAAGGGGTGGTGGGCCGAGGCCGCGCTGCGCCGTCTGGTGCACCGGTACGTCGCCGCCGACGTGGGCTACTACTCGTTGCTGCGGCCGTTCTCCGAGCTGGCGGTGCTGCGGGCGTTCGCCACGATGCCGCAGTTCCACGACGTGTTCGTGTCGTGCAACAGCGCGTACCGCATCCGGGGCGACGACGGCTCCCGCTGGTGCGGCGACTGCCCCAAGTGCCGCTTCGTGTTTCTGGGCCTTGCCCCGTTCGTCGAGCGCGACCACCTGGTGGGCATCTTCGGGCGCGACCTGCTGCGCGATGCGTCCCAGCGCGACGGGTTCGCGGCGCTCCTGGAGGTGGACGGCGCGCACAAGCCGTTCGAGTGCGTCGGCGAGGTGGGGGAGGCGCGGGCCGCGATGGGGGTGCTGGCGGGAGACGACGCGTGGCGCGACGCCGACGTGGTGCGGGCGCTGGCGGGCGCGTACCCCACCGGCGTCGAGGCCGGCCGTCATCTGGACGCGGCGCTGGTGGCGCGCACGCCCCACGCCGTGCCCGCCGGGCTGTTGGAGAGGGTGCGTGCGGCTGTCGGACTTTGAGGGCCGCCGCGTCGGCCTGTGGGGCGCCGGCCGCGAGGGCCTGGCCGCCGCGCGGGTGCTGCGCGAGCGGGCGCCCTCGGCGCGGCTGGTGCTGGCTGACGACGGCGACGTGGCACCGGACGTGGCCGCGCTGGTGGACGACGTCGCCACCGGGGACGCCGTACCGGGCGCCCTGGCGGCCTGCGACGTGGTGGTGCGCTCGCCCGGCGTGTCGGTGTACCTCGACGAGGCCGTGGAGCTGCGCCGCCGGGGCGTGCCGTTCACGTCCGGCACCGCCGTCTGGTTCGCCGAGAACGGCGGCGACCGCGCCATCGGCGTCACGGGCACCAAGGGCAAGTCCACCACGTCGAGCCTCATCGCCGCGGGCGCCCGGGCGGCCGGGTACGACGTCGAGCTGGGCGGCAACATCGGCCGGCCGCTCATCAGCACGCTGCTCGAGGACGTGCACCCCGACCTGTGGGTGCTGGAGCTCTCCAGCTACCAGCTGGCCGACCTGGCCGCGTCGCCGCGGTGGGCGGTGCTGCTCAACCTGTACCGCGAGCACCTCGACTGGCACCGCACGTTCGAGAACTACGCGGCCGACAAGCAGCACATCTGGCGGCATCGCGACGACGTGACGCTGGTGGCCAACGCCGCCGACGGCGACGTGATGCGCCTCACCGCCGGTGCCCCGACGCGGGTGCCGTTCGCCGAGCCGCCGGGCTTCCACGTGCGTGACGGCGCCGTGTGGCGCGGCGGCGACCGCGTGCTCGACGCGGGCGAGACGGCGCTTCTGGGCGCCCACAATCTGCACAACGTCGCGGCCGCCCTGACCGTTCTGTGCGAGGCCGGCGTGACAGCCGATGCGGCCCTCGACGGCATCCGCGGGTTCGCCCCGCTACCCCACCGGCTGCAACTGGTGGGCGAGGGCCCCGTGCGTTTCGTGAACGACAGCATCTCGACGGTGCCGGAGGCGAGCGCCGCAGCCCTGGCGGCCCTGCCGCCCGGGTGGCCGCTGGTACTGCTGGTGGGAGGGCGCGAGCGCGGGCAGCACTACGCCGACCTGGCCGCCGCCGTCGCCGCCGACGCCCGCGTGCGGGGGGTGGTGGGCCTGCCGCTCACCGGCCCGCGCGCGCTCACCGCGGTGCGCGATGCGGCGGGTGACCGCGTGCTCACCCACGACGCGGCCGACCTGGCCGAGGCCGTCGCGGTGGGACGCGCCTGGATCGAGGCCGAGGGCCGGGGCGCTCTGGTGCTGTCGCCCGGGGCCGCGTCGTGCGGCGAGCACCGTGACTTCGAGGAGCGCGGCCGGCACTTCCTGCGTCTGGTCGGCGCGGAGGTCGAGCCCGGGTGAGCGGCGCCCACCCCGCTGCGCGCCCCGCGGGCGCGGGCTTGGCGCTGGCGGCGCTGGGGGTGGTGTTCGGCGACATCGGCACGAGCCCCCTGTATGCCATGAAGGAGGTGTTCGAGGGGCCGCACAACCTCCACCCCGACCCCGTGAGCGTGTACGGGGTGGTGTCGCTGGTCTTCTGGTCGCTGATGATCGTGGTGACCCTGAAGTACGTGCTGCTGATCATGCGGGCCGACAACAACGGCGAGGGCGGCATCATGGCGCTGGTGGCGCTGGTGGAGCGCGCGCCGCGGGCCACGGGCCTGACCCGCACCGGACTGGTTCTGGCCGGGGTGTTCGGGGCGTCGCTCTTCTATGGCGACGGCATGATCACGCCCGCGGTGTCGGTGCTGTCGGCGGTGGAGGGGCTGGAGGTGGCGACGCCCGGGGTCGCCCCGCTGGTGGTGCCCATCGCCCTGGTGGTGATCGTGGCGCTGTTCTCTGTGCAGCGGTTCGGCACCGCGCGGGTGGGCGTGGTGTTCGGCCCCGTGATGCTGGTGTGGTTCGTGCTGCTGGGGGCCATGGGCGCCGCGTCGGTGGCGCGGCACCCCGGCATCCTGCGGGCGCTGTCGCCCACGTACGCGGTGTCGTTCTTCGCCGACCACGGGGTGGGGGCGTTCCTGGCCCTCGGCTCGGTGGTGCTGGCCGTCACCGGCGGTGAGGCGCTGTACGCCGACATGGGCCACTTCGGCAGGGTGCCGATCACGTGGGCGTGGATGGGGCTGGCGCTGCCGGGGCTGCTGCTCAACTACATGGGCCAGGGCGCGTTGCTTCTCAGCGACCCCGGTGCCCAGGACAACCCGTTCTACCGGCTGGCCCCGGCGTGGGGGCAGTTGCCGCTGGTCGTGCTCGCGACGCTGGCGACCGTGATCGCGTCCCAGGCGGTGATCTCGGGGGCGTTCTCGGTGACGCGGCAGGCGATCCAGCTGGGGTTCCTGCCCCGCATGGAGGTGCGCCACACGTCGGCCCGCGAGCAGGGGCAGATCTACATCCCCGCCGTCAACGCGCTCCTGGCGGTGTCGGTGGTGCTGCTGGTGCTGGGCTTCCGTTCGTCGTCACACCTGGCGTCGGCGTACGGCATCGCCGTGACCGGCACGTTCGCCATCAACACCGTGCTGGCGTTCTACGTGTTCCGCACCATCTGGCGCGTGCCGCTGGGGCTGTGCGTCGCGGGTGCGGTGTTCTTCCTCACGGTGGAGCTGGCGTTCTTCGGCGCCAACCTCACCAAGGTGGTGCACGGCGGGTGGTTCCCCATCGTGATGGCGCTGGTGGTGTTCACGCTGTTGTCGACGTGGCGGTCGGGCCGGGCGCTGACGGCCCGGCGCCTGGCGGCCCGCGAGATGCCGCTGCGCACGTTCATCCAGTTGCTGCGCGCGCAGTGGGCGCGCGAGATCCCCGGCGTGCCGCTGCAGCGGGTGCCCGGCACCGGCGTGTACCTGACGGCATTCGACCTGGGCACGCCCATGTCGCTGGCCCGCAACGTCGAGCACAACCATGTGTTGCACCAGCACGTGGTGCTGTTCACGTCGCGCGTGGAGGCGGTGCCGCGGGTACCGGACGCCGAGCGCGTGCAGGTGACGATGCTGCCGCAGGGCGTGGCGCGGGTGGTGGCCTCGTTCGGGTTCCAGGAGCAGCCCGACGTGCCCGCGGCCCTGCGCCTGGCCCGCGCGAAGGGCCTCGACATCGACGAGACGACCGCCAGCTACTTCCTGGGGCACTTCACGCTGAACCCCGTCGACTCGAAGGGCATGGCGCTGTGGCGCAAGAAGCTGTTCGCGGCGATGAGCAAGAACTCGTTCCGGGCGTCGACGTACCTGCGCGTGCCGTCCGACCGGGTGATGGAGATCGGCACGCAGGTCGACATCTGACGCACCGCGCGCCGCCTCTGTGGGCTCAGCCCTTGGCCCGGGTCGTGGCCCACAGCGTCAGCGTCTGCGCCTTGCCGAGGCGCCCGGCGAGCGCCACGCCGCTGCCGCCTCCGGGGACCACCGCCACCGCGGCGCTCGCGCCACCCACCTGGCCGTTGTGCCAGGCGACGTCGCCGCTGCGCATCCAGAACCAGCCCATGCCCTTGGCGGCGTCGGAGTGCACGTCGAGGGCGCCGATGCCCGGTGCGCTGCCGTCGGCCAGCGCCACCAGCAGCCGCTCCAGGTCGCCTCGCGTGGTGACGAATCCGCCGGCGGGCGAGAACGGGCCCAGGTTCCACGGCGCGACGCGCCGGCCGAAGATGGACCGCCCCGAGGGGGCCGGGTGGCGATCGCCGGCGATGTACGACGACGACATGCCGAGCGGCGTGAAGATGCGATCGCGCACGAGCTCGGCGTACCCGCACCCCGCGGCCCGGGCGAGGGCCTGGCCCGCCAGGGCGGCGCCCAGGTTGGAGTAGGCGTGCGTACCGGCCTTCGCCAGCCGGGCGGCGCGGGCGAAGCCGAGCATCCGGTCCTCGTCCCACACGTACGGGTCACGACCGAGAATCAGGTCGAGCGTCGACCGCGTGTCGGTGCCGAGGCTCCCGGTCAGCCGCGGGAGGCCCGACGTGTGGTCGGCGAGCGCGCGCAGCGTCACCCCGGCGGCGGGCGCGTCGCCCAGCGGCAGGTGCTCGCCCAGCGCGTCGTCGGGCGTCACCTCGCCCCGCTCGATCGCGATCTGCATCAGCATGCCGGTGAGCGCCTTGGTCACCGATCCCATCGCGAACGGCACGTCGTCGGGGCCGCACCGGTGGGTCACGTCGCCCCCGGTCACCTGCGCACCGATGAGGTCGCCCGTCGGCTTCTGGTGCGTCCACGCCGACCACCAGCGCAGCCCGTGAAGCACGCCGACGAGCATCCTGACGATCACGATGGCCCCGGGCACGGCGGCCAGCCACCACAGGTTCTGCACCGCCACTACCCGGGGGCGGGGGCGATGGTGAGGGATCCGTCCATCGCGGCGATGCTACCGGGTCGAGTTGCCCGCTCGGAACCTGTGAGGTCGCCACTCGCGGAGGGGTACGAGCGGACGGGCTACGCGCGGGAGAACCGCTCGAAGCGCTCGGCCAGGCGGTCCCGGTCGGGCCGTTTCGCATGCGTCCGGGGCAGCTGGATGGGCGCGCCGTGGAACGTCTTCAAGAGCTCCAGCATGGGGCCGTCCTCGTCGTCCAGAAGGCGCCGGGACACGTGCACGGAGTAGTCGGCGTCGATGCCGATGAGGTCGGCGTCGAACGCGCGGTGGTGGATGGAACACAGGCTGAGCCCGTTGGGCACCACGGGCTGCCCGCGCTCGGCGCGATCGTCGATGATGTGGGCCGCATCGAGGAGGCGCCGTTCCTTCAACCGGCATACCGCGCACAGGTCGCGGTATGCGGGCAGCACGACGCCGCGGAACCGGCTCTGGTGCAGCCGCTGGCGCACCTGCCGCGTGGCGTAGCGGCGCTCGGGCTCGGCGGGCGGCACCAGCGCGGCAGCTCCCGCGGGCGACGGGGTGACCAGCACGCGCCGTAGCTCGCGGTCGACCACCCAGCATGGGTAGATGGGCTCGTACCAGCCGGGGCGCACGCCGACGTAGTAGACCAGCGGCACCTGATCGGCGAGCGCGGCCCGCAGCGCCCGGTTGTCGGCGAGTTCCTCCGCTCCGTCGCGGAACGCGTACCAGAAGCCCTCGTCGGTCTGCTCGTCGTCGTACGGTGACTTGGCGGACGTCATCAGCGCCAGGGCGGCCGGTCCCCGCTGCGCCACCGCGCGAAAGATGCCCTTCATGGCGTTGAAGAACGGGACCCTCTGGCCGCCGTACTCGAAGCCCCGGTCGAGCACGCCCTTGTACGGCAGCTCGGATCCGAACTGGGCTCGCAGCGCGTCGAGCGCCAGGAAGCACTGCATCCGCAGCTCGTCATCGCGCTCGTCGGGCATGACGCCACCATATTCCGCCCCGGCGGGTCGCAGAAGCCCTCGTCCTGCGGCCCATGGCGGCCTGCGGACCATGGTCGCCTCACCGGGGCGGGGCGGTATCCTTGCGGGTGCCTGGTCTGCTGACACCACGTGGAAAGGATGCCCCATGGAACGCCACGACGACGAGCGCCCGGTGTTCCGCCCCGGCGAGGCGCGCAGCGACCCTGGGACGCCCACCATCGGCGTCGGCAGCGGAGCGCTGCGCCCGTACCCGCCCCGGCCCCGGGGGGATGAGCACTGGAAGCGGTACTACGGCGTGGACACCGCGACCACCGACGGCCTGGCGCGCATCTGGCGCAAGATCACGGGCCGCCGTCTGTAGCCGGCGCCGGCTCAGCAGGCCAAGCGGCCGCCCCTGGCGTTCTTCGCGACCCACGCGGCGACCCGGGTGATCTCGGTGACGCCGGTCGCGAACTGGCCGTCGGCCGGCATGACGGCGATGGCCACGGCCACGGTGCCGGACGGCACGCGGATGAGCCCGAACTGGCGCACCAGGTAGCGGCCCCGCGTGTCGGGCCCCCAGCCGGCCTTGAAGCGCTGGTCCCTGCCCACGGTCCCCAGGCCCCAGCGCTGGCTCGAGTCGATCTGCCCCATCAGGCGGACCACGGGTGCGGCCCGCCGCACGCACGGCAGGTGCTGCGCGAAGGTCTGCTGGGCGGCCAGGCTCCAGTCGGTCTGGCCGAACGGAGTGAAGCCCGAGCGCACCACGCGGGTCTGCACGACCGTCGTGCGGTCGCCGCCGTCCACCAGCACCCGCCGCGACAACGCCCCGGCGCGAGACGGCCGGCCCAGGGAGCTCCACAGGGCCATGGCCGCCGCGTTGTCGGAGCGCGTGATGGCCGCCGTCATGTCGTTGGTGGCCGTCCCCCCGTTGCGGCGGGAGACGGCGATGGCGACGGGCACCTTCATGGTGGACCACGCGGGGCCCGAGCGCAGGTCGCCGACGACGGTGGGCGGTCGCCCGGGAGGGCCGAACGCGACGCCGACGCGTCCGGACACGAGCTTGGCGAGGCCGGGCGGCGTCGGGGCTGCGTCCGCGGCGGGGGCCCACAGCGCCGCTGCGGCGATCGCGGCGCACGTGAGTCCGCGCGCCGCCGGGAAGGGGCGACGCGCGGAGCCGGCGACGCCGAATACCCGCAGTGCCGATGGCCCTCGTGTCATGCGCTGTCCCATCGTTGTCTGCCACCACGATTTGCGATGGCGCCCATGGAGCCGACCTGCCAGCGCATCGTAGACCCCTGCGGCCGTCAGCAGGCGGGGGATCCTCCCCTGGCGTTCTGAGCCACCCACTGGGCCACGCGGGTGAGCTCGCTCGTGCCCGTACCGAACTGTCCGTCTGCGGGCCTCACCGCGATGGCCACGGCGACGACCCCGGAGGGCACCCGGATGGTGCCGAACTGGCGCACCAGGTACTTGCCGTCGGGATCCGGTCCCCAGCCACCCTTGAAGTGCTGGTCGGAGCCGGCCGACCCCAGCCCCCAGCTCTGGCTCCCGTCGACCTGCCCCATCAGGCGCACGACCGGTGCCGCGCCCTCGATGCACGCGAGGTTCTGGGCGAACGTCTGCTGGGCCGCCAGGCTCCAGTCGGTCTGGCCGAACGGCGTGAACCCCGAGCGCACCACCTGCGTCTGCACCACCGTGCCCGTGTCGCCGCCGGCGGCGAGCACGCTCTGGACCGCGGCGCCCGCACGGGAGGGAGACCCCAGCGACGTCCACATCGCCATGGCGGAGGCGTTGTCGGACTGCGTGATGGCGGCCGTCATGGTGCTGGTGGCCGCGCCCCCGTTGCGCTGCGACACGGCGATGGCGACCGGCACCTTCATGGTGGACCATCCGGGACCCGACGCCAGGTCGCCGACCACCGTGGGCGCCTGCCCGGGGGGGCCGTACGCGACGCCCACCTGGCCCGACACCAGGCTCCGCAGCCCCGGCGCCGCGGGGCGGCCGCCTGGCGACGGCGCGGCCGGCGGTGACGCGGCGCGACGGCGGGCGGCCGCGGCCTTGCGAACGGCCTCGGCGCGCTCGCGGGCGGCCCGCTCTCGCTGGCGCTGCAGCTCCTCGGCCTGCCGGCGCCCCTTCGCCTCGAGGTCCTTGACCTGCTGCTCGAGGCGGGCGGTCTCCTGCTCGGCCTCCAGGGCCTTGCTGCGCGCCTGCCACTCGGCCTGCGCGGCCGCGGTGTCGGCCCGGTCGGCGGCGTCGGTGCCTCCGCCGCATCCGGCCACGACGACGGCCGCCATCAGCGTCGCTGCGCCCGCGCACGCGGCGCGGTGAGTACGTATGAACCCTTTGCCGCGCGGAGGGCTGATTCTGCTTCCGAAACCCATGGTCACCGGGCTATCTTATTACCACTATGCGCATCCGGGCTTTCCTCACAGTGTGTGTCGCCGCGTCCGTCGCGCTGGCGGGCTGCAGCAAGGTGGAAACCGATCAGAAGGCCGTGGACGAGGCCCGCGCCCAGGGCGTCGCGCTCGAGAAGGCGCGTCAGAAGGCCGCGGCCGAGAAGGCGCGCCAGAAGGCTCTCACCGAGCGCATCCGCCGCCTCGAGCAGCAGCAGCGCCAGGCCGCCCGCCGCGCCGCGGCCGACAAGCGCCGCGCCGCCGCCCAGGCGACCGCCGCCCACGCGGCCCCCGCCGCGCCGTCGTCGCCGGGTTCGTCGTGTGGAGGGGGCCTGAGCGTGGGACCCAACACCAGCTGCGCCTTCGCCGAGGCGGTGCGCTCGGAGTGGTACAGCGCGGGCGGGGGGACGACCACCGTGTACGCGTACAGCACCGTCACCGGGCAGTCGTACTCCATGTACTGCGCGGGTGGGGCGCCCACCGTCTGCCGCGGGGGCAACAACGCGGTGGTCTACATCCGCTAGCCGGGGGCCTTGCAGGCGATGTCGGCGACCGTGACGCGATCACCAGGTGGAAGGGGATGCGGCGTGGGGAGCCGGTGGCGCCGGCCGGTGAGGCCGGGGAGCCCGGCGTGACGATGCCCGGTGAGCTCGGTGCGTGCGCGGCATGCGGGGCGCCCGTCGTGCCGGGGCAGGCGACGTGCGGTGCGTGCGGTGCCGACGTCTCAGCCGCGGCGTCGCAGGCGGCTGCACCGGCTGTTCGCGACGGGCACACGGCGGTCGTGCCGCCCCCTCCGCCGCGCGTGGCCACGGACACCGTTCTGGTGCCCCCGGTGGACAGGGATGAGGACACGGTGATCGTGCCCGCACCGCCCCCGCCGGCCGGTGGGACGCCGGCCTCGTCGTCCGAGACCGCCGTGCTTCCCGGGCGGGAGCCCCGCGGTCGCCGGGGCGGCCCGCGCGGGCTGGCGCTGACGGCGTGCGCCGCCGCGCTCGCCGGGGGAGCGGGGTTCCTCATCGCGAGCGGCACGGGCATCCCGGGCCTCGGGCAGCACGGCGCCGCCCCGCCATCCCCGGCGCCGCCGCCTGCGGCCGCGACGCGCGAGGCGGCCCCCGCGCCGCACGCCGGGGCCGCGGCGGCGTCGCCGCCTCGGCGGTCGTGGGGCCCGGTGAGGCGGGCGCGGCTGACACCGGTGTTCGTACGCAACGACGCCGACGATCCCCGCGACGTCTGCTTCGGCCCCGGAAGCCGGCCGGGGGGCAAGGTGGCGTGGATGCAGGTGCGGGGCGAGCGCCGGTACCGCGACGTGGTGCAGTGCGGCAGCCGGTACTCGTCGGTGGACGCCATCGGGGTGATGCGGTTTCGGTTGAGCGCCCTCCGGGTCCCGGCGGGGGCGAAGATCGTCGGCGTGGAGGGGGAGTTCGTGTTCGACGAGTCCGAGCGCCGTCAGTGGGGTTCGCGGGCCGCCTGGCGCGTCAGCCTGGGCGGCAACGTGTTGTGTGCGCCCGCCGCCGCGTTCGGTGCGTCGGGGCGGTGCCGGGTGCGCACGCCCCGCGTGTTCGGCGGCGGCGAGACGCTCGACATCGAGCAGGACGTGCGCAGCGCGGCGCCGGGGCGGGCGGTCTGGGCCGGGGTGTTCCGCCCGGTCCTCGTGTACCGCGCTCCCCGCTGACGGGCGCGCCACGGTCGCGCGGGAGTGGGCGCGGCTGGGCTCGAACCAGCGACCAAAGGATTATGAGTCCCCTGCTCTGACCAACTGAGCTACACGCCCCTGGCGCCGGATCATAGCCGGGCGCCTGCGGCATCCCGAGGGGGGCGACGGCCATAGCCGCCACCCTCCTCGGACCCCGGCGTCAGCCCGTGACGGCGGGCGTCACCCGGGGACGCGGACGCGGCGGCGCCACCAGGGTGGGGGCCGACACGGTGCGGGCCACGGGCAGGCCGGCCGCCGTGGCGGTGGCCGAGTTCGCCACGCTCCGGCGGGCGCCGGGGGTGACGGTCGCGGTGACGGTCCACACCACGGACGCGCCCGGCGCGAGGCGGGGCACGGTGATGCACGACGCGCCACGCACGGCGGCGACGCGCAGGCGCTGGGCCTTTCCGGCGACGCGCACGGTCGCCGTGCGGGGGCCGGTGACGACCAGGTGCGCCGGCGGGGTGTCACACACGCGCACGCGCTGGGCGACGCCGCCGCCCGTGTTGCGCACGACGATCTGCCAGCGGGCGGTGCCGCCCACGCGCACCGCCCGGGCCAGCGCCCGCTTGCGCAGCGCCAGCTGGGGACGGTTCGCCGGACGGCCCGAGATGCCCGCGTCCGCCGGGGCCGGTGACACCAGCACCGGGCTGTCGGTGGCGACGGCCACGGTGGGCGCCAGGGGCGTGGTGCTGGGCGCGTCGACCGGGTTCACGATGATCTGCGCCACGGTGGCGGGCGGCATGTACACGACGGGCGCGCCCAGGCTGTACACGGCGTTGAACTGGTCGGCGTCGCGCACCGCGGTGCCGGTGCCCGCGCCGCGCGCGGTGACGACGGCGGTGTCGCGGTGGGTGCTGCCGAACGCCCCCCGCAGCGACACGGTGCACGTGATCGTGTCGGCGGGTGCGAAGCCCTGGAACGGCATCGTGGTGGCGCCCTTGTACGTGCACGAGAAGCCCGACAGGTCGGGGTCGGCGGCGCCGTCCTCGTCGGTCACGACCACGTCGTTGAGCACCTCGGTGCCCGTGTTGGTGACGGTGATGGTGATCGCCGTCGCGTTCTCGGGTGACACCGCGAGGCCCGGGGCGGCGTCGTGGTCGAGCTGCGGCAGCGACGCGGGCTGACCCGACTCGTCCAGCACGGCGACGCCGTTGACGAACTTTACGCCCGCCCACGTGCCCGCGTACTTCTCGACGTCCACCCGCGGCGCCACGCCGGTACCCGTCGCGGCCCCGCCCTGGGCGGTGCGCTCGGTGACGGTCGCGAAAGAGTCCTTCCAGCCGTCGTAGTCGAGGGCTGCCTCGTTGCCGTAGCCCTCGGGGTTGAAGCCCAGGTGCCAGTTGTTCTGCGCGTCGCGGTACACCGGGCGGCCCTGCGTGTCGACGTCGAGCCAGCCGTCGAAGCCGACGCGGTACACGCCCCGGTCGGAGGCCTGCTTGGTCACCCGCAGCACCAGCTTGTCGGGTGCGCACGACACCACGGTCACCTGCGGCGCCGTCGCGGCGCCCTGGCGCACCACGTCCACCTCGGGACGCAGGCCCGGCCATGCGGCACCCGCCTGGGTGCAGTTGAAGTGAGATCCGGTCGACGGCACGTCGGTGATGGTGAGCGACGACCAGTCGCGCTCGGGCGAGGCGACCCGCGACTTGAGCTGCACCACCCAGCGGATGTGCGGCTTGTCGCGCTGCACCAGCACCCCGTTGGCGTCGCGGGCGGTGGCCGTGGTCTCGTTGGGCTGCCAGTAGCCGTACTTGTAGTTCCACAGGCCGTCCGGGCCCGGGTCCATGTTCACGCCCACCCGGGTGCCGTACACGTCGACGTAGTTGGGTGTCGTCGAGGAGAACGACGACGTGTTGAACGCGAGTGCGAAGAACGCGTCGCCGTGCACGCCCGTGTGGGTGCGCACGTAGTCGGTCAGCGTGAACACCACGTTGCCGCCCGCCACCGCGGCCGTCGCCACCACGGCACCCGACGAATCACGCAGGTCGAACGGGATGAAGCTGCTCGCGCGCAGCGCGGGGTCCAGCGCCACGCTGAACGTGTCGCCCGGCGCCGAGCCGTCCGGCACCGACCACGTGAGGCGCATGGTGATGCGCTGCCAGTCCCAGTAGACGGGTGCACCCGTCGAGCCGTTGGGGATCCCGGTGCTGTCGACGCTGACCGCCAGCGCGGCCCGAGGGGTGATGTCGGCGGCCTGCGCGCTGGGCACGGCCGGCAGGCCGGCGAGGAGCGTCGCGAGGACCACGAGGGCGCCGCGCAGCGCGCGACGGGAACAAAGGAGCAACGCCGTTTCCGTTCGTCGGGGTGCGGGTGGGGGGCTCGCGTGGCATCGGCACACCCCGCGCGAACTTGACCCCGCCACCGTCCGATGGGGCCGGATGTCACTCCCTGCGCGGTGAATGTCGTCCCACGGCCGGGTCCCCGGCGCTCCGGGACCCGGCCGCCCGACGTCGCGGGCTACTTCGGCCCGACCACCGCGAAGTACGCACCCTGGGGGTCGTGCGCGACGGCGATGACCGCCGGCCCCGGCACCTCGGTGGGCCCGTGGATCACGGTGCCCCCGGCACCGCTGATGCGGCCCATGGCCGCCTCGACCCCGTCGATGGCGAAGTACGGCAGCCACGCGGGCACCGGCGCGTCACCCAGGCCCATCATCCCGCCGATGCGCCGGCCGTCGTGGCTGAACGTCTGGTACGAGCCCTCCATGCCGTCCATCTGCAGCGCCTCGTCCTTGGCCCAGCCGAACAGCTGCGCGTAGAACGCGAACGCCGCGTCCGGGTCGCTGGTCATCAGCTCGTGCCAGTTGCCGTGCCCGGGAGTCTCCTGGTCGAACGCGGGCGTGCCGGGCGGCGGCGCGTCCATCGCCTCCGGCTGGAGCACGCCGAACACCGCTCCCTGCGGGTCGGCGCACGCGGCGAACCGCCCGGTGCCGGGGACGTCGACCGGCCCGTGCAGCACGCCGCCGCCCCGGGAGGTGATGTCGGCGGTCGCCCGGTCGCAGTCGTCGACCACGAAGTAGATGAGCCAGTTCGGCGGGACGCCCGGGGGCATCTGCTCGTTGGTCATCATGCCCGCGACCATGCCGTGCGGGCTCGAGGCCAGGTGGTACGTGAAGCCCTCCATGCCCGAGTCCTGGCAGGTCCAGCCCAGCACCGTGCCGTAGAACGCCTCCGCGGCGCCGAGGTCGGTGGTCGTCAGCTCGTACCAGCACGGGGTTCCCTGGGGCACGCTGTACGTCGCCATGAGTGGTGCCTTTCCGTCGTGGGGGGAGGGTCGTTACGAGGCGCCGCTGTCGAACACCGGGGCGAACCCGGCGTAGATCATGCGGCCGGCGTCGAACGGCATGTTCTTCGCCATCTCGTGCATCTCAGGATCGTCCATCATGGCCTTCTCGGCACGATCTGCGGTCGCACGGTCGGGCCACTCGATCCACGAGAACACCACGGTCTCGTCGGCCGTCGCCTTCACGGCCCGCGGAAAATCGGTCACCTCGCCATGACGGACGTCATCGCCCCAGCACTCCACGTTGCGTACAGCGCCGAAACGTCGGAGGATCGACCATGAGTCGCGGGCATGATCCACATAAGCCTGTTTTTGGGCCGTGGGAACCGCGAGTACGAATCCCGAGTAGTACGTCATCGGAGCAACCTTTCGTCGGTGTCGATCGGTGCGATGGGGACGATCCAACACGCGACGGTATGAAAAAGCAACCGGTAGTATTGAAACATGACTTCGTCTGAGGGCGGCGAACGACGCCTGCGCTACGACGAGGGCTGCCCGCTGGGACACGCCCTCAACATCATCGGTGATCGCTGGGCCTTGCTGGTGGTACGCGAGCTCATGCTCAGCGCCAAGCGGTTCCAGGCGATCCGTGAGGGCCTGCCCGGCATCACCCCGGGTGTGCTGAAGGGGCGCCTCGACCAGCTGATCGACGCGGGCCTCGTGATCCACCCGCCCGGCCTGGGGTACTACGCGCTGACCCCGTCCGGCCGGGGGCTCCGCGGCGTGCTGCTGGAGGTCGCCCGCTGGGGCCTGACCCAGCCCGGACACGATCCGCGCAAGTTCATCAGCCCCACGTCAGCCGTGGTGTCGCTGAACCTGATGATGGACCCCGACCTCGCGGCGGGATCGTCCCTGGTGGCGGGCTTCGACATGGGGCGCGAGCAGTTCACCGTCCACATCAGCCGCGATGGCCGCCCCTTGCCCGAGGCGGTGGACGCGGCCGACGGCGACTTCGTGCTGCGAGGACCGGGCAACGCGATCGTGATGACCATGTACGGGCCGCTGCCCGTCGCCCACATGGCCGCCGGAGGAGCCGTGGAGGTCGCGGGCGACGCCGCTGCGGCCCAGCAGTGGGCCGACATGTGCGCCACCGTGCCGATGCCCGCCGCGGCGTCTCCGGGGTAGCCGGGACTCAGTGCGCCAAGGGCGAGCGCAGCGTGCTGCGCACCGTGGCGGTGGAGCCCATGAAGACCAACGCGACGCGTCCATCGCGCATCTGGAATCCCAGCGCGGTGCGGCCGAACGGGACCATGAAGCGCTGGATGCCCGACGGGCTCACGTACCCCTGCAGGCGCCCCCCGTACGCACGGCGCAAGGCCGCGACCGGCGCGCCGCCACGGATGCCCTGCGGCGTCCGCCACCGCGAGCCGCTCGCGGTGAACATCACGGCCCGTCCGCCGGGCGACGGCGAGGTGAACGTGACCTGCAGGCTGCGCCAGCCGCGGACGGGGATCTCGTCGCCGGAGACGGTGGGCGCTCCCCAGGCGCTGGTGAGGGTGGACAGCGTCACCCCGAGCCTGGTCGGGGCGCCGCCCGGGGGGTCCACGGCGCGGGGGCGATGACGAAGTCGGCGGCGCACGCGGGGGCCGCGCACGCGACCAGCCCGACCACGGCGAGGGCGGCGCTGGTGAAACGGTGGTTCACGGGAGTCCTTTCTCGGGAGGTGTGGAGAGCCGCGCGGCCCCCGGCGTGTGGGCGCGGCATCGTGACGCCGGCGACCGTCGCGCCACCGGGGCGGGCGACGATCACGTGGGGTGCCGCCATGGCGCTCGAGGCGAGGGCGGCGGTGGCCACGGCCTCCAGGACCGCGAGGCGGGGGAGAGACATGCAGGTACTCCCCGGGGATGCCGACCACGTCCCCCCTCGCATCGGCGCCGCGGTTCCCGCGCGCAACGGGAGTAGAGGAATCGCCCGCACCCCGCGGCGCGCGGCACGTCAGGGTCGTGCGCCGCGGGGCCGATAGAGCGACAGAGGGGGTCACCGGCGCCGACGGCGCCAGCACGCGGAGGCGCGGATGCGGCGGCACCAGCGGATGCTCGCGCGGCGGGCGGCGGGGCGAGGCACGGCGGTGCGCGCGTGGCGCCTGCTGGTGGGCGGCGCGGTGGGCGTGGCCGTGTGCGCGGCGCCGGCGTCGGCGGCGTGGATCGCACCCGCGGCGGGCGGCGCCGGCACCGACCGCGCGCACGAGATGATGCGCTACTACGACGTCGCGCTCGCCAACGATGCGACGCCGCTGGAGTGGACGGGCTCCCAGGCGGCGTGCGACCCGGGCAGCCTCGGCGCGGGCGCCGCCACGGCGATGCAGGATCAGATCAACTACTACCG
Organism: Actinomycetota bacterium; assembly: GCA_963169235.1. Lineage (GTDB taxonomy): Bacteria > Actinomycetota > Thermoleophilia > Miltoncostaeales > Miltoncostaeaceae > JAGQUM01. The sequence continues at coordinate 7,484 of CAUJCX010000026.1, read as the reverse complement.
CAGCTTCTACGGCCTGGGGCAGGTGACGCTGGACGCCGCCATGAACGCCGAGGCCCAGAAGGCGGCGCTGATCATGTCGGCCAACGGGCGCTTGTCGCACAGCCCCGGAGCGGACTGGGCGTGCCACACCGCCGCGGGCGAGACCGCGGCCGGCCGGGCCAACCTGGCGATGGACTGGGAACCCGGTGCCGGCGCCTTCATCGGCCAGTACATGCGCGACCCCGGCGCGAGCAACACCAGCGCCGGGCACCGGCGGTGGGTTCTCAACCCCGTCGCGGCGAGGATGGGTGCGGGCGCCACCGACGTGCGCGCCGGCTTCCCCGCGGCCGGGCACGCCCTGGTGGTCTTCGGGTACCCGGGGACGACCGACACGTCGCTGACGGGACCGGAGTGGATGCCGTACCCGGCGCAGGGCTACTTCCCCGGCCCGCTCGAACCGGAGGGCCGCTGGTCGCTGAGCGCGTCCGACAGCGACACCGACTTCTCAGCGGCGTCCGTCAGCATGACCGGACCGGGCGGTGCGCCCGTGACCGTGGTCGTGAACCCCACCGTGAACGGCTATGGGCCGAACACCCTGGTGTGGGAGGCCGCCGGCCTGCGGCAGCCCGCGATCGGCGCGGACGTGCGCTACGACGTGACCGTCGCCAACGTGCGGCGCGCGGGGGTGACCCTGCCGCCCCACTCGTACTCGGTGACGCTGTTCGCCCCCGACCGGCCGCTCGCGAGCGCCGCGCGTCCGTCCCTCAGCGGAACCCCGCGCGCCGGGCAGGCGCTTACCGCGCAGGTGTCGGCGTTCTCGCCCACCCCGGACCGCGTGCGCATCACGTGGAGGCGCGACGGCGCGGCCGTGGCGAGCGCCGATGTCGACGCCGGGGCCGCGGCGCCCTCGTACGCCGTCACGGCGGCCGACGCGGGGGCGCGCATCTCGGTGCAGGTCACGGCGGAGCGTGAGCACTACGCGCCCACGACGGTGGCGAGCGATGCGACCGCTGCCGTCACCGCGCGGTTCGGCCCCGTCGCGCGTCCGCGCCTCGTGGGTACCGCCCGCGTGCGCGGCGTGGTGCGCGTGCGCCTCGGCGGCGTGGTCCCGCGGCCCGACCGGATCAGCGTCGCGTGGCGCCGCGGCACCACCCGGCTGGCGGCGAGGGGTGCCACGTACCGGGTGACGGCGCGCGACCGCGGTCGCCGCATCACCGCCGTGGTCACCTACCGGCGCGTCGGCTTCGACCCGCTGAGCGTCGCGACGACCGCCACGCGGCCGGTGCGGTAGCGGCGGCTCAGCGCCCCAGCGCGGCGTAGATGTCGCGGATGGACGCTGCCCGGTTCATCGCGTACAGGTGGATGCCGGGGGCGCCCAGCTCGATGAGGCGGGCGACGAGCTCGGCGGCGACCTCCACCCCCAGCCGGCGGGTGGCCTCGGGGTCGTCGGCCACGGCGTCCATGCGCCGGGCGAGGTCGGCGGGGATCTCGGTGCCGTTCACCGCGGCCATGCGCCGCGTGCCCGCGACGCTGGTGAACGGCATCACGCCGGGCACCACGGGTGTGTCGCAGTCCAGGTCGGCCAGCTCCTCCATCATCACGCGGTAGTGCTCCGCGTCGAAGAAGAACTGGGACAGACCGAAGTCGGCCAGGGCGAGCTTGTCGGCCAGCCGCCGCCGGTCCGACGCCCGGTCACGCGAACGTGGGTGCACCTCGGGGAACGCCGCGACGCCCACCGCGAAGTCGCCGGTGGCGCGGATCAACTCGACCAGGTCGGTGGCGTAGCGGAAGTCGCCTTCGTCGGCATCGTCGCGGGGATCGCCGGCCAGCGCGAGGATGTTCTCGACGCCGCCGTCCCGGTATGTCCCCAGCAGCGACGCGATCTCAGCGTGCCGGTGGCCGACGCACGTGAGGTGCGGCATCACCGGGAACGCGTACTCCGCGTTCACGCGCAGCACGATGTCGCGGGTCAGGTGGCGGACGCCGCCGAGTGCGCCGTACGTGACCGACACGTACGACGGGTCGAGCCCGGCCAGCTCGCGCACGGCCACCTCGAACTCCCGCGCGCCGTCCTCGGTCTTGGGCGGGAAGAACTCGAACGACCAGGTGCGTCCCTGGCGCAGAAGATCGTCGATCCGGGGCATGACGACCGATGGTAGGCGAATCCCGCGCCACCCACACGGGGTAAGCGTCCCTGGTGACGCCGCGCCGCCGGGCGACGCGGTAACGTCTCTCCGTGCCCGCTCGTCCCTTCGTACGCCTCGCGTACCTCGCCGCGGCCGTCGGCATGGCCACATCGCCCGCCACCGCCGCCGTCGTCGGCACCGGGACCCCGGCCAGCTGCACGTCGGCCCGCGTGGTCGCCGCGGTCGCGAAGGGCGGCGTCATCACGTTCGACTGCGGCTCGAAGCCCGTCGTGATCCGCATGACCCGCACCGCGAAGGTGGTCAACACGTCGCCCCGCGTGGTGATCGACGGCGGGGGCACGGTGACGCTCGACGGTCAGGGACGACGCCGCATCCTCTACCAGAACACGTGCGACCAGCGGCAGGTGTGGACCACGTCGCACTGCCAGGACCAGGCCACGCCGCGACTCGAGATCCGCGACATCGCCATGGTGCGGGGCAACTCGACGGGTGACCTGGCCGACAACGGCGGCGGTGGCGCGGTGTTCGCCCGCGGCGGCACGCTCACCATCCGCAACGTGCGCTTCGCGGGCAACCGCTGCGACGCCACGGGGCCCGACGTGGCCGGCGCAGCCGTGCGGGCGTTCAGCCAGCACCGCAACCGGCCTATCCCGGTGATCAACAGCACGTTCACCGGCGGGCGCTGCAGCAACGGCGGCGGCATCGGCGGCATCGGCGTGTCGTGGCGCATCGTGCGCAGCACGTTCACCGGCAACCGGGCCACCGGGCGCGGGGCCAACCCTCAGCGTCCCGGCACGCCGGGGGGCGGCAACGGCGGCGCCATCTACATGGACGGCAACCTCATCCGCCTCGACCTGCGCGACACGACGATCGAGCGCAACGTGGCCCCCGAGGGCGGCGGGGCGGTGTTCTTCGTCTCGAACAACCGCACCGGCACCGCGCGCATCACCGGCTCGACGCTGCGTGGCAACCCGAGCCTCGGGTTCGAGACGCGGGGGCTGCCGGGCATCTTCTTCCTGGGCGCCCGTCCGCCCGTGGTCGTCCGCTCGACGCTGTCCCGTTAGGCGTCGCGGCCCTCGTCGCCCGGGGCGCCGGCATCGGGAGGTGACACCGGCCCTCGTCCCCCCCGCGCCCACCAGCGGCGCCGGGCCTCCGGGCCCGCCGGGGGCCCGGCGCCCGCCGCGGGTGCGGCGCCTCCGGGGCGGGAGCGCGCCGTCGCCGGGAAGCGTGGCAGAGAGCGCACACGCACGGCGACGGTGTCCTCCGGCGCGGCGGCTTCGATGGGGGGATGCGTCTCGAGGCCCTGCTTGGCCAGCTCCCCGGCGATGTGTGCCCGGGCGGCCGCGGTGAGCTGGCTGAACCCGTAGCCGTCACGCAGCGCCCTCACCGTCGTGATGAGCTCGCCGCCTTCCTCCTCGACCGCCGTACGCAGCGCGCTTGCCATGGGCTTCCCGTGACGCCGTGGACCGCTTCTTGCATGACGCTAACAATTGCCCGCGCGGCCGCAGCTCCTCGGACAGACAGGTCACCTGCACCACCGGTCAGGTCGTCGGCGTTTTTCCCAAGTTTGTCGATCTTGAGATGCTTCGGTTGAGAACGACTTGCGATGTTATGCAATGCGTCGCGGTCGTGCGCCGGGCGCGGGGAGGCCGTCGCCCGGTGGTGTCCATAGGATCCGGCGCATGGCCAAGAATGTGATCACACCCCAGGGCGACGATTTCCCGCGGTGGTACCAGGACGTCATCCAGAAGGCCGAGCTGGCCGACAACGGACCGGTGCGCGGCACGATGGTCATCCGCCCGTACGGGTACGCCATCTGGGAGCGGATGCAGGCCGCGATGGATCGGCGCATCAAGGTCGCGGGCGCGAAGAACGCCTACTTCCCGCTGTTCATCCCCGAGTCGTACCTCAGGCGCGAAGCCGAGCACGTCGAGGGCTTCAGCCCCGAGCTGGCCGTGGTGACCCACGCGGGCGGCAAGCGGCTGGAGGAGCCCGCGGTGGTGCGGCCCACGTCCGAGACCGTCATCGGCGAGTACATGGCCAAGTGGGTGCAGTCGTACCGCGACCTGCCCCTGTTGCTGAACCAATGGGCCAACGTGGTGCGCTGGGAGCTGCGCCCGCGGCTGTTCCTGCGCACGTCCGAGTTCTTGTGGCAGGAGGGGCACACCGCCCACGCCACCGAGGAGGACGCCCGCCTGTACGCCAAGCACATCCACGAGGAGGTGTACGCCCGCTTCATGCGTGAGGAGCTCGCGATGCCCGTGGTGCTGGGCCGCAAGACCGCCCGGGAGCGGTTCGCCGGCGCCACCAACACGCTGACGTGCGAGGGCATGATGGGCGACGGCAAGGCCCTGCAGATGGGCACGTCGCACGAGCTGGGCCAGAACTTCGCGCGCGCGTTCGACATGAACTTCCTCACCGAGGCGAACGAGCGCGAGCTGGCGTGGACGACTTCGTGGGGCACGTCCACCCGCATGGTGGGCGGGCTCATCATGTGCCATGGCGACGACGCCGGCCTGCGGGTGCCGCCGCGCATCGCCGCCGTGCAGGTGCTGGTGATGATCGTGAAGGACGGCGAGGGCGTGGCCCAGGCCGCCCGCAGCATCACCGACGACCTGCTGAAGGCCGGCGTGCGGGCCGAGCTGGACGACCGCGACAGCGCGTTCGGGCGCCGCGCCGTGGACGCCGAGCTGAAGGGCGTCCCGGTGCGCGTCGAGGTGGGACCGCGCGACCTCGCCGAGGGCTCGGTCACCGTCGCGCGCCGCATCGCGGGCGGCAAGAGCTCCGTGCCGCTGGGCGGCCTGGTCGACCATGTCACGCAGGCGCTGGCCACCGACCACGACGCCCTGTACGCCGAGGCGCTGGCCCGCCGGGAGGACCGCACGGTGGCGGCCACCACCATCGACGAGGCCGCCGAGGCCGCCACCACCGGGTGGGCCACCATCCCGTGGAGGACGGTCGGCATCGATGGGGAGGCGCGGCTGGCCGAGTCGGCCATCACCGTGCGCTGCCTCGTGATGCCCGACGGATCCGTGCCCACGGCACACGAGGAGCCGGATGCCCTGGCGGTGGTGGCGCGCTCCTACTGACACCGTGCGCGGGACGCGGACGCCATGACGTTCGGCGCGCTCGCGATCGTCTGCCTCGCCGCGCTGGTGGGGCCGCTCGTGAGCGTGTCGCGGCTCACCCGCGTCCCGGTGGTGATCGGCGAGCTGGTGGTGGGCATCGCCATCGGCGCCACCGGCCTGAGGCTGGTGTCGGCGTCCCAGCCCGAGTTCGCGTTCCTCGCCGAGATCGGCTTCGCGCTGGTGATGTTCGTCGCCGGCACCCACGTGCCGGTGCGCGATCCCGCGCTGCGGGCGGGGCTGCGCGTGGGTGCCGCGCGCGCGGCGCTCGTCGGGCTCGTGGCAGTGCCGGCGGGCCTCGGCATCGCCGCCTGGTTCGGCACCGGCCACGGGCCGCTGTACGCCGTCATCCTGGCGTCGTCGTCCGCGGCGCTCATCCTCCCCGCGATGGGCGGTGCGGGCGAGCAACCGGCCGGGTACCCCGCGATGGTGGCGCAGGTCGCCATCGCCGACACGGCGTGCATCGTGTTGCTGCCGCTGGTGATCGACACCGCGCACGTCGCGCGGGCGGCGGTGGGGGCGGCAGCCGTGGCCGCGGCGGCGGCGGCGATGTGGGCGGCGCTGCGGGCGCTGGAATCGTCGGGACTGCGCCGCCGGGTGCACCGCGTCTCGGAGGATCGCCTGCTGGCCATCGAGCTGCGCACGTCGCTGGTGCTCTTGTTCGCGCTCGCTGCGCTGGCCGTGTGGCTGCACGTCTCGGTGATGCTGGCGGGCTTCGCGCTGGGCCTCGCGGTCGCCGCGGTCGGCCCGCCGCGCCGCCTGGCCAAGCAGCTGTTCGCGCTGACCGAGGGCTTCTTCGGGCCGGTGTTCTTCGTCTGGCTGGGCGCGTCGCTCGACCTGCGCGCGCTGGCGGATCACCCCAGGGCGCTCGCCCTGGGGATGGCGCTGGGCGTCGCCGCGGTCGGCGTCCACGGCGCGATGGCGCTCACCCGGCAGCCGCTGCCGCTGGCCGTCATCACGGCCGCGCAGCTGGGCGTGCCCATCGCGGCCGCCACCATGGGCATGCGCGCGGGCGTGCTGCGGCCGTCGGAGGACACCGCGCTCTTGCTGGGCGCGCTGGTCACCGTGGTGGCCGTGGCGATCGCCGCCCGCCGGGTAGGCGCAGCGGCGGACGGTGACGCGGACGCGACGGGCTCCGTCGGCGCGTCACCGCCACCCGTCCGCTAGGCGACCCGCACCGGGGGTGTGCGGGCGGTGCCCGGGGCGGACGTGCCCAGGGCCGTATCTACCGCCTCGGCTTGCGCCGGCGCGCGGGGCGGTTGGGAGGGCCCGACGGCGGGGCGCTGGTGAGCGCGTCGTCCACCTGGGGGGCGAGGCGGTCGACCATCACCGACGCGACCACGGCGCCCAGCACGCCCGTCTCCTGCGCGGCGACCCGCTCGGCCGCGGCGAGGGGCTCGGTGACCCCGTCGGCGTCGGCCAACTCGGCGTGCGCCAGGGCGAGGGCGTGCACCTGGGCGGCGTCGAGGCACAGGTTCATGCCCACGTGCTGCACGATGTGCAGCTCGTACCGCTGCTCGCGCGAGACGCCGTCGACGCGCTCCGTGTGGCCCACCACATCGTGCATCACGTCGAACCCGGCGATGTCGCTGAGCGTGTCACCCGCGTTGGCGGCGATGCGGTAGGCCACCTGCGCGGGCCACGTGTCGAGGGCCTCGTCGTGCACCGAGAACACGCGCTCCAACAGCGACGCCGGCCCATCGTGCGGATCGTCCTCGCCCTCGTCGTCATCGTCCCCGGCATCGTCCGACGGCGCGTGGTCGGCGTCGTCCTGGTCGCCGTCGTCCTCGTCCTCGTCCTCGTCGTCCTCCGGCTGCCAGTCGGCGCACGGCTGGCACGGCCAGTCGAGGCCAAGGGCCCGGTGGGCGGCCTCCAGCAGGCGGTCGGCGGTGGCGTCCGGGGCGTCGGGCGCGGCGCCCTCGCGGGCCGCGACCACCGCGTCCCAGGCCTTCTCGGTGTCCACGCGGCCGTCGTCGCCGGTGCCGTCGGCCACCAGGGCGGCCAGGTGGCCGCTCATCTCCAGCGGTAGCGTGCCGCACAGGCCGAACACCAGGGGGTCGAGCCTTCCCAGCCGCCGACGCACGCCCGGCGGCGCCTTCTCGACCCGCTCCAGCAGGTCGTCGTCGGGCATCACGCCGCTGTCCTCCGCGAGCGAGAAGAGCACGGCCTCGGCCAGCGAGAAGTCAGCCATCACGATCCTTGACGAGTGGGTGGGCAGCGGTGGTGAGTATGA
>CAUJCX010000025.1 GCA_963169235.1 Actinomycetota bacterium | reverse complement strand
TCTTCACGAGGAAGCGGGCGAGGCCCCCGATGATGAGGCCGCCGATGGCCCACCAGATGACGTTGGCGATGAGCCCCATGATGCCGCCCACGATCAGCAGGACGGCGATGACGACGACGAAGAACGCAACGGCCATGCGGGCTTCCTTCCCGACGGGTCCGCGGGCGGACAGCGCCCGCACGGGGTGACAGCGTCGCACACGCGGCGGCGGGGATACGCGACGCCCGGCCAGGCCCCTCTCAGCCGCGGGCCACGACGAGCCCCGCGTGGCGCCCGGTGGTGCCACCGCTCGCGCGGTGCGAGTAGAAGACGTCCGCGTGGCAGGCGGTGCAGCCGCCCGCGTCGGTGATGGCCGCGGCGCTCACCCCGGCCGTGGTGAGCGCCACGCGGGTGGCGGCGCGCAGGTCGACGGCCTCGCCGCGCACCACCGCGTCGCCGAAGCGGCCGGCGAACGTGTCGCGCACGTCGGCCGACACCGGGTAGTGGCACGGGCCGATGCACGGGCCGACGGCGGCTCCGAGGCGGCCCGGGTCGCCCACCGCCGCCACCGCGTTCTCCACCACGCCCCCCACGAGACCCCTCCAGCCGGCGTGCACCGCCCCGACGCGGGGATGCTCGCGGTGCCACAGGAGAACGGGCACGCAGTCGGCGGCCAGCACGGCCAGCAGCACGCCGGGGCGGTCGCACACCAGCGCGTCCGCCTCGGGCCAGCCGTCGAACGTGCCGACGCCCCGACCGCGCGGGGTGTCGCCCTCGGCCACCCGGTGGACGTCGGCGCCGTGCACCTGGGTGAGCATCATCGCGTCGCCGGGGTCGACGCCCATGGCGGCGCACACCGCCCGGCGGTTGGCGAACACGGCCTCGGGGTCGTCTCCCCCGCCCGAGCGACCCAGGTTGAGCGACGCGAACGGGCCGGCGCTGACGCCGCCGCGGCGGGTGGTGAACGCGGCCACCGCGGGGCCGTCCACGGCGATGCGCAGGAGGGCGTGGTCGGGCAGCGGCACCGTCACGCGCGGCCCGCCGACACGTCGAGGGCCAGGGCCGTCTGCTCGTCGGGCGTGGTGACGTCGCCGTCCACCACGGCGGCGCGCACGCGGCGAAGGGCCTCCCCCAGCGCCGGCCCCGGGGGCACGCCCAGGCGCACCAGGTCGGCCCCGGTGACCGCCACCTCGACCCCCCGGTGATCGCGCCACCACGTCTCGACGCGGGGGTCGGCGCCGGCCCGCAGCGCCACCAGCGCGCCCACCGGCACGCGGCACATCACCGCGTCGACGTCCGACGCGCGGGGCGCCGACGTCACCTGCACGGTGACCGCCGGTGCCTGCTGCACGCCCCGCGCGGCCTCCACCGCCCAGCCGGGCAGCGCCACCACGTCGAGCATCGCGGGCGTGGCGACGGCCCCCAGGCGCAGCGCCCACACGGGCGGGTTCACCACCCCCATCTCGCGGGCCGCCGCGTCCAGCGCCTCCAGGGGCGGCTGCGGGGGTACGACGAGGCCCGGGGCGCCCCACGCCGCGAGGGCGCCGACGCCGCGCGCCGCGCTCCCCTCCTCCAGCAGCCGGCGCAGCTCGTCCCCCACGCGGGCCGACGTCCAGTCGAGCCCGGGAGCCGCGGCGCGCAGCTCGCCCTCGGTACCCACGTCCGGGACGAGGCCGAGGCGCGACGCGTACCGCGCGGCCCGCACGATGCGGCTGGGGTCCTCGGCGAACTCACCGGGGCGCACGGCCCGCAGGACCCCACGGACCAGGTCGCCGCGGCCGCCGTGCGGGTCGGCCACCGCACCGCGCTCGTCGCCCGTGAGGCGCACGGCGACGGCGTTGACCGTGAAGTCCCGCCGGGCCAGGTCGTCGGCCAGCGTCCCGGGCGTCACCACGGGCAGGGCACCGGGATGCGGGTACGTCTCGCGCCGGGCGGTCACCAGGTCGACGTGCCCGTCGGCCAGGCGCAGCACCGCGGTGCCGAACCGGCGGTGCAGGGTCGCGTCCACCCCCAGCGCGCGGGCGACCGCCTCGGCCTCGGCGCACGCGTCGCCCTCGACCACCAGGTCGACGTCGGGTCCCGGCGCGTGGCCGCCGAGGGCGTCGCGCACCACCCCTCCCACCGCCCACACGCGGGGCGACACGTGCGGCGCGACGCGCGCGATGAGGGGATGCCGCAACAGGTCCGCGAGAAGACCGGGGTCGTACGGGCGGGTGGGGTGGCTAGATTGCGGCATATGTCTTGGGATCCAGTATCACGCAAGCTCGCCGCGGTCGCACCGATCGCCGACGAGCGCCTGGCGGCCGCGTTCGCCAAGTACGAGCACCTCACCATCGCCGAGCTCGAAGCAGAGTGCCTGGCGGTGGAGGAGGCGTTCAAGCAGTGGGTGCAGCACCCCGACAACGAGGGCAAGCCCATCCAGCTCGCCCCGATGTACGTCGACCGCATCGCGGTGGACAGCCTGCGCGAGCGCCGCACCTGGTGGGAGTGAGCGCACCGCGGCGCGCTACGGCAGGCGCGGCGCCGGCGTCACCCGGTACGTGAGGTGCACGAACCGGTCGAACCGCGTCACGTCGTGCAGGTGGAGGCGGTCGGGGCCGAGGTCCCGCGGCAGAAGGGGCGCGCCGGCGGCGAGGGACGCCGGGGCGACTGTGATCTGGATCTCGTCCAGCAGCGCCGCATCGTCGAACTGACCGGCCAGCTCGCCGCCCCCCACCACCCACACCGCGCGGCCGTCCGCGGCGGCGGCGACGGCCGCGAACGCGTCCCCCACCGCCCCGGCGACGATGCGCACGTCGGCCCCGTCCGGCACGGGCGGCGTGCCGTGCGTGAACACGAACACGGGCCGCTCGCCGTGGTATTCGCGCCACAGCTCGGCGTCGGACAGCACGTCGGTCTCGCGCAGGATCCACGCGTACGTGGTGGCGCCCATCACGATGGCGCCCACGCCGTCGAGGAACTCCTGGTGGTCGGGCTCCGCCGTCGACGCCACCGCGAACAGCCACGCCAGCGAGTCGCCGGGACCCGCGATGAGGCCGTTCAGCGTGGTCGCGGTGCGGTAGACCACCCGCGGACGTGCCGTGCTCGGCCCGTCAGGATCGGGGCTGCGGGGCGACTCCAGCGCGTCAGGCGTCGTCGTCATCGGACGTCACCGCGATGGCGTCGATCTCCACCTGCGCGCCCAGCGGCAGGGCGGCCACCTGCACGGTGGCGCGGGCCGGCGCGTGCCCGGCGAACGCCTGGGCGTACACCTCGTTCATGGCGCCGAAGTCGGCCAGGTCGGTCATGTAGACGGTGGTCTTCACCACGTCCAGGAGGCTCGCGCCGCCCGCGCCGAGGACCGCCCGCACGTTGTCGAGCGCCCGGCGGGTCTGCGCGGTGATGCCGCCGTCCACCAGCGCCCCGGTGGCCGGATCGACGGGGACCTGCCCCGACACGAAGATGGTGCGCCCCGGGCCGGCGGCCTCGATGGCCTGGCTGTACGGGGCACCCGCCACGGGGGCGGGGGCGTCGTCGGTACGCAACGCGCGCAGTGGCATCTAGATCCCCTCGTCGTCGATGGGCCGCACCGCGACCCCGGCCGCGGCCATGGCCTCCTTGACCTGACGGATGGAGTACACCCCGTCGTGGAACACCGACGCCGCCAGCACCGCGTCGGCGTGGCCGTCCACGACGGCCGCCGCGAAGTGGTCGAGCGTGCCCGCGCCCCCGGACGCGATCACCGGCACCGGCACGCGCCCCGACAGCTCGCCCAGCAGCGCCGTGTCGAAGCCGTCCTTGGTGCCGTCGCGGTCCATGCTGGTGACCAGCAGCTCGCCCGCCCCGCGGGCGACGGCCTCCTCGGCCCACGCGACGGCGTCGCGCCCCGCCGGCACGCGGCCCCCGTTGAGGTAGACGTCCCAGCCGTCGCCCTCGGCGCGCCGCTTGGCGTCGATGGCCACCACCACGCACTGGCTGCCGAACCGCGTCGCGCACCGCGTGATGAGGCCGGGGTCGCGCAGGGCCGCGGAGTTCACGGCGGCCTTGTCGGCCCCGGCCGCGAGCACCGCGTACATGTCGTCGTCCGAGCGGATGCCGCCACCGATGGTGAACGGGATGAACACCTGCTCGGCAGTGCGCCGCGCCAGCTCGACGATGGTGCCGCGCCCCTCGTGGCTGGCGGTGATGTCGAGGAACACCAGCTCGTCGGCGCCCTGGGCGTCGTACGCGGCCGCCAGCTCCACGGGGTCGCCCGCGTCACGCAGGTCGACGAAGTTGACGCCCTTCACCACCCGCCCTCGATCGACGTCGAGGCACGGGATCACGCGGATCACCGCGTCTCCTTCTGGGCGGTGTCGGCCCCCAGCTCGGCGAGCGCCTCGGGCACGGTGAACCGCCCCCGGTACAGGGCGCTGCCCACGATCACGCCCGCCAGGTTCGCCATGGGCAGGCGCATGAGGTGGCGCAGGTCGGCGAGCGACGAGATGCCGCCCGACGCGATCACCTGGATGGGCGGCACGGCCAGGCACAGGCGCCGCAGGGCGGCCAGGTTGGGTCCCTCCAGCATGCCGTCGCGGGAGATGTCGGTGTACAGCAGGTGCCGCACGCCCATGGTGACCAGGCGCTCGGCCAGCTCGACCGCGTCCTGCTCGCTGACCACCGTCCAGCCGTGCGTGGCCACCTTGCCGTCGCGCGCGTCGAGTGCCACCACCAGGCCGTCGCCGAGCCGTTCGATGGCCCACGACAGGAGCTCGCCGTCCTGGAGGGCCGCGGTGCCCACGACCACCCGCGTCGCGCCCGTGGCGACCGCGGTCTCGATGGCGGCGCGGGTGCGCAGGCCCCCGCCGAAGTGGACGGTGCCGCCGAACGCGGCCACGATCTCGGCGACGACGGGCGCGTGGGCCGGCTCACCGGACTTGGCGCCATCCAGGTCGACGACGTGCAGGTGCGTGGCCCCGTCCGCGGCGAACGCCCGCGCCTGCGTCACCGGGTCGTCGTTGAACACCTGGGACTGTGCGAAGTCGCCCTGCACCAGCTGGACGGTGTGCCCGTCCTTCAGGTCGATCGCGGGGTAGAGGATCACGTGGGCATCTCCAAACGCCGGACGGCTCCGTCACGGACCGACTGGAGCCAGCGTCCGATGAGGGCAAGGCCGGCTCGGCTGGACTTCTCGGGATGGAACTGGACGCCCGCCACGGGTCCGCGCGCGATCGCCGCGACGAACGGTCCGCCGTAGTCGGCGCGGCCGATGACGTGGGCGGGGTCGGTGGGGCGGGCCGCGAACGAGTGCACGAAGTAATACGTACGCCGAGCGGGGTCCCCCACGCTACCGAGCGCGGTGCCCGGGCTCCACTCCACGGGGTTCCATCCGATCTGCGGCACCTTGCGAGGGGTGTCGAGCCGGCGCACGGTGCCCGGGATGAGGCCCAGGCCACGCGCGCCGGGGGCCTCGTCGCTCGCATCGAGCAGCAGCTGCATGCCCAGGCAGATGCCCAAGAGCGGCACGTCCTGGGCCGCGGCGGCGCAGGCCACCGCCCCGAGCCCCCGCGACGTCAGCCGCTCGGCGGCCTCGCCGAAGTGGCCGACGCCGGGCAGCACCACGGCGCCCGCCCCGGCCGCCTCGTGCGGGCGCGTGACCACGGTGACGTCGGCGCCCATGCGCTCGAGGGCCTTCACGGCGCTGCGCAGGTTGCTCGTCTCGACGTCGAGCACCGCCACGCGCGGGCCACCCGTCACAGGCTGCCCTTGGTGCTCGGCACCCCCTGCACCCTCGGGTCGACGCGGCAGGCCGCATCGAGGGCGCGGGCGACGGCCTTGAACACGCACTCGATCACGTGGTGGGGGTTCGATCCCGCCATGAGGCGCACGTGCAGGGTGACCCGGGCGTTGATGGCCAGCGCGCGCAGGAACTCCTCGAGCAGGTCGGTCTCGAACCCGCCCACGACACCGAACGGCAGCGGCGCGTCGACGGCGCAGAACGGGCGCCCCGACACGTCCACCGCGGCCTGCACCAGGCACTCGTCCATGGGGATGAGCGCCGATCCGTAGCGCGTGATGTCGGCCCGATCGCCCAGCGCCTCGTCGAGGGCCAGGCCCAGCGTGATGCCGACGTCCTCCACCGTGTGGTGGCTGCCCGTCGGGAGGTCGCCCTCGGCCCGCACGGCGACGTCCATCAGCGAGTGGCGCGCCAGCAGCGTCAGCATGTGGTCGAAGAAGCCGACGCCCGTGGCGACGTCGGCCGTGCCCGTGCCGTCGACGTCGATCGTGACGCTCACGTCGGTCTCGCCGGTGCGGCGCGCCCGTTGGGCGCGGCGCGCGCTCACAGCGCTTCCACCCGCACGCGCGCCGAGGCCGCGTGCTGCGGGAAGCCCTCGGCCTCGGCCAGCCGGATGAGGTGGGGTGCCAGGGTGCGCGCCGCGTCGTCGCCGATGTCGACCACCGACATGCGCCGCATGTACGTGGAGGGTCCCAGGGCGGATGCGAACCGCGCGGCGCCGCCGGTGGGCAGCACGTGGTTGGAGCCCGCGACGTAGTCACCGAACGCCGTCGCGCAGTGGCGCCCCACGAACACGGCCCCGCTGCGGCGCACCCGCATGGCCAGCTCGCGCGCGTTGCGCGCGCAGATCTCGAGGTGCTCCGGCGCGAACGCCTCGGCCAGCTCCAGCGCCAGGTGCATGGACCCGCACTCCACCAGCGTGATCGCCCCCACGTGGTCGACGCCGTCCAGCTGAGAGGCGACGGCCGCGATCACCTCCGGATCGTCGCTGGCGAACACAGCGGACGAGTCGGCCCCGTGCTCGGCCTGCGCCAGGAGGTCGAGGGCCATCGCGCGCGGGTCGGCGGTGGAGTCGGCGATCACCATGACCTCGCTGGGCCCCGCGAACCCGTCGATGCCCACCACGGACGTCACCTGCCGCTTGGCCTCCTGCACCCACGGGCTGCCGGGGCCGGTGATGACGGCCACGGGGCGCACGCTGGCCGTGCCGTACGCCAGCGCCGCGATGGCGCCCGCGCCGCCCGCCGCGTACACCTCGGTGATGCCCACCAGGAACGCGGTGGCCAGGATCAGGTCGGCCGGCCGGTTGTTCGCGCCGGGCGGGCTGGCGACGACCACGCGCTCGACGCCGGCGACCTGGGCGGGCACCGCGGCCATGATGAGGCTCGAGGGGTACGGCGCCCGCCCCCCGGGCACGTAGCAGCCGGCCGCGTCCACCGGCACGGAGCGCACGGTGATGAGCTGTCCGGCGGGTCCCGCCACCGAGACGCCCTGCGGCACCATGGCCTCGGCGACCGCGCGCACCTGCGCGGCGGCGACGGTGATGGCCTCCCGCAGCTCGGGCGACGTGCGCCGGGCCGCGGCCTCCAGCTCCACCGTGGGCACCTTCAGCCGGCCCGGCGTGAAATCGGGGGCCCCGAAGCGCTGGGCGTCCTCCACCAGCGCTGCGTCTCCGGTCTCGCGCACCCGGGCGATGGTGTCGCGCACGGCCGTGGCCACGTCGGGGTCCTGCCACGGCGGTCGCAGGGTCTGCGCCAGCACCGAGCTGCCACCGGCCCGCAGACGCACCTGCCGCACCTCGCTCACTCCACGACCCCCTCGTCGACAACCGGCCGCATCGCGGCCACCACGGCGTCGATCTCTTCGGCCCTCAGCGTGTACGCCGCCCTGTTGGCGATGAGACGCGCCGACGAGTGGAAGATGACCTCGCGTTCCACCAACCCATTCTCTCGCAGCGTGCGTCCCGTCGCCACGAGGTCGACGATGCCGTCCGCCAGACCCACCAGCGCGGCCAGCTCCACCGAGCCGTTGACCTTCACCACCTCCGTCTGGCGCCCCAGGCGCGAGAAGTGGATGTCGGCGCTGCGCGGGTACTTCGTGGCCACGGTGACCACGCCGAACCGCTCGATGGCCGCGTCGGACGGGTCGTCGCCCTCCCGCGTGGCCCACGCCATGCGGCAGGCGCCGAAGCCAAGGTCGAGCAGCTCGTAGACGTCGGGATCGCGCTCCACCAGCACGTCCCGGCCGACGATGCCGATGTCGGCCGCGCCGGCCTCCACGTACGTGGGCACGTCCGACGGGCGCGTGGTGATGAACACGGTGCCGTCCGGGGCGGTCAGCGCCAGCTTGCGTCCCGGGTCGCGCAGCACGGCGACGTCGATGCCCGCGCGCTCCATCAGGTCGAGCGACCCGCCCAGGAGGGCCCCCAGCGGCACGCAGATCCTCAGCGGCGTGATGGCAGGTCCTCCTCGATGCGGGCGCACGTGAGCTCGTCGCCGGTGGCGCGGTCGGTGACGCGGTGGCCGGCGCCGTCGGGCACCGCGACGTACCGCCATCCCTCGGCCTGCGCCAGGGCGGCGCCGACCGACGCGTCGTCGTCGAGCGCCACCACCGGGATGCCGCGGGCCCTCAGCGCCGACGCGGTGGCCCGGCCGGCGCCGAGGCCCCCCACCAGCACCACGCCGTCCGCGGTCGCGTCCCCGTTGCCGGCGGCGGCGACGATGGCGCGGTGCAGGGGCTCCAGGTCGATGCCGAAGCCCACCGCGGCGCGGGGCGCGCCGAAGCAGGCGGACAGGCCGTCGTAGCGGCCGCCGCGGGCGACGGGCACGTCGGCTCCCGGCGCGTACGCCTCGATCACCACGCCGTCGTAGTAGCTGCGTGCCCGCACGATGCCCAGGTCGACGAGCACCGCCGCCCCGGCGGACGAGCCCTCCAGCAGCGTAAGCGTGGCGGCGAACCTGCGGCACGCGTCGGCGGCGGCCGGGACGTCGGCCGCCAGGCGCTCCAGCACGTCGGCGCCGCCTCGGCGCGTCGGCAGCCCCGCCACCAGCGGGTCGAGCCCATCGGCCTCGTGCCGCCAGGCGACCAGGTCGCGGGCGGCGGCGGCCCGCCGCAGGCGGGTGCGGCGCTCGGGATCGTCCACCGTCGCGTCGAGCACGGCGTTCACCACGGCCTGGTCGCCCAGCGCGATGCGGTGCCCCGCGACACCCGCCTCGGTGAGGCAGGCGGCCAGCAGCTCCACGATCTCCGCGTCGGCCGCCGGGCCGCTGACGCCGACCAGCTCGGCGCCCGCCTGCCGGTACTCGGACAGACGCGGGCGCCCGGGCTGGGGCAGCCGGAACGCGGAGCCCGTGTACGACGCGCGCACCGCCCCGGGGTGGCCCGCCATGCGGGTCGCGATGAGGCGCGCCGCGGGGATGGTGAGGTCGGGCCGCAGCACCAGCACGGAGCCGTCGGCGTCGAACAGCCGGTAGGCCTCGTCGAGGTCGCGCGAGGCGCGCTCGAACGCGCCCGCGTACTCGATGATGGGCGTGCGCAGCTCGCGGTAGCCGTACAGGCGCAGCGTCCGGCGCAGGGCGTCCTCGGCACGGCGCAGCTCGGCGGCCTCGCCGGGCAGGGCGTCGCGCGCGCCCGTGGGCAGCCGCTCGGGGGAGCGTTCCAGTGGGTTCATCGCGGGTCCGTCAGTCGTCTTCGCGCGTGATGCGGGCGCCCACGGCGCGCAGGCGCTCGTCGATGCGCTCGTAGCCGCGGTCGATCTGCCGCACGTTGCCGATGGTGGTCACGCCGTCCGCGGCGAGCCCGGCGATCAGCATGGCCATGCCGGCGCGGATGTCGGGGCTCTCGACGCGCTCGCCGTACAGGCGCGCCGGGCCGGTGATCACCGCGCGGTGCGGGTCGCACAACACGATGCGGGCGCCCATCGCGACGAGCTTGTCGACGAAGAACAGCCGGTTCTCGAACATCTTCTCGAAGATCATCACGGTGCCGTGCAGCTGCGTCGCGACGGCGGCCGCGATGGACGTGAGGTCGGCGGGAAACGCCGGCCAGATGCCGTCGTCGATCTTGGGGATCGCACCGCCCTCGTCGGGCTCGACGGTGAGGTCCTGCCCCGGCGGCACCCGCAACGCGTCGCCGTCCATCTCGACGCGGATGCCCATGCGGGCGAACGTCAGGAGGATCATGTGCAGGTCAAGCGCCCGCACGTCGCTGATGGTGATGTCGGAGTCGGTGATGGCCGCGAGCCCGATGAACGAGGCGATCTCGATGTGGTCGGGCCCCACCCGGAACCGGCCGCCGTGCAGGCGCTCGACGCCCTCGATGGTCAGCAGGTTGGTGCCGATGCCCGTGATCTTCGCGCCCAGGGTGTTGAGGAAGTGGCACAGGTCCTGCACATGGGGCTCGCACGCGGCGTTCATGATCGTGGTGGTGCCCGGCGCCAGCACGGCGGCGGCGACGGCGTTCTCGGTGGCCGTGACGGAGGCCTCGTCGAGGAAGATGTCGGCCCCGTGCAGCCCGTTGGGCGCCTCGATGACGTAGCTGCGGCCGGACGTGACCTCGGCACCCAGCTCGCGGAACGCCAGCATGTGCGTGTCGACGCGGCGGCGGCCGATGAAGTCGCCCCCGGGCAGCGAAAGTTCCACCCGCCCGCAGCGCGCCAGAAGCGGCCCCGCCAGCAACAGCGACGCCCGCAGGCGGCCGCACAGCTCGGGGTCGAGCGTGGTGGTGGTGATGTCGGCGGCCCGGATCGCGATGCTGTTCGGCCCCACCTCGCGCATGGTGGCGCCGAGGTCGTCCAGCAGCGCCAGCAACGTGTGGACGTCGACGATCTGGGGGACGTTGTCGATGATGACCTCGTCCTCCGACAGCAGCGCCGCCGCCAGGATGGGCAGCGCGGCGTTCTTGTTGCCGGCCGGCGTGATGGTGCCTGATAGGGGGCGCCCCCCCTCGATGACGAACCTCTCGCTCATAGGTCGGTGACCGTATCAAGCGCGGGACCCGCGAGACGCCCCGTCGTGCGCGGGGAACGCCCGTGCGGGCGTGATGTGACGGACGGTGGACCGGGGCCTCGACCCGCCGCCGACGCCGCACGACGCGACGGTGCCGGGAGGGGCTACGGCTCGGGGCGGTTCAGAGCTCGAACACCACGCCCAGGGCGACCAGGACGACGCCGCACACCGACAGGATCGCGGCCGAACGCCGCTGCGCGGCGGGAACCTCCCGGCGCGGCGGCGCCATGAACCCCGACACGCCCAGCGCCAGGAGCCCCGGCCCCAGCAGGGCCATGCCCTCGAGGATCGTCAGCAGCGCGCCACCGAGTGCCACGAGGGCGAAGATCCAGATCGAGACGGGAAGCGCGCCGTCGATGCCGGGCCGGTGGGCCTTGACGGGCGCCGGGCGGGGCTCCTCACGGCGGCGGGCGACGGGGGCCGGCTGCGTGGGCGCGGACGCCGCCTGCCCGCGGCTCGCCGGCACGCGCACCGGCGGCGGGGCGTCGGGCGGCGCCGCCGCGTCGTCCTGACGAACGGGGCGCGTGAACACCAGCCGCACGCGGCCGGGCTCCGGCCGCCGCGGGGTGCGACGACGCTCGGGCAGGCCGTCACGGCCTCCCGAGATCATTCTGAGGCGCGGCTTTCGCATCTGTCCCTGCATCAATCGGCCTCCGCCCGCCACGAACTGAGCGCCCGGCGGCACGAACCGGTCAGAACGGCTCGTCCTGATCCGCCTCGGTGTCGTGCGTGAGCTCCTCGATCCGCGTGCGGGCGACCTCGAGCCGCGCCCGGCACGCCGCCAGGTGGGCCTGCCCCTTCTCGAACAGGGCGATGGCCTCCTCGAGCCCCACGTCGCCGTCCTCCAGCCGCACCAGCACGTCGTCGAGGGCCGCCAGCGCCTGCTCGAAGCTCACCTCGGGGGCGTCGTCCGCCGTATCCATCGCTGCCTGCCCTCACAAGGATGCGTGCGCGGCCGTGGCCGCGGGGCCCCGTCGCCCCGCGGTGAGGATAGCGCCGCGCCACGCGGCGACGGACGCGGCGTCAGGTGCGGCTGACGCATCACCTGTCGCGACCGCCCACCGCCGTGCGCACCAGCGCACATTCAGGGCGCCCCGGCCACCCGCCGCGCCTGCCGGGTCACCCCGGGGGCGCCGCCCCGGGTGGCACGCCCGCGCCGTCGACCGCCTCCACGTCGGTCACCCGTGCCCGCGCGCTTCCATCCGCAAACCGCATGTCCACGGTCATCCCGGGCCGAAGCGCGGCCGCCGCGGTGACGGCCGCCCCGTGCTCGTCGGCCACGATCGCGTACCCGCGCCCCAGCACGGCGAACGGCGATAGGGCCGTCAGCAGGGCCTGACGCCCCGCGAGCGCCGCGTCCGCGCGCACCAGGGCGGCCGTCACCCCCGCGCGCGTGCGGGCGTCCCGGGCCGCCACGGCCATCGCGGCCCGCGCCTCCCGCACCGCCAGCCCCCTCTGCATGCGCGCTTCCACGCCCGCGAGGCGCATCTCGCCGCGACCCGCGGTGGCCCACAGCGCCGCGCTCATCCGGCCACGGGCGGCCATCGTCGCAGCGTCAGCCGCGGCGTACGCGCGTTGCAACCCCTGCCGCAGCCGCTCGTCGCGCCGCGCCAGGCGCGACAGCACGTCCACGCGGCTCGGAACGACCGCCGTCGCGGCCGCCGTCGGCGTCGCGGCCCGCACGTCGGCGACCAACTCACACAACGTCACGTCACGCTCATGCCCCACCGCCGCCACCACCGGGGCCCGCGACCCGGCCACCGCCCGGCACACCATCTCGCTGTTGAACGCCATCAGGTCCTCCAGGGGGCCGCCGCCCCGCGTGACCACGATGACGTCCACCCGGCCGCGCTCGTTCAGCAGCGCCAGCGCCCGGGCGACGCCGCCGGTGGCCATCTCCCCCTGCACCGGCACGTCCACCAGCACGATCTCGACCCCCGGCAGGCGCGTCTCCACGACCGCGAGAAAGTCCTGCAACGCTGCGCCTTGCCGGCTTGTCACCACGCCGATGCGCCGGGGCACGGCCGGCAGCGGCCGCTTGCGGCGGGTGTCCAGCAACCCCTCCCCCTGAAGCCGCGCACGTACGGCCTCGATGCGCCGCAGCAGCACGCCTTCGCCCGCCAGCTCCAGGCGCGCGACCCGCAGCGACAGCGTCGCCCGCTGGGCCCAGAACTCGACGCGGCCCTCCGCCTCGACACGCGCGCCGTCCGGCGGCCTTGCGTCCAGGGCGTCCCACGCCTGCTGGGACATCGAGCACGACAGCTGGTGCCCGTCGACCAGGGTGAAATACACCTGCCCCTTGGTGGCGCGCACCGAGTGGATCTCGCCACCCACCCACACCGCCGGGATGCCCGCCAGCCGGCGTGCCAGCGCCGCCGTGACCTCACGGACCGCCCACACCCGACGCTCGTCACGCTCCGCGCTCACCCCACGAACCCCCACGACAAACGACAAAGGGCCGCCACCCACTGGGGGTAACGGCCCTTGTCTTACAAATCAACCGGGCGGCGACCTACTCTCCCGCGGGGCTTCCCCCGGAGTACCATCGGCGCTGAGAGGCTTAACGACTCTGTTCGGAATGGGAAGAGGTGGATCCCTCTCGCTATAGCCACCCGGAAATCTCGAGGCATACCCTCAAGACTGCATAACGGCACAATAGGTGTGTTCACAAATAATGGTGTCAAGCCCTCGGCGGATTAGTACCGGTCTGCTGAACGCATTGCTGCGCTTACACATCCGGCCTATCAACCAGGTGGTCTACCTGGGGCCTTACCCTCTCTAGGAGGTGGGAGATCTCATCTCGAGGTGGGCTTCCCGCTTAGATGCTTTCAGCGGTTATCCCGTCCAGACGTAGCTAGCCAGCAGTGCCGTTGGCACGACAACTGATACACCAGAGGTCTGTCCACCCCGGTCCTCTCGTACTAGGGGTAGCTCCTCTCAAATCTCCAGCGCCCACCGCAGATAGGGACCGAACTGTCTCACGACGTTCTGAACCCAGCTCGCGTACCGCTTTAATGGGCGAACAGCCCAACCCTTGGGACCAACTCCAGCCCCAGGATGCGACGAGCCGACATCGAGGTGCCAAACCCTCCCGTCGATGTGGACTCTTGGGGAGGATAAGCCTGTTATCCCCGGGGTACCTTTTATCCGTTGAGCGACCGCAGTTCCATTCCCTACGGCCGGATCACTAAGACCGACTTTCGTCCCTGCTCGACTTGTCAGTCTCGCAGTCAAGCTCCCTTATACCTTTACACTCTACGCACGATTTCCAACCGTGCTGAGGGAACCTTTGTGCGCCTCCGTTACATTTTGGGAGGCGACCGCCCCAGTCAAACTGCCCACCTGACACTGTCCGGAAGCCGGATTACGGCCTCCCGTTAGAAGCTCAGAACACCCAGGGTGGTATCCCAAGGGCGGCTCCACCAGTACTGACGTCCTGGTTTCACAGCCTCCCACCTATCCTGGACAAGGTGTCCCAAACCCCAATATCAAGCTGCAGTAAAGGTCCACGGGGTCTTTCCGTCTTGCGGCGGGTAGTCGGCATCTTCACCGACACTACAATTTCACCGAGTCCCTCGTTGAGACAGCGCCCAACTCGTTACGCCATTCGTGCAGGTCGGAACTTACCCGACAAGGAATTTCGCTACCTTAGGACCGTTATAGTTACGGCCGCCGTTTACCGGGGCTTAGTTTCGAAGCTTCGCCATACGGCTAACCCCTCCACTTGACCTTCCGGCACCGGGCAGGCGTCAGCCCCTATACGTCGTCTTACGACTTCGCAGAGACCTGTGTTTTTGATAAACAGTCGGTTGGGCCAATTCTCTGCGGCCTCCTCGGGCTCCATGAGTAAACACATCACCCTAACGAGGCGTCCCTTCTCCCGAAGTTACGGGACAATTTTGCCGAGTTCCTTAACGAGGGTTCTCTCGATCACCTCGGTATGCTCTACCAGCCCACCTGTGTCGGTTTTGGTACGGGTACGTTCCCACTCCCTAGAGGCTTTTCTCGGAGGCTTGGAATCGACGACTCCGCGTCTTTCGACGCTCGACATCCCCTCTCGGACTTTATGGCTCCCGGATTTTCCTGGGAACCGTCCTACCGGGTTATCCGTGGTCAACCAACGCCACGGTTCGCCTATCCTTCCCCGTCCCCCCCTCGGTGATAACGCGAGAGACGCAGTACAGGAATATCAACCTGTTGGCCATCGCCTACGCCTGACGGCCTCGGCTTAGGTCCCGACTAACCCTGAGCCGATTAACGTTGCTCAGGAAACCTTGGGCAATCGGTGGAGGAGTTTCTCACTCCTCTTTCGTTACTAATGCCGGCATTCTCACTTCTCCCCGCTCCACGGCGCGCTTGTCGCGGCCGCTTCACTGCTGGAAGAACGCTCTCCTACCACTCCCGAAGGAGTCCGCAGCTTCGGTGACAGGCTTGAGCCCCGTTACATTATCCGCGCACGGACACTTGACCAGTGAGCTATTACGCACTCTTTAAACGAGTGGCTGCCTCTAAGCCAACATCCTGGTTGTCTGCGCATCCGCACATCGTTTACCACTTAGCCTGTGCTTTGGGACCTTAGCTGGCGGTCTGGGCTGTTTCCCTTTCGACGACGAAGCTTATCCCCCGCCGTCTGACTCCCATGCTCTGGAGTCGTGGCATTCAGAGTTTGTCTGATTTCGGTAAGCTGGTAAGCCCCCTAGACCAAACAGTGCTTTACAACCACGACTGAACACATGAGGCTATACCAAAATATATTTCGGAGAGAACCAGATATAACCGAGTTTGATTAGCCTTTCACTCCGATCCACAGGTCATCCCCGCCTTTTTCAACAGACGTGGGTTCGGTCCTTCACGAGGTCTTACCCTCGCTTCAACCTGCCCATGGATAGATCACTCGGTTTCGGGTCTGCCGCATCCGACTAAACGCCCTATTCAGACTCGCTTTCGCTACGGCTTCGGATTCTTAACCTTGCCAGATACGAGCAACTCGCCGGCCCGTTATGCAAAAAGTACGCGGTCACCCCTCGAGGGGGCTCCCACAGCTTGTAGGCACGCGGTTTCAGGTACTATTTCACTCCCCTCCCGGGGTACTTTTCACCTTTCCCTCACGGTACTCGTTCACTATCGGTCGTCAGCGTGTACTTAGCCTTGCGGGATGGTCCCCGCGGATTCCGACCGGGTTTCCCGTGCCCGGTCGTACTCAGGTGGTGACGAGGGAGGAGGTCGGGTTTCGCCTACGGGGCTCTTACCCTTTGTAGCCGGCCTTTCCAGGCCGCTCGGCTACCCCACCTCTTTGTAACTCCCCGGTTGCTCTGCGGAACAACCATGTCACTCCTACAACCCCGGTCAAGCTGGGCCCGCAGGCAACTAACACTTGACTCGGTTTGGGCTGATCCCCTTTCGCTCGCCACTACTCAGGGAGTCGAGATTTCTTTCCATTCCTCCGGGTACTGAGATGTGTCACTTCCCCGGCTTACCTCTACCCGTCCTATGTGTTCAGACGGGAGTACGCGCGCATTACCACGCGTGGGTTCCCCCATTCGGAAATCCTCGGATCAAAGGATGTTCAGCTCCTCCCCGAGGCTTATCGCAGCCGTCCACGTCCTTCATCGGCATCTGACGCCTAGGCATCCACCGCGTGCCCTTAATATCTTGAACCGATATTTGTAGAGCACACCTATGTGCCGCTATGCAGTTTTCAAGGTACGCCCCCCACGCGGACGAATCCGCGGAGGGTCGAGCCAGAAGGCACCCGGCAACGCCCGGACGAGGTCCGGGCCCTGTGGGTCCCTCAAAGCTGAACAGCATGTTTCTCGCGTCCGTATCCGAAGCGATGATGAACCCATACGCTTGAGAAGTGAAACACTTCGCGTCGGGGACATCGAGAAAGCCAGGGTGTCGACGTTGTTCTAGGGCTTCATGTCTCTCCCGTGCCGGCTTGCGCCGACCCGAGGGAGCTCAACGAGGAGCAAGGAATGCTCCCCGGAGCCCTACGCGACCATTCGGTCGCTCCCTAGAAAGGAGGTGATCCAGCCGCAGCTTCCGCTACGGCTACCTTGTTACGACTTCACGCCAATCGCTGACCCCACCTTCGACGGCTGCCTCCCTTGCGGGTTAGCCCACCGGCTTCGGGTGTTGCCGACTTTCATCGTGTGACGGGCGGTGTGTACAAGGCCCGGGAACGTATTCACCGCGACGTTGCTGATTCGCGATTACTAGCAACTCCGACTTCATGCAGGCGAGTTTCAGCCTGCAATCCGAACTGGGACCGGCTTTATGAGATTCGCTCCACCTCGCGGTATTGCAGCTCTTTGTACCGGCCATTGTAGCACGTGTGTAGCCCTGGACATAAGGGGCATGATGACTTGACGTCGTCCCCACCTTCCTCCGGTTTGTCACCGGCAGTATCCCATGAGTCCCCGACATTATTCGCTGGCAACATAGGACAGGGGTTGCGCTCGTTGCGGGACTTAACCCAACATCTCACGACACGAGCTGACGACAGCCATGCACCACCTGTGATAGCGCTCCGAAGAGGGATCCTGTTTCCAGGATTTTCACTAACATGTCAAGCCCAGGTAAGGTTCTTCGCGTTGCGTCGAATTAAACCACATGCTCCGCTGCTTGTGCGGGCCCCCGTCAATTCCTTTGAGTTTTAGCCTTGCGGCCGTACTCCCCAGGCGGGGCACTTAATGCGTTAGCTTCGACACGGACGGAGTCGACACCGCCCACATCTAGTGCCCATCGTTTACGGCGTGGACTACCAGGGTATCTAATCCTGTTCGCTCCCCACGCTTTCGCGTCTCAGCGTCAGTACCGTTCCAGAGAGCCGCCTTCGCCACCGGTGTTCTTCCCAATATCTGCGCATTTCACCGCTACACTGGGAATTCCGCTCTCCCCTCCCGGACTCTAGCCAGGCAGTATCC
>CAUJCX010000024.1 GCA_963169235.1 Actinomycetota bacterium | reverse complement strand
TACACGCGCGCGATCGTGAACGGCCGCTCCATCCCCATCCGCAACCAGGTGCTGACCGTGCGCGGGCGACTGCCGGATGGTCCGGTGACGCTCGTCGGCCCGCAGGGGAAGGTTCCGCTCGATTCGACGGGCGTCCCGCGGTAGTCCACGGACATATCGTCGCGTCTGTGATCGTTCAGGGTCGGTGATGGACGCTCTCCACGACGACCCTGAGCTGGCCCGCGCCCGGCGCGGTGACCAGGTCGCCATCGCCGCGCTGTTCGACCGTCACTGGCCGACGGCGTGGCGGGTGGCGATGTCCGTCACGGGCGACGAGGCGTCGGCCGACGACGTGGCTCAGGACGCGTTCGTGCGCGCCGTTCGCGATCTGGGGCGCTTCGACGGGCGCCGGCCGTTCGCGGTATGGCTGCACCGCATCGTGGTGAACGAAGCGATCGACCAGCGGCGCCGCAACGCACGCGCGGCCCGGCTGCGCACGCGCCTGGCCCACGAACCGCCACAGACGGACGCGCCCACGTCGTCCCCCGAGCTGATCGACGCGCTGATGGCGCTCCCGGAGGGTCAGCGCGAGGTGGTCTTCCTTCGCTACTGGGTGGGGCACACCGTCGACGCCGTCGCTGCCGTGCTGGACGTGCCGCCCGGCACCGTGCGCTCGCGCCTGGCCCGCGCCATGGCCACGCTGCGCCACCATCCCGCCCTGCAATCGCTCGCGAGGTCCCCGCAATGACCGACGCCACCGACCCGCGCGATGCTCTCGCCGGTGCCCGCATCCGCGCGACGCTCGACCAACTGGCGCCCAGCCCCGGCGCGACCGCCCGCGCCCGCGCCGCGGTCAGCGCTGCGCTTCCCGCGAGGCCGCATCGGGTGCGCACTGCTCTCTTCGCGACGGGCGCGGCGGCGTGCGCCGCGGCGGGTCTGGTGGCGATCATGCCCCGAGGGCAGACGCCATCTGCCACGCCCGCTCGTCCCGCCGACGTGCTGGGGATTCTGGCCACCCCACAGATCCAGACGCCGCGCCAGATGGGCTTCCGGACCGACGTCTACGGGTTCCCCGGCATCGATCCCGCCAGCATCCGGCCGCTGGCGTCCCGACGAGTCGCGGGGCCGGAGTACTTTGTCGCCGCGACGCGCCAGGGCTTCGTGTGCCTGCTCGTGAAGACCCATGGGATGGTTCCCGTCACCGAGTGCGCCGCGCCGGACGATCTGCGGCGCGGCGCCCTGGCAGTGCCGGGCGGCAGTGCATCCGTCCGCGGCGGGGGCTTTGGAATACCCGTGCTGGTGGCTGACCACGCGACGGTCCAGGCCACGGGTACCGAGCGCCTGGCCGGTGACAACGTCTGGGTGATGCCGGTGAACGCGCGCTCGGTGGTGCTGCGGCGCGCGGACGGCTCCGCGGCGCGAATCGCGTTCCCCGACCCGGTGGGTGGGTGGAGCGCCGTGATGAACGCTCCGTCGACGCTTCTGCTGGCCACGGCCGACCACCGCGCCGCTGTCACCGTCCCCGACCTCACCGGCCTCGACGGCGCCGACGCCGACCGCGTGCTCCGGGCGGTGCGACTGGAGTCCGGCGCGGTGGGCACGCGCGCCACGGACGGCGTCGCGATGAACGGCGTGCTGGCGCAGGCGCCCGCCGCAGGGTCGACCGTGGCGGCGAAGACAGAGATCGCCACCGTGGTGGCCACGCCCGCGGGGCCGCGACGCCAGGTGGCTCCTGCAGCGCCGCTGGACATCCGCTTCGACGCCCTTCCTCCGCCTGTGGGTCGCCACGCCACGGTTGCCGACCTCCGCGGCGGCGTCACCACGCTGGTGTTCGCCCGCACGGCAGCGCAGCTCGGGGCAGCGTCGCTTGGCTCAGAGACGCAGTACATCGGAGTCCTTCCCGGGTTCTTGGGCCCGCGGTGGAGCCGACGCGGCTCGCGCCCGATCGCCCAGATCGCTGACCCGGACGGCCGCCTGGCCACGGCTGCGGGCGTGGCGTCGTATCCCACCACGGTGGTGCTCGACAACCGCGGCCGTGTCGCGGCGACGTTCCCGGGCGTGCCCGACGAGCCGCGCGCCGGCACCGGGCGCGTGCAGGCGACCGTGCGGGCGCTCGGAAACGAGCCCATGCCCGACGACCTGCGGGCTCCCGAAGCATCGGCGGGCCTCCCCCTGGTGGCGGGCCGCGTGCCGCTCCCCGCCGACGAGGCTCCCGGGGTGTGGCGCTACCGACCGCCCGCGATGGCGCTGTGGCGCTTCGGACCGGCGGCGGACGGCACCACGGCCCTGATCGCCACCGTCAGGACGCGTCCGGGGCTCACCGCACATCGCGTCGCGGTGAAGCACGCGTCGCAACCGTACTGGCGCGTCGGCGCCGCACCGAGCATCTCGACATGGGTGGTGCAGTCGCGGCGTATCGGCCACAACGATGTGAGGGTGCTGCTGGTGGCCAGGGGCTACACGCGCTGCCGGGTCGCGGGCCGGGATGTGCCGGTCTCCAACGGGCTCGCGGTCGTGACCACGCCCCGCGGACGGCCCGGGCGCATCGAGCTCAGCGGCCCTGCTGGGACCCTGGTGCTGGACGCCCGCGGCGTCCCGATCCGGCGGTAGACAGGACGGTACGACAGCCCGTCACGGGTGCATGGATTGCCGCGGCGGGCCTTCGTGAAACCATGTTTTTCCAGGGATTTTCCCAACACCTGACACCGTGTCGCGGGTGGGGGAAGGAGGCGACCGCGGGGCGCCGAACACCCCACTGACACTTCCGCGTCCCAGGAGTACCGCACCTCATGATCCGCACCCGCCCCGAGAAGGACGGCAACGTCCGCGTGACGTTCGCCGTCGAGGACCCCCGCCCCGTGTCGCTCGTCTGCGACGCCAACGGCTGGGACCCGTTCGCCACCCCGCTCAAGCGCCGCACCAACGGCACCCGTTCCGCCGCCCTGGTGGTCGCCCCCGGCACCGCCATCCGGTTCCGCTACCTGGCCGAGGACGGCGACTTCTACGACGACCCCGCCGCCGACCTCGAGCCCAACGGCATCGGCGGTACCCACTCGCTGGTGGTGGCGTAAGGCCCTCCGGGGCCGGAGAACGCCCCCAACGCGCCACGGAATCCGACGTGGCTCACGTCCCGATGGGTACTATCCCGCCGTGGGTGAGCCGCGTCGTGGCCACGACGCCCGCCCGCCCTACGGTTCGCGAACGTGGGGACATGACGAGCGGGCCGTGACCTCCCGCGACGCGCGTCGCCGGTCACAGTCCCGGAACCTGAGTGGGGGACGTGCATGAAGATCGCGGTCTGCGTCAAAGAGGTGCCGGATTCCGGCCCCGCCCGGAAGATCGACCCCGGCACGAAGCGCCTTGACCGTTCGGGCGAGCGCACGCTGAACCCGTTCGACCTGAACGCGGTCGAGGCGGCGCTGCGCATCAAGGAGGCCGGCGGTGACGGCGAGGTGGTGCTGATCTCCATGGGTCAGCCCAAGGCCCTGGAGTCCATCCGCAAGGCCCTGGCCATGGGCGCCGACCGCGCCGTGCTGGTCAGCGACGATGCCGCGGCCGGCTCCGACCTGGTGGCGACCAGCACCGTGCTGGCCAAGGCCGTCGAGAAGGAAGGCGCCGACCTGGTGATCTTCGGCCAGCAGGCGTCCGACGGCGACGGCGCCGTGATGTGGGCCGCCGTGGCCGACCGGCTGAAGATGCCGGTCATCTCCCAGATCTCCGAGCTCGACGTGTCCGGCGGCCAGGTGAAGGCCCGCCGCCAGACCGAGCACGGCTACGACACCATCGAGACCGGGCTCCCCGCTGTGCTGGCCGTCTCCGACGCCGTCAACGAGCCGCGGTTCGCGTCGCTCAAGGGCATCATGGGCGCCAAGAAGAAGCCGCAGGACCTGCTGGCGCTGGCCGACGTGGGCGTCGACCCGGGCGCTGCCGGTGAGGCCGGCTCCAAGACGACCGTGCTCAACCTGGCCCCGCCGCCGTCGCGCGGCGACACCGTCAAGATCGAGGACGACGGCTCGGGCGCGCAGAAGATCCTGGAGTTCCTTGTGGAAAGGAAGTTCGTGTGAGCACGCTGGTATTCCTGGAGCACAACGGCTCGTCCATCACCAAGGGCTCCCTCGGCGTTCTGGGCAAGGCCGCGTCCGTCGACCCCGACACCGCGGGCGTGCTCGTGGGCTCCGGCGTCGCTGGCCTGGCCGAGCAGGCGGGCAAGTACGGCGCCGCCAAGGTCTTCGTCATCGACGACGCGTCGCTGGAGGCCCCACTGCCCCAGCCGCGGGTCGACGCGCTGGCCGCCCTCGTCGGGGCGCAGGGCTTCGACAACGTGCTGTTCGCCGCGTCCGTGCTGGCGTCCGACATCGCCGGCGGCCTGTCGTCGCGCCTCGATGCCGGGCTCAACTGGGACCTCGGCGACGTCACGAACGACGGTGGCAACCTGGTGGGCAAGCGCTCGGCCCTTGGCGACACCGTTCTGGTGGACGTGGGCTGGACGACGACCCCTCGCCTGGCCATCTTCCGCGCGGGCTCGTTCGACCCGGCCGAGTCCGGCGCCGCCGGCGCGGTCGAGAACGCATCGGCCGACGTGCAGGACTTCTCGCAGGCCGCGAAGCTCACCGGGCAGGACACCGAGGAGGCCGCGGGGCCGTCCATCGAGGAGGCCGACATCCTGGTGACGGGCGGCCGCGGCGTCGGCGCGCCCGAGAACTTCAGCGAGCTCGAGGCGCTCGCCAAGGCGCTGGGCGGCGCGGTGGCGTCCACCCGCGCGGTGGTCGACTCGGGCTGGTACCCGTACTCCACCCAGATCGGGCAGACCGGCAAGGTCGTGTCGCCCAAGCTGTACCTGGGCGCGGGCGTGTCGGGCGCCATCCAGCACAAGGTGGGCATGCAGAGCTCGCAGACCATCGTGTGCATCAACAAGGACGGCAACGCGCCGATCTTCGAGTTCAGCGACTTCGGCATCGTGGGCGACCTGCACGACGTCGTGCCGAAGCTCACCGAGCTGGTGAAGGAGCGCAAGGGCTAGGGCGCTTCCGCCCCATCCCGCGGGTCCCTCGGGGGCGGTGCACCGCGTGTGCGCCGCCCCCGACGTATCTCTGCTCCCGTGACGTACCCGAGGTCAGGGGGCCGCGGGCACCATCGGGTCGGGCACCATCAGCACCCGCCCGGCGTGGCGCACGCGCGACACCGGGTGGCCGAACGCGGCCGCGACGCGGTCGGCGGTCAGCACCTCGTCGGGCGTGCCCTGCGCCTCCAGGCGCCCGTCGCGCATCAGGAGCACCCGGTCGGCGTAGGCCGCGGCCAGCTGCAGGTCGTGCACGACGGCGATCACCAGCCGTCCCGCCGCGGCCTGCCGCCGCGCCAGCGACATCACAAGGTGCTGGTGGCGGATGTCGAGCGCCGCGGTGGGCTCGTCCAGCAGGATCGCGCGGGCGCGCTGCACGAGCACCCGCGCGAACGTCACCCGCGCCCGCTCGCCCGTCGACACGTCGGTGACGGGGCGGTCGGCCAGGTGGGAGACCTCCGTGTCGGCCATCGCCGTGGCGACCAGCGAGGCCAGGGTGTCCGCGCCCTCGCGGCGGGCGCTGGTGGACGCGAGGCCCATGGCGACCACGTCGCGCACCGTGAACGGGAAGCTGATGATGGTCTCCTGCGGCAGCACCGAGCGCAGGCGCGCGAGGTCGCGCGGCCGCCAGCGCCGCACCGGCGTCCCGGCCAGCACCACCTCGCCGCCCGACGGATGGATGTCGCCGGCCAGCGCGCTCAGCAGCGTCGACTTGCCCGCCCCGTTGGGGCCGACGATGGCGACCATCTCGCCCTCGTCGGCGGTGAAGGACACGTCGGCGACCAGCGTGGCGGAGCCGATGCGCACGCCCAGCGAGCGCACGCCCAGAAGGGTCATGCCCAGCCTCCCTGGCGGCGTCGGGTCTGGTGCAGCAGGAACAGGAAGAACGGCCCGCCCACGATGCCCATCACGACCCCCAGCGGGATCTCGACCGGCGCCGCGACGGTGCGGGCGACGAGGTCGGCCGCCATCAGCAGGCCGGCGCCACCGATGGCCGAGCCCGGCAGCACGACGCGGTGGTCCGGGCCGGCGGCCAGGCGCACCAGGTGCGGTACCAGCAGCCCGACGAACGCGATCATCCCGGCTCCGGCGACGCTCGCCCCGATGGCCATGGCCGACAGCGCGATCAGCACCACCCGCACCCGCTCGGTGTGGACGCCCAGGTGCGTGGCCTCGCGCTCGCCCAGCGCCATGATGTTGAGCGATCGCGCCAGCAGCGGGATCAGCACGATGGCGAGCAGCACGATGGGGGCGATCGACGTCACGGTCGGCCACGTGGCCGAGCCGACGCTGCCCAGGCGCCAGAACGTCAGGTCGCGCAGCTCCGCGTCGTTCGCCATCGACGTGATGAGCCCCACGCACGCCTCGCAGATGGCGGTGAATGCGAGGCCGGTGAGCACCAGCGTCACCACCTCGGTGCGCCCCCGCCGGCGGGCGAAGGCGTAGACGGCGGCCGTCACCACCAGGGCCCCGAGGAACGCGGCGACGGGGATGGTGAGCGTGCCCATGAAGCCGAGGCCCGCGACGATGGTGAGCGTCGCGCCGAGCGACGCCCCGGACGAGGCGCCCACGATGGTGGCGTCGGCCAGGGGGTTGCGGAACACGCCCTGGAGGGCCGCGCCGGCGACGCCCAGGCCCGCGCCGACCAGCGCCCCCAGCACCACGCGGGGAAGGCGCACCGAGAACACCACCGACTGCTCCTGCTCGGTGAACGCCACGCCCAGGTCGGTCCCCAGCGCGCGGTCGGCCAGGATCGCGACCACGTGGGTGGGGGGGATGGAGAACGCGCCGACGGCGATCGACACGATCGTCACCGCCACGGTGACGAGGGCCATCACCGTCAGCACGCCCGGCGCGCGCAGGCGCCGGGCGATGCCGCGCAGACCGGCCGCGGGCAGCGCGCGCGGCGCCCCCCGCGGAAGGATCTCAGTGCTGTCGCTCACCGGCGGGGCTGCAGCTCGGGGTGGATGGCCACTCCCAGCTCACGCAGGGCCACGCCCGTGCGCGGTCCGAGCCCCAGTACCAGCTGGTCGTCGAACGCCAGCACCCGGCCGGCCCGTCCCGCGGGGGTCTGGGCGACGCCGGGCAGGCGCAGCACGCCGTCACGGCCACCCACCGACTCGAGCCCCGCCTGCGGCACCACGATGTAGTCGGGAGCCGCGGTGATGAGGCCCTCGGCCGTGATGGGCCGGAAGCCCTGGATGCCGATGGTGGAGCCGACGTCCACGCCCCCGGCCGCCCGGATCATCACGTCCCCGCGCGAGCCGGCGCCGCCGATCAGCTGCACGCGGGCGCCGCGGATGTAGAGGAACGCCACCTTCGGGGCGGTGCGGGCCTTGGCCAGCATGCGGCGCGTGGCGGCCACCTGGCGCCGCGTGATCTCCGCGACGCGGGCGGCCCGTTTGGGCACGCCCAGCGCGCGGCCGACGTTGCGGATCTTCGTCCACGCCGACGACAGGCGGTCCGAGTCGGGGAGGATCACCACGGTGACGCCCGCGTCGCGCAGCTGCTGGATGACGGCGGGCGGACCGGCGGTGGTGTTGCCGATCACGACCGTGGGGCGCAGGGCGAGGATGCCCTCCGCGCTCAGCGTGCGCTGGTAGCCGATCTGCCTCACGCGGGTGGCGGCCGCGGGGAACGTCGCGCTGCTGTCGACGCCGACGACGCGCGAGCCGAGCCCCAGCGCGAACACCACCTCTGCGACGTCGCCGTTGAGCACGACGATGCGCGACGCGTTGCGCACCGTCACGCCGTCGCCGTTGGCGTCCCGCACCGTCGCGGGCAGCACGGGGGCGCGCTCGCCGCCCGTGGGCAGGGCGCGGGCGCTCGCCTGCGCCGTGGCCACCAGCATCACGCTGACGACGGCGAGGATTGCGGCCCGAATCTGGCTCCTCATGCCGCACCCCCGTCGGTCGCGAGACCGCCGTCCAGCCGCACCGTGCGGGTCTCGACGCCGCCCTCGCGGAAGACGCGCATGCGCCGCTCGCGGGGCAGCATGGTGCCGTCGATCTCCTCGTAGCGGTCGCGGTACGCCTCGACCCGGTTGAGGAGGCCGCCCTGGTCCCAGTGGGACACCGTGAACGTGTGCGACAGCCACGTGCCGCCGGGCGCCGCCTGGTGGTCGAGGATCGTGATGACGAAGCGGCGACCCCCCGGGGCGCGGCTGATCTCGTTGATGAGGCCGCGCTCGTCCAGGCGGTACGTCGACTGCAGCGAGTCCCCCACGCGGATCAGCAGCCCGTCCTCGTTCGCGTCGCCGTCCACCGTCAGCTCGTGGCGGCCGTCGGCATCC
The DNA here is from genome assembly GCA_963169235.1 of Actinomycetota bacterium. Taxonomy (GTDB): domain Bacteria; phylum Actinomycetota; class Thermoleophilia; order Miltoncostaeales; family Miltoncostaeaceae; genus JAGQUM01. The sequence goes on along the minus strand of CAUJCX010000024.1, from coordinate 101,159 downwards.
TCGAAGCGGTTGGCGCGCCGGTGGTCGAGGATCATCCGCGTCTCGGCGGAGGCCCACCGGGCCAGCTCGCCCTCGCCCCGGATCTCGATGTCGATGGTGCCGTCCGCGGCCACCTCGGCGACGCCGGCCACCTCGTCACCGTCGCGGCACGCCACCACGTCGAAGCGGCGTCGCGCGCCGGCGGGCCACCGATAGACCCCGTCGTGCGCCTGGCGCAGCAGGTCCTCCGGGCGTGCGCCCCGAGCTGTCGTGGCTGTGGTCATCGCGTTCCTCCGCGTTCTAGGCTGTAACGGCTATGCAGATAGCCGCTAGACGAGGGCGCAGCCTAGAGTCGGGCGCGCGCGTCCGCGCAGGGACGAACAGCCCACGTAGCCGGGGCGAAACGTCCTTTGGGGTTAGGGTGACCTAATATGACGACGAGCCAGCCGGGCGCGACGAACCGCGCACCCGGACCAGCGCAATCCGCGTGATGCGTCTCCGATGCGGCGCGGGGCGGGTCAGGCCTCCCGGCTGTCCTCCGCCACGGGCGCCCAGCGCTCCTCTACCCGGCCCACGCGCCACACGATGACCGCGGCGGCCCACGTGACCACGAACATCGCGACCACGATGTAGCCCACCGAGTCGAGCGGTACCGACCCGACCGCGGCGATGGGGCCCGACGTGATGCCGAGGCGATCCGAGAGCACGCCCACCAGCTCGATGGTGCCGATGACCAGGGCCACGGCGACCGACAGCGACGTCACCGTGACGTTGTAATAGACCTTGCGCACGGGCTTGGAGAACGCCCAGCCGTACGCCGCGTTCATGAACACGCCGTCCGCCGTGTCCATCAGCGACATCCCCGCGGCGAACAGCACCGGCAGCACCAGCACGGCGTAGAACGGCAGGTTGAGCGCCGCGGAGCCCCCCGCCAGGGTGAGCAGGGCGATCTCGGTGGCCGTGTCGAAGCCGAGCCCGAACAGCACGCCCACGGGGTAGATCTGCCACGGCGCGCGGATCGACCGGGTGAGGCCCCCCAGCAGCCGGTTGAGCACCCCGCGCGAGTGCAGGTGGCGCTCCAGCTCGGCCTCGTCGTAGTCGCCGCGGCGCATGCGCCGGAAGACCCGCGTGATCGCGACGAGCGACAACAGGTTGACGATGCCCAGCGCCAGCAGGAACACGCCGGACACCGTGGGCCCGATGAGGTGGGTGATGGTCTGGAGCGTGGAGTCGTCGTCGCTCACCGGTCCCACCAGCGAGCGGATGCCGAGGGCCAAAAGGAACGCCAGCACGAACACCACGGTGGAGTGGCCCAGCGAGAACCAGAACCCCACCGACAGGGGCATGGGGGTCGTGGCGGACGCGTCCGCGTCCATCTCGGCCCGGTCGGCCAGCAGCTTGCGGGTGGTGTTGTCGACGGCCGCGATGTGGTCGGCGTCGAACGCGTGCCGCAGCCCGAACGTGTACGCCAGCAGGCCGACGCCCACCGTGAACACCGCGTGCTCGCCGCCCAGCGCGAAGTGCTGGGGGGCGACGGCCAGGAAGAGCACCCCGAAGCCGATCACGTGCAGGGCCACCACCACCGCCGTCATGCCCACCAGGCTGCGTCGCTCGCGCGGACCGAGGCCCGCGAAGAACGCGCGCACGGGCGACGGGGTCCCGGCATCCGCTGCTGTCGACGAACGTGCCATGCGGGTGCTCCCGCGTGGGGGCCGAAGGTGCGGCGATCCTACGGCTTACTGCGGCAGCGTTGCAATAGCGATCGACTCGCGCAGCGGGAGCCCGGGGTCGTGGCGGCTCAGCCCGGCGACGCGGCGGCGCAGCGCGCGCAGCGCCCGACGATGGGGAAGTGCGAGAACCGGGCCTCGAAGCCGAACTCGTCGCGTACCACGGCGCGCACCGCATCGAGCCGCGCGGCGGGCAGCGCCAGCCGGTCGCCGCACTCCTCGCATACCAGGTACTCGCGCTCGTCCTGCGCCGTGGGTGAGTAGCACCCGGGGCCGTGACCCAGGTGCACGTGGCGCACCAGCCCCAGTCCCTCCAGCGTGTCGAGGTTGCGGTACACCGAGGCCGGATCGCCCCCGGTCGCCTCCGCGATCTGCTCCGCGGTGAGGGGGTCGGACGCGGCGAACAGGGCCTGGGCCACCGCCCGGCGCGACGCGGTCACGCGCAGCCCCGCCGCCCGCATCACCCTCGCGGCCTCCTCCGCCGAGCGCACCTGGCGCGCCGGCACGTTGTGCGAGTGGGTCATGGTGGGATGACGCTACACCGCGGGCCCGTCGGCGCGCGTGGTGGGGGACGTTCGTCGTGCTTGACCCGGCGCGCGCATGGCCGTAGCGTCCGTGCATACGTGGCAATCAGCACGAAAGGCGGCGGGCATGTGCCTTGCGATCCCGGGGCAGGTCGTGGAGATCACAGCGGCCGATGACGGTCTCGCCCTGGTGGACATCGCGGGCGTCCGCCGCAGCACCAACGTGAGCCTGGTGGACGGACCCGGCCAGGGCGTGCAGCCCGGCGACTGGGTGCTGGTGCACGTGGGCTTCGCCATGTCGGTCATCGACGAGCACGAGGCGGCGGCGACGCTGCGCCTGCTGCAGGACATGGGCGAGGAGTTCGAGCTGGAGATGGCCGAGATCCGCGACAGCGTCGACGCATGAACGAGCCGTTCCACTGCATCACCTGTTCGGACGAGGGCTGTGAGATGACGGTGCTGGAGTGGGACCGCGGCACCGGCCTGGCGGTGTGCGATGCGGGCGGCGGCGTCCGCGAAGAGGTGGAGACCGCCCTGGTGGGCGACGTCTCCCCGGGCGACGTGCTGCTGGTGCATGCGGCCACGGCCCTGACCCGTCTGCAAGGGGGAGACCGATGAGGTTCGTCAGCGAGTTCCGCAACCCCGAGCTGGGGCGCGCCCTGGCCCACCAGATCCGCGAGCTCGCGGACCCGGGTCACCACTACAAGGTGATGGAGGTGTGCGGCGGTCACACCCACTCCATCTACAAGTACGGCCTCGAGGACCTGCTGCCCGACAACGTCGAGCTGGTGCACGGACCCGGCTGCCCCGTGTGCGTCATCCCCATGGGGCGGGTGGACGACGCCCTCGACATCGCCCGTCGGCCCGAGGTCATCTTCACGTGCTTCGGCGACATGATGCGCGTGCCCGGATCCGACGCCACGCTGCTGCACGCGAAGGCCGAGGGCGCCGACGTGCGCATGGTCTACTCGCCGCTGGACGCGCTGCGCCTGGCCCGCGAGAACCCCGACCGCCAGGTGGTGTTCTTCGCCGTCGGCTTCGAGACCACGGCCCCGTCCACGGCGCTCACCATGATCCGCGCGCGGGCCGAGGGCATCACCAACTTCTCGGTCTTCTGCAACCACGTCACCATCGTGCCCCCGCTGCGGGCCCTGATGGAGTCGCCCGACCTGCGCCTGGACGGCTTCCTGGGGCCGGGCCACGTGTCGACGGTGGTCGGCGCCCGCCCGTTCGGGTTCCTGCCCGCCGACTACAAGAAGCCGGTGGTCATCAGCGGCTTCGAGCCCACCGACGTCATGCAGTCGGTCTGCATGCTGCTGACCCAGCTGGCGGAGGGCCGCTGCGAGGTGGAGAACCAGTACACCCGCGTCGTGCCGTGGGAGGGCAACCCCAACGCCATGCGCGTGCTGGCCGAGGTGTTCGCGCTGCGACCGCATTTCGAGTGGCGCGGCCTGGGCTTCATCTCGCAGTCGGGCCTCGCGATTCGCGACGACTACGCCGACCAGGACGCCGAGCAGCGCTTCACGGTGCCGGGCGTGCGCGTCGCCGACCCGAAGGCCTGCCAGTGCGGTGAGGTGCTGAAGGGGGTCATCAAACCCTACGAGTGCAAGGTGTTCGGGTCGGCGTGTACGCCCGAGACGCCCATCGGCACGTGCATGGTGTCCAGCGAGGGTGCGTGCGCGGCGTACTACAACTTCGGGCGCTTCAACCGCGAGAAGCAACTGGTGTCGTGAGCGGCGACCAGGCGGACGACGGCGACCGCCAGGCGCGGCTGAGCGAACGCAAGGACACCGTCCACCGCATCATCGGCACGGCCCGGGGCAAGGACGCCCGCTTCCGCGACGAGCGCATCACCATGGCGCACGGTGCGGGGGGTAAGGCCACCGCGACGCTGATCGAGGGGCTCCTGGCGCCCACGTTCGCGTCGCCGGCGCTCAAGGAGCTGGCCGACGCGGGCGTCATCGAGCTGGGCGGCGCGCGGCTGGCGATGACGTGCGATGCGTTCGTGGTGAAGCCGCTGCGCTTCCCGGGCGGCTCCATCGGCGAGCTGGCCGTGAACGGCACGGTCAACGACCTCGCGATGGCCGGCGCGCGTCCGGGCGGCATGACGCTGTCGCTCATCATGGAGGAGGGGCTCGCGAGCGACGTGCTGCGCGAGGAGGTCGAGGCCGTGGCCCGCGCCGCCCGCACGGCGGGCATCGAGATCCTGGGCGGCGACACCAAGGTGGTCGAGCGCGGCGCGTGTGACCAGCTCTACATGACGACCACCGGCATCGGCACCGTCGACGACCGCGCCCGGCTGTCGCCGTCGGCCCTCGTGCCGGGAGACGTCCTCATCATCTCCGGCCGCATCGGCGAGCACGGCACCGCGATCATGGTGGCACGCGGGGAGTTCGAGCTGGGCGCCGACGTGCGCTCGGACACCCGCTGCCTGTGGCCGGCCGTCGACGCCCTGCTGGGCGCGGCGGGCCCCCACCTGCGCTGCCTGCGCGACGCGACCCGCGGGGGCGTCGCGTCGGTGCTGAACGAGCTGGCGCAGGCGTCGGGCGTGTCGATGCTGGTGCGCGAGGCCGACGTCCCGGTGCTGCCGGTGGTGGCCGGCGCCGCCGAGCTCCTGGGCATCGACCCCATGTACGTCGCCAACGAGGGCGCGTTCGTCGCCGCGGTGGCGGCCGCCGGGGCCGACGCGGCGGTGGCCGCCCTGCGCGGCGTGGAGGGCTGCGAGGAGGCCCGGGTGTTCGGCCAGGTGGAGGACGGGCCCGAGGGCCTGGTGCTGGTGGAGACCGGGTTCGGCGGCCGCCGGGTGATGGACCAGCTGGTCGGCGATCCGCTGCCCCGCATCTGCTGATGGCCTCGTCGGCCCCGACGTCGTTCGACGCCGCACTCGACGCGCGCGAGGCGGTCAGCGAGGCATGGTTCCCCCCGCAGGCGGCGCGCCTGGCGCGGCTGTGCCACGCGATGGCCGAGCGGTTCGCGCGCGGTGGGCGCCTGTACGCGGTGGCCGTCGGCGAGACCGGCCTCACCGACACGGCCCACGTGGAGGTGGAGTTCGTCCACCCCGTGATCGTCGGCAAGCGGGCGCTGCCCGCGCTGGGGGTCTCGCCGCAGGCGGTCGCGCTGCTGGCCGGCGCGGACGACATCGTGATGTCCCTGGGCGACGACGCCGGCCTGGTGGCGGCGACGGTGGCCCTGGCCGACCGCGGCTGCCTGGTGACGCACATGGGCGCCGACGGTGGCGGCGAGTGGTCGTTCACGCCGCCCACCGACGATCCCCTGATCCGCCAGGAGGTCATCGAGACGACGTACCACGTGCTGTGGGAGCTGGTGCACGTGTTCTTCGAGCACCGCGGTCTGCTGGAGGGCAACACCGCGAGCCACGCGCACGACAGCGGGGCCTCGTCGTTTCTGTACCCGTTCCTCGCCGACCAGGAGACCGACCTCGACGCGGTGCTGCGCGACGTCGAGCACACGGTGGTGGCGAAGGCGCGCGAGACGCAGGACCTGCGCCGGGCCACGCTGGCCGGCCACGGCGACGGCCTGCGGGCGGCGGCCGCGGCCATGCGGTCGTCGCTGGACGCGGGCGGCCACATCCTGGTGACCGGCAACGGCGGGTCGGCCACCGACTCGGCCGACTTCGTCGCCGACCTGCGTTCGCCGCCACCGGGGCGCGGCTGGACGCCCCGGCCGGCGATCGACCTGGCCGCCACCCCCGCGGTGATCACCGCCATCTCGAACGACGTGGGCGTCGAGCCCGTGTTCTCGCGGCAGGTGATCGCCCACGGCCGTCCCGGTGACGTGCTGGTGGTCATCTCCACCAGCGGGGGTTCGCGCAACGTGCTGCACGCGCTCGACCGCGCCCGTCGCGACGGCCTCCCCACCGTGGCGTTCCTGGGCTACGACGGCGGCAAGGTGGTCGCGGAGGGCCTCGCCGACCACGTCATCGTGACGCCGAGCCAGAACATCCCCCGCATCCAGGAGGCTCAGGCCACGGCCATGCACATCCTGCGCGGGCTCATCGAGGCGCCGCCTTCGCCGTGACGGGCGCTCGCGCGCGCCGCATCGCCGTCCGCGTCGAGGGCGTGGTGCAGGGGGTCGGATTCCGCCCGTTCGTGCATCGTCTGGCCACGGAACTGGGCCTGGCGGGGCTGGTGTACAACGACGTCGCCGGGGTGTGGCTGGAGGTCGAGGGCCGCCGCGACGCCGTCGACGCGTTCCTCGACCGGCTGGGCGCCGAGGCCCCGCCCGCGTCCGCGGTGGAGCGGGTGACCGTGCACGCCCGCCGTCCGCGCGGCGACGCGGGCTTCGCCATCCTCCCGTCGCCCCCCGGCGGCGAGGGGGACGTGCCGGTGTCGCCCGACCTGGCCGCGTGCGCCGCGTGCCTGGCCGAGATGCGCGACCCGGGTGACCGCCGCCATCGCTACCCGTTCGTCACGTGCACCGACTGCGGGCCGCGGTTCTCGATCATCGCGTCCGTGCCGTACGACCGGCCCCGCACCACCATGGCCGGCTTCACCATGTGCCCGGCGTGCCAGGCCGAGTACGACGACCCGGGGGACCGCCGGTTCCACGCCCAGCCCAACGGGTGTCCCGCGTGCGGGCCCCAGGCGCGCCTGGTGGACGCGTCCGGCGCCGAGGCGCCGGGAGACCCGGTGCGGGCGGCCGCGGGCCTCCTGCGCGACGGGGCCATCGTCGCGATCAAGGGCCTCGGCGGCTACCACCTGGCGTGCCGGGCCGACGACGCCGATGCGGTGGCGGGGCTGCGGGCGCGCAAGCACCGCGAGCACAAGCCGTTCGCGCTGATGGTGGGTGACGCGGCGGACGCCGCGGGCCTGGTGGACCTGTGCGCGGTCGGCCGGGACCTCCTGGCGTCGCCCGCCCGGCCCATCGTGCTGGCCCCCCGGGCCGACGGGGCCGCGGTGGCCCCCGCCGTCGCGCCCGGCATGCGCGAGCTGGGGGTGATGCTGGCGTACACGCCGCTGCACGCGCTGCTGTTCGACGACCTCGCGCAGCTCGGCGCGGCGCCCGTCGCGCTGGTGATGACCAGCGGCAACCTGTCGGACGAGCCCATCGCGTACCGCGACGACGACGCCCTGGCGCGCCTCACCGCCGTGGCCGACGCGTTCCTCGTGCACGACCGCCCCATCCGCACCCGCACCGACGACTCCGTCGCCCGCGTGGTCGCCCACCCCGACGGTCCCCGCGTGATGGTGCTGCGCCGCTCCCGCGGCTACGTCCCCGCCGCGCTGCCCCTGCCCGTACCGGCGCCCCGCCCCCTCCTCGCCGCGGGGGCCGAGCAGAAGAACACGTTCTGCGTCGTCCGCGGCGCCCGGGCGTGGATGGGCCCCCACATCGGCGACCTCGAGCACGCCGAGACCCACGCGGCGTACCACGAGGGCATCGCCCACTTCGAGGGCCTGTTCGCGGTCGCTCCCCGGGCGGTGGCGCACGATCTTCACCCCGAGTACCTGTCCACCAAGGCGGCGCTGGAGCGCCCCGACGTGGACGCGCACGCCGTGCAGCACCACCACGCGCACCTGGTGGCGTGCCTGGCCGAGCACGGGGGTGACGGCGCCGCCGTGGGCGCCGTGTTCGACGGCACCGGCCTGGGCCCCGACGGCACCATCTGGGGCGGGGAGATCCTGGTGGGCGACGCGGGGGGCTTCGAGCGCGTGGCCCACCTCGCGCCGGTGCCCCTGCCGGGCGGCGCCCGCGCCGTGCGCGAACCGTGGCGCATGGCCCGCGCGTGGCTCGACGCCGCCATCGGCGCCACCGACGATCCCCCACCCGCGCTGGCCGCCGACGTGACCGGCGCCGACTGGCGCGCGGTCGGTGCGCTGGCCGCCCGCCCCGGCCTGTCCACCCCCACCACGTCGATGGGGAGGCTGTTCGACGCCGCCGGCGCGCTGTGCGGCCTGTGCGCGCGGGCGTCGTACGAGGGTCAGGCCGCCGTGCTGCTGGAGGCGGCCGCGGCTCCCGGCGTGCCCGACGGCGCGTACGCGTTCGCGCCGGCTGAGGAGGCGGGGGTGCTCGACCCCCGCCCGGTCGTCGCGGCCCTCGCCCGGGACGTCGCCGCCGGCGTCGACGTCGGGGTCGTCAGCGCGCGCTTCCACGAGGCGGTGGCGCAGGCGACCGCGGCGGCGTGCGTCGCCGCCGCCCACCGCCACGGCCTGGACCAGGTCGTCCTCACCGGCGGGGTGTTCCAGAACCGCCTGCTGCTGGAGCGCACGGCGGCGCTGATCGACGCGGCGGGTCCGGCGGTGCTGCTGCCCGAGCGCCTGCCTCCCAACGACGGCGGCATCGCGTACGGGCAGGCCGTGGTGGCCGTGGCGCGCGAGGGCCAGGGCGCCTGAACCCCCGGGGCGCGGGCCGGGCGCCTATCCGACCCCGTCGGGCGCGTCGCGCAGCGGGAGGACGTCCCGCCCGGGTCGCCCGAACCCGTCGGTGCCGGTGCGGCGTGGCGCGGCCGCGGGAGGCGTGCCGGGGGCCCCTCCCACCAGGACGGGGCGGGTGTCGATGATCCGCACCGGGTGCATGCGCCAACCGCGCACGCCCGTCGCGTCCACCTGCATGGTCAGCGCTCCGCTGTACGTCCCCGGGGGCTTCCCGGGGCTGAACAGGAAGTTGCCGAGGCTCCACGCCGTGAGCCGGGTGCCGCGCCGCTCCACCGGCTGCAGCACGTGCGGGTGCCCGCCCAGGACGATGTCGGCACCCGACGCGAACGCCGTGGACGCCAACGCACGCTGGCGCCCGTTGGGGGTCCGCTCGTACTCGATGCCCCAGTGGAAGTACGCCACCACCACGTCCGCGCGGGCGGATGCGCGCCGGATGGCGGTCCGCACGGCCTCGGGGTTCGCCGGCGCGTTGCCCGCCCGCCCGGCGCCCGCCCAGAAGTCCGCGGGCGGGATGTCGTTGAACCCGACGAACGCGATGCGCAGGCCGCCGCGCTCGACGATCAACGGCTCCAGCGCCTGGTCGAGGTCGGCGCCTCCCCCGAAGTGACCGACCCCCGCGCCGTCAAGCGCACGGATGCCCCCGAGGAACGTGGAGCGGCCGTAGTCGAGGGCGTGGTTGTTGGCGAGGCTGACGGCGTCGATGCCGCCGATGCGCGCGGCGGCCCGCACCGCATCCGGCGGTGCGATGAAGTTGAACGCCTTGCCGGGCCAGCGCCGCCCACCGGTTCCGATGGCGGTCTCGAGGTTGCCCACCGCCAGGTCCTGCTGCCGCAGCCACGGGCCGAGGGCCTCCCACTGCCAGGCCGCCCCGCGGCTGCGCAGCATCGAGATCGCCGACCCCGGCGAGATGTCGCCCACCGCCACCATGTTCACGGGCCGCACCGGCACCACCACCACTCGCGGGGGGCCGCCGTCGAGGGACAGGTCCATGACCACGGGGTTGCCGGAGCGCACGCGGTGGCGCACCGTGAGGGCCCGCCCCGCCGCGACCCGCATGGCCGCCACCCGCACCGGCCCCCGCGCGGTGCGCCGCGTGACGCGCAGCACGCCGGCGCGCGTCGTGCGCACGTGCAGCACCAGCTCGCCGCCGGGCGCGACGAACTGCGGCGCCGGCTCGGCGAGGCCGACGGGTGCGCCCCCGGTCGGCGCGCCCGCGGCACCGGCCACTGCGGCGAACGTGGCGGTCAGCGACGCGACGAGCACGCGCCGGACGCACCCGCGCGCGCGTCGCACCCGCTCCACGGTGTCGTCGCCGCCCTGCCTCATGCCGCCTCGCCCCCTCCTCGCGCCAGTGCCGGACCACGATCAGGCTCCCGAACGCCTCCGCGCGCGGTCTCGGACGATCCTCGCGCACCGCACGCCGCTGTGCACGTGATGCCCGTACTCGCGCTCCGAACGGGCCCCGGCTCAGCCTTCCCGCGCCAGACGCGCGTTGGTCAGCGCCAGCTGCCGGTCGGTGAGGCGTTCCAGGTGGGCGACGTCCCCGGTGGTGAGCACGTCGCACGCGTGGCCCCAGTGCACGGCCACGGCGTCCCCGGGGGCCAGCGGACCGGTGAACGACCCGTGCGACGAGGCCGTCGACACCGTCTCCTCGGCGGGCGGGGCCAGCACGAGGCGTCCGTCCTCGAAGCGCAGCGTGCGCGTGCGCACCCGCAGCCCGCCGGCCTCCACCGCCACCACCTCGGCGGGGCGGATGCGGCAGCCGTCCAGCACCTCCAGGGGCTCGGGACGCCCCGGCGCCAGCAGGCGCGTCCACGGGTAGACGCCGAGCACGTGGAAGATGTGGGTGGGGGTCGCCTCGGCGAGCAGGTCGGGCGTGAGGTGCTGCCAGTAGTGCCCGGCCTGCCCGGCGAAGCGCTCCAGCAACAGCGCACCGAACGCGTCGGCGTCCACCTCGCCGGTGAGCGCGTTCCCGGTCCAGTAGGCCCGGCCCACCGCCTCGTCGAGCGGGTCGTCGACGCCCGCCAGCTCGGCGATCAGCACCTGGTACGGCCACGCCCCGCTGAACCGGCGCGCCACCGCGGGCACGTCCACGTCGTCCCCCGCGCCGCACGCCACGGCTTCGAGCACCGCGCCCTCCCGCGGCCCGCAGTACCCGCGCGCGTTCGGCGCGTACGCGTACCGCGCGAACAGCCGGTGCCCGGCCGGGGTCACTCCTCGCAGTCCAGGAGGCCCGAGTCGCGCATCATCTGCGTCGTGCGGGCGGCTTCCTCGGGATCGAGGCGGGTCAGGGCGAAGCCCGCGTGCACGATGACGTGGTCGCCCACGTCGAGGTCGGGCAGGTAGTTGAGGCGTACCTCGCGGCGCTCGCCCGCGAAGTCGGCCTCCGCCATGATCGCGCCGTCGTCGGCGGTCCAGCGCCGCATGATCTCACCGGGTATCGCCAGGCACATCGCGGTCAGCCCTCCCTCGTCCACAGCACCACGCGGTTGTTGCCCGAGTCGGCCACGGCCAGCGTGTCGCCGTGGCGCGCCAGGCCGTACGGCCAGCACAGGGTGTCATGGGCCACCTGCGACCAGCGGTTCTCGCCCGCACGCACGGCGTCCGGCTGGGCCAGCACGTGGTCGGGAGGACGCCAGCCGACGGGGGTCTCGTCCCACACCAGCACGCGGTTGTTCGCGGTGTCGGCCACGGCCAGCGCGCCCTCGTCCCCCACGGCGCCGTACGGGAACCGCAGGCGGTTCTCCTGCGACACGTACGGGAACTCGGTGCCGGTCGTGAAGTCGGGCTGCCCCAGCACCGCGTCGGCCGGCCGGTCGGCGTCCGGGTGCTCGCTCCACCACAAGAGGCGATGGTTGCCCGCGTCGCACACCAGCACGCCGCCGCGGCCAGGCACCACGGCGTGCGGCCAGCGGAACGAGTCGGCGGCCACGTCCCCGCCGCGGTTCTCGTCGCGATGGAACGCGTCCACCTGCCCCAGCACCACGTCGGCGGGGCGTCCGTCCAGCGGCAGGCCGTCGCGCCACGCCAGCACCCGCCGGTTGCCCGTGTCGGCGACGTAGAAACGCCCGTCGATCATCGCGATGCCGAACGGCCAGTACGCCGACGACGCCGTCGCGCCGGCGCCCCGGTTGGGCAGCACGTCGGCGGGCGTGTCCTGCAACAGCACGTGGTCGGGCGGGACGTCCGACTCGGTGGGGACCGAGTCCCACACCAGGAGGCGGTGATGCCACGCGTCGGCGACCACCAGGCGGCCCTCGTGCAGCATCACGCCGGTGGGCAGGTGCATGCCGGCGGCCGGCCCCCGGCCCCCGGCGGCGGGCCCCTCCGTGACGAAGTCGGGCTGTCCCAGCACCACGTCGGCGGGCTCACCGTCGGTGCGTGGCGTGCGGTGCCAGATCATCACCCGGTGGTTGCCCGTGTCGCTCACCACCAGGCGCGTGCCGTCGGTGGCGACGCCGCGCGGGGCGTACACGGTGGACGGCGACGGGTGCGCGTCGGGCAGCAACAGGCCGCCGCGGGCGGGCGCGCCGACCACCACCGTGGGCCGCCACGGCCCGTAGCACGCGGGCGTCGCGCCGTCGTCGACCGGCTGCGGCAGCGCCGCGAGCGGCTGGGCCGGGTCGACGTACGTGACGCGGTACGAGCTCACGTCCCGGCCCGCACCCACACGTGGCCCTCGGCGATGCGCAGGGGCAGCGGCTCGAGCTGCGCCCCCGGCGCCGTGAGGCACTCCCCGTTGGTGGAGTCGTACGACCACCCGTGCCACGGGCACGTCAGCGTGCACGCGTCGGCGTCGACGATGGCGTTGTCGAGCGGCATCCCCTGGTGCGCACACGAGTTGACGTACGCCGCCAGCTGACCGCCGGTGTTCACCACGATGGCCTCCACCGCGGGCCCGTTCTCGGGCGTCAGCGACATCGCCTCCAGCGTCCCGACGCCGAAGCGCTCGAGCGGGAACGTGCGGCACCATCCGGTGCCCTCGGGCGGGGCGTCGGCCGCGTGACCGGTGGCGCCGGCCTCCGTACCGGGCGGCGGGTTGGGCACCACCTCCACCGAGCGGATGCCCGGGACGCTCTCCACCAGCGCCTTCTCGACCCCGTTGCGCATGGTCACGGCGGCCATCGAGCAGCCGTTGCACGCGCCCTCCAGCTGCACGAACGCGATGCCGTCCTCCACCTTCACCAGCTTCACGTCGCCCCCGTGGGACGCGATGCCCGGGCGCACCCCCTCCAGGGCCTTCTCGGCCAGCGCATGGGGGTCGGCCGTGCGGATGATGCCGTGCATCGCCAGCACCATGTGCACGGCGGGGTCGTCGACGAGGGCGAACAAAAGCTCCTTGCCGCGCGGGTCGGCGCGTAGCGTCGTGACGATGGTGGTGAGGGCGTCGCGATGCAGCTCGCCGTGCGCCTCCAGCGCGTCGTTGAGCACCTGACGCGGCAGCGGGTCCAGCTCGGCCCGGCGCGCCATCGCCTCGTCCAGGCGCTCGGCCAGCGCCTCCAGCCGCCCCGCGTCCGCCGCGGTGGTCGTCGCCACGTCAGCCATAGACGCTCGCCCTTTCCATCGACTCCACCACCTTGCGGTACAGCAGGTCGGCGAACGCGTGCTTCGCGTGGGCGACCAGCAGCTCGCCGACCGTGGCCGCCTCCACCGCGGGTCCGGCGGGACGGCGCTCGAGCGCCCTCAGCACGAAGGCCGCGCCGTCGGCGTTGTCGAGGCACTGGTCGGCGAACAGCGCGGCGACGAAGTCGTCGAGCCAGACGCCCTCGGCGTTGCGGTCGGACTGCAGCGCGGCCAGCGCGTTTTCCTGGCCCGCGCAGCGCTGCACGATGCGCTCGATGAACGCCTCGCCGGCGTCCCCCAGCAGCACCTCGAACCGCTGACGCTCGTGCAGATCCACGGTCTAGGCCTCGTCCGTCTCGGGGCGGCCCGCCAGCACCTCGCGGGTGCCGCCGTCCATGCCGCCCATCACCGCCCGGCCGGAGCCGTCGCGGCCGTCCTCGGGCATCGTGTGCTTGACGATCTCGTCCAGCAGGCCGCGCACGGTCATCACACCGTCGCTGTCGAGCTGCTCGTCGAACAGGTAGCGGGCCTCCACCAGACGCGCCTTCGCGTGGTCGAAGATGCCCAGGTGCGCCAGGGCGTTGCCGAGGTTGGTCAGCGTGCGCGCCCGCCCGATGGGGTCGGTGTCGCGGTCGCGTACCTCCAGCACCTCCTCATACAGCTCCACCGCCTCCACCAGGTTGTCGCCCTGCTTCACCGACGGGGCGTACACGAGCGCGTTGGCGAGGTTCAGCGACGCCGCCGCCCACTGCGCGGGGTACCGCTCGCGCGTGAACACCTGCAGCGCGGCGCGCAGCGCCTGCACCGCGACGCCCGCCCGCAGCCCGTCCGACGCGAGGGTCATGGGCGACGACAGGTGCGCGGCGGCCAGGCTCATCTGGGTCGACGCCCACAGCTCCGGGGCCGTCGTCTCGTCGATGAGCTGCACGGCGGTGTAGTAGTGGTGCATCGCGCCCTGCAGGGGCGCCCCGCCCCGCGCGGCGCGCTCGTGCTCGATCTGCCCCAGCGCGTAGTGGATCTCGGCGCGGTGCAGCGTCAGGTCGGTCTCGGCCAGCGCGGTGGCCGCGCCGGTGAGGTGGGAGCGGGCCCGCTCGGGGTCGAGGTCGTGCTCGTGCAGGATCGAGCCGGCGTTGGCGATCAGCACCGCGTGCAGCACCGGCACGTCGGCCACCGACGTCGCGGCCTGCTCCACCAGCTCGGCGGCGCCCTCGGCGTCGCCGGCCTCCAGCAGCACGGTGGCGCGCGTGGCGGTGATCAGCGCGGCCACCACCGGGTTGGTGTCGTCGTCGGCGACCGGCAGCGTGTCGCCGGCCCCGGACGCGTACCGCACCACGTCTACAAGCGGGCGGTACGGAGCGGGCAGCCCGCGCGCCACCTCGTCGGCGTCGTCGCCGTCGGGATCGATCAGCCAGCGGTTGTAGCGGCCCACCGGGTCGTCGCGGGGAAGCTCCTCGAGGGCGCCCGCCAGGTCACCGGCGAACGCGCGGCGGTGGGCCTCCAGCGACCCCGGCCACGCGTCGGGAAGACGCCCGGCGGCCAGCGCCGTCACGGCGCCCAGGTCGGCGTCGGCGGGTACCAGCATCAGGCCCGCCGGTACGGGGAACGCCCCGAGGGGCTGGGGGTGGGGCAGCGTCGCCCAGCTACTCGCCGTCATGCGTCGGGATCTCCTCGTCGGGTGCCGGCCGCTGTCGCCGTGACGCGGCCCGTTCGATGCTCGCCGCCGCCACCTGCGCGAGCGCCTGGGTGCGGTACGCGCTCACGCGCCGTCGCTCCGCCCCGTGCTCGTCCAGCAGCACCATCTCCACGATCCACTGGCCGTGCTCGTTCCGCACCGCCGTCCTCAGCAGCCGGGACATCACGGATCTCCCGGTCGAGGTCGACGAGGAGGGCCGCCCGCTGCGCGTCCCAGCGCGCGGGGAAGCGGCCCTGGTGGCTGCGGAACCCGAGCGCCTCGTTGACCAGCAGCGACCGGTCGCCGTGGGCGTTGCGCACCTTGAACATCAACCCGCCGTTGGCGCGGCCGGCCAGCGGCGTCAGCACCAGCGTGTGGCCCGCCACGTGGGCCACGCAGACGTCCTCGGGGAACCAGCGTGCGGCCTGCTCGGCCGACACGTGCAGGTAGCCGTCCCACGTGATGTCCAGCGCGTCGCCGGTCACGCCGCCGACACACGGTAGGCGTCCTCGACGAGCGCGACGGCGCGCTCCATCCCCGTCCGCGCGGGTGCGGACAGCGGCGCCCCGGCCTCGATGCTGGCCGCCTCGATCAGCAGCACCGTCACGTCCGTCGGCATCGACGGGCCCAGCAGCCAGCGGCCGAACGCCAGCGCGTGATCCCACCGGAAGCTGTGCGAGTGGATGCCGTCCACCGGGGGCAGCTCCTCCAGCTCGCTGCCGGGCACCTTGAACAGCGTCCCCGGGGCGGTGCCGGTCTGCGCCGCGTCGATGATGATGACCCGCCGGGCGCCCTGCATCTGGAACGCGACGTCCATGCCGGCGGTGCCGCCATCGGCCAGGCGGACGCCGTCCGGCACGCCGCGCTGCCACAGCGTGCGGATGGCGATGGGCCCGACGCCGTCGTCGCCTCGCAGCAGGTTGCCGCAGCCGATCACCAGCAGATCGCACGGGGGCGGGGCGTGGCCGTCGTCGAGGAGTTCGTGGGGGGCGGGCCGGGACGTCGTCACCGGTCGCCCCCGGCCGCGGCGCGGCGGAGGGCGCCTCGTGATGGTCGTCGCCCGGGCCGCACCTACACCATCCCGTTGACCACGAACTTGCTCAGCTCGCGCCCCGACTTGCCGTCGTACGCGTGCACCGTGCACACCAGGCACGAGTCGAACGAGCGGGCCACGTGGCCAAGCTCGACCGGATCGTCCATGTCGGCGATGGGCGCGCCCACGAGGGCCTGCTCCATGGGTCCCAGCGTGCCGTCGGCGTCGCGCGGCCCGATGTTCCACGCCGTCGGCGTGATCACCTGGTAGTTCTCGATCTTGCCGTCGTCCAGCACGATCCAGTCGGCCAGCGCGCCGCGGGCGGCCTCGGTGGCGCCGAAGCCCTTGCCCGCCGGCGCCTCGACGGGCTTCGTGTAGAACGACTCGTGCAGGTCGATCTGCGACAGCCAGTCCATCACCCAGCGGAAGTACTTCGGGGCCTCGTGCATGCGGGCCATCTGGCGGGTGAAGACGGACGGCCCGATGCGCTCGAGCATGTCCATGAACAGCGGGTCGTCGTCCTGGAAGTCGGCCGCGCCCGGGGCCCCGGCCGCCACGCGGCGGGCCAGCGGGCCGGTCTCGAGCGGGATGTACTGGCCGCCCAGGTCGTAGCGCGGCGCCTTGGCCCACGAGTACTTGCCGTTCTTGCGCCCCTCCAGGGGGTCGACGGGGTTCGTCTCGCCCACCCACGGGTGCAGCAGGCCGGAGCCCTGGTAGAAGGCGTGCTCCACCGACTCGGCCACCTTCATGTGGTCGAACTCGGAGAACTCGCCGTTGGCGTACACGCCCGAGCGCCCGATGAGCGCGTCGTTGCGGCCGTCGATGGTGGGGTTCTCGTACCGGCTGGGCTCGAAGTACGTGCCCGTCGCGAGGTAGTTGCCGGGGCCCACCCCGTACTTGTCGAGGCCGATCTCCTGCGCGTAGCGGATGAAGAAGCCGCAGTCGGAGTTGTGCTGGGACTCGTTCTCGTCGACCCACGCCAGCATGTCGTCCCACGAGCGGATCTCGAGCCAGCGGTCGACCGAGCACCCCAGCCAGTGCTTCTCGAGCCAGTTGTCCTTCCAGTGCTCGAGGATGGCGGTGGCGCGGGTGACGTCGGCCAGCGTGGGCGCCGACATGACGCCGCCGGGGATCATGAACGAGCTGTGCGGCCACTGGCCGCCGAAGATCGCGTAGACCTCCACCGGCTTGTTCGAGAGCACGACGCCCGGCTGGTACGACGTGCCCACGTACGGGGCGAAGCGGCGCACGGCCTCGTCGTACATGGACGACGACGCGTAGTTCTTGTTCACCAGGTCGATGGCGAACAGCGCGTAGAAGTAGCGGGGGATCGACTGCAGCGTCTCGCACGCCTGCGCGATGTTGCGCACCAGCGTGCCGTTGGGCGGCACGTGGGTATTCCACGCGGTGTCCAGCGCGTAGCAGGCCTTGTACAGGTGGCTGCCGCCGCAGATGCCGCAGATGCGGGGGGTGACGATGAGGCCCGCCTGGGGGTCCTTGCCCTGGAGGATGATCTCGAAGCCGCGGAACATGGCGGCCTCGGTCCAGGCCGACGTGACGTGACCGTCCTCGATGGTCACGCGTACATCGAGGTCG
Organism: Actinomycetota bacterium; assembly: GCA_963169235.1. Lineage (GTDB taxonomy): Bacteria > Actinomycetota > Thermoleophilia > Miltoncostaeales > Miltoncostaeaceae > JAGQUM01. The sequence continues at coordinate 83,673 of CAUJCX010000024.1, read as the reverse complement.
CCTTCGACGCGTCCCAGGGGGCTGACGAAGAGATCAACTGCGGGCATGTCGGTGGGGTCCCTTTCTCGCGTTCCGGTCCGGTGACGTCGCCTAGACGACGAACATGTCTTCCTTCGACCACTGCGGTGCCGCGATGCGTGCCGCCGCGGCGTGCGCCATGTAGCTGAGGTGGTCGGTGCCCTCGGGCACCTCGGCGGGGATCGTGCCGGCCACCTTCTGTGTCTTGAACACCGTTCCCGGAGCCAGGTCGAAATGGGGGAACTCGGGCTCGGTGCAGCCGGTGCACGGCATGCCGGCGCGCGTCTTGCTGGACTGCCGGTTCCACAGGATGCGGTTGCACGGCGAGTGCGTCAGCGGTCCGCGGCAGCCGAACTCGTAGAACAGGCAACCGGTGCGGGTGCCCTCGCCGAACGACGTGGTGGACTGCTTGTACTCGAAGAACTGCACGCGGGTGCAGCCGGTCTGCGTGAACGTCTTGAAGAACGTCTGCGGACGGTGCAGGTCGTCCAGGGCGATGTCGCCCGCGCGGCCCGTCGCCAGCGCGACGAGGATCTGCGTGATCCAGTCGGGGTGCGCCGGGCAGCCCGGGATGTTGATGACCGGCAGGCCCGACTTGGAGCGCCAGTCGGGACCCAGGAACCCGCCCCGCTCGCGCTTGTGGAACTGCAGGCCGGTGGAGTCGGACGGGTTCGGCGCCGTCGCGGGGATGCCACCCCAGCACGCGCAGTCGCCGATGGCCACCACGATGGACGCCGCCTCCGCGAGCTCCTTCACCCACTCGATCATGGGCCGGTCGGCGAACATGTCCATGCGGCCGCTCTTGTTGGGCGCCTGGATGACCGTGCCCTCGAGCACGAAGATGTCCATGGGGCGGGCACCCGACGCGCAGTCGTGGAAGAGCTTCTGCGCGTTGGCGCCCAGCTCCATGCCCAGCGACGGGTGCCAGATGAGGTCGAGGCCGAAGTCGACGATCAGGTCGACCACGTTGGGTTCCTCGGCGTTGAGGAACGACATCGTGTTGCCCGAGCAGGCGCCGGCCTGGAACCACAGAACGGATGACATCGGTCGGTTCTCCTACCTCTCGGTGTGCGCGTTGGCGGGGTGGTGGTCCTTCAGTCCGCGGCCCAGGGCGCGCAGGATGGTGAGCGTGAAGCCCAGTCCGCGGCTGACGTCGTCGTCGCTGAGCGCCCGCATCATCGACACGGGGCCCTTCACCTGAACGGGGTTGGTCTCGAAGTCGGACGACGCCTGGTTGAGGCTGCGCGACACGATCTGCAGCAGCGAGATGAGCGCGGGCGACGTGAGCTCCTCGAGGGCGCCCGAGCGCACCACCCGCGACACGGCGGGGGCCGTCTCGGGCATCGCGCTGATGAACTCGCCCATGCCCTGCATCACGGCGCCCGTGTCGATGCCGTGGGACGCGGCCTCGACGGTGGTCTTCAGCTCGTGGACGAGGTCGCCCGTGGCGCCGATGACCTCGTCGCCACGACGCATGAAGCCCTCGGCCATGCTGACCATGAGCGCGAGCACGTCGGCGTTGTCGAGGATGGAGCCCAGGGCGCGCGCGACCTTCGGGTCGTCGAGTCGTTCCCTGAGTTCGTCCACGCTTGCGGAGGAATATGCGACCTCGGTCGGCGCCACGTCCTGCCCTCCCTCGGGTCTTTGTGCTGATCGCCACGTTGACCCAGACATCCGCATCCGGCAACATCGATCACGCACGCACTGCTCAGATCGCGCAGAAAGATTGATCGCGACGCGCAGACCTTACGGAGGACCCACAGAGCCATCCGTGATAACCCGCAAATCTCCCGGTTGCGCCTGATCAACGTCGAGCGCACCCGCATGCCGGTGGGTAAGCGCCTGCCCGCGCGTGGCGTGCCGAACGCCCTGGCCGACCACGAGGTGCTGTGCACCGACAACGTGGTGGAGGCGGAGGCGGCCCTCTCACCGCTGCTGGGGGACGTGCGCATCCGCTTCGGAGCCGACGGCCGCGGCGAGGGCTTCCAGGCCACCATGAACGCGGTGAGGTTGCCGCAGACCGCCCTCATCTACGCCGACCTGCGGGCCGCGTGCACCCTGTCGGTGCGGTGCGCCGCGGAGGCGTTCACCGTGCACATGGCGACGCACGACCCGGTGCGGGCCCGCGTGGGCGCCGGCGAGTTCACCGAGGTGAACGCGTTCCGCGCGCTGGTCGCCGGGCCCGGGTCCGCCTACGTCCTCGACCTGGGCCGCGACTGCCCGCAGCTGATCATGCGCATCGAGCGGGACGCGCTGGAGCGCCAGCTCACCCGCATGCTGGGCCGCAGCGTGACGGAGCCCGTGGCGTTCGACCCGGTGGGCGACCTGGCCACCGACGAGGCCCAGCGATGGCACACGGCGATCCAGCTTCTGTCCAGCGAGATCATGTCGCAGGGCTCTCTCGTGCAGCAGGGGGTCGGCTCGATGCCCATCGAGGAACTGGTGATCTCGACGCTGCTGTACATCCAGCCGTCCAACTACCGCGAGCGGCTGCGTGGCACGGGTCGGCCGGCGGGCCGCGTCGCCGTGCGCCGGGCCATGGAGTACATCGACGACCACCTGGCCGAGCGCATCACGCTGGCCGACCTCGCGCGTCACGCCGGGGTCAGCGTGCGCTCGATCCAGGCGGGGTTCCGCGATGATCTCGCCACGACGCCGGTGGCCTACATCCGCGACCGGCGCCTGGACCAGGTGCGCCACGTGCTGTTGGAGGCGCTGCCGTCCGACGGGCTGACCGTGGGGGCCGTCGCCGACCGATGGGGCTTCGGCAACGCCGGCACGTTCGCCGTGCGCTACCGGCGCCGGTTCGGCGAAACCCCGTCCGAGACGCTGCGGAGGTAGCCGTGCACGAGCTGTCTCTGTGCCGTGGCATCGCCGACATCGTGGAGCGCGCGCGCGACGGGCGGCGCGTGACCGTGGTGGACGTCGAGGTGGGTCACCTGCGGCAGGTGGTGCCGCAGACGCTCGAGTACTGCTGGGGGCTGGTGTGCCAGGGGACGCCGCTGGAGGGGGCCCGGTTGCGCATCGACCACATCCCCGTGCGGCTACTCTGCCGTGACTGCGGCGCGCACACCGACGTGGCGCAGGCTCTCGTGCTGGTGTGCGAGGGGTGCGGCGGCGCCCGCTGCGACGTCGTTCGCGGCGAGGAGTTCATGGTCACTTCGATGGATGTGGAGGGGGAGGGATCGCATGGGTAGGTTTCACCGCCACGACGGCGACCATCACCACGGGCACGCGCACGACCACGACCACGACCACGACCACCCGCACGACCACGCGCACGATGTGGGTGACCACTCGGGCTACGGCACGGGCACCGAGCGCATCGAGGTGCTCGAGCGCATCTTCAGCGAGAACGACCACGCGGCGGCGCACAACCGCGAGGCGCTGACCGCCGCGGGCGTGGTGTGCATCAACATGATGTCGGCTCCCGGTGCGGGCAAGACCGCGCTGCTTCAGCGCACGCTGGCGCACCTGCGCGACGCCGGGCGCCGGGCGGGGGTCGTGGAGGGCGACATCGAGACCAGCCTCGACGCCGACCGCCTGGCGGGGCTGGGGGCGCAGGTGGCGCTGCTCAACACGGCCAACGGGTTCGGCGGCGAGTGCCACCTGGACGCCCCGATGGTCGCCCGCGCGCTCACCGGACTCGACCTGGACGCGCTCGATGTGGTGTTCATCGAGAACGTCGGCAACCTCGTGTGCCCGGCCGAGTTCGACACGGGCGCGCACCACCGCGTGATGGTGTGCTCGGTCACCGAGGGCGAGGACAAGCCGCTGAAGTACCCCGTGATGTTCCGCTCGGTCGACGTGGTCATCGTCAACAAGGTGGACCTGCTGGCGCACCTCGACCTCGACATCGACGAGCTCGAGCGCAACGTGAGGGCGGTGAACCCGGACGCCCGCATCGTGCGCACCAGCGCCCGGACGGGCGAGGGCGTCGACGAGTGGCACGCGCTGGTCGACGGGTGGGCGCCCCCGGCCTGAGGCCCTAACCGGGAGGCTGGAACGCCCGGAACACGGGCGCGCCGTCCACGTCGTCCACCAGCCACGTGACGCCGCCGACGTCCGCGGCGGCGGTGAACCGCTGTCCCATGGCGGTGGCGGCCAGCACGTCGCCGACGATGCGGTGGATGTCGCGCACGACGCCCACGTGGAACAGCGACCGCGTCTCGGCCGTCACGTCCCCGTCGCCGGCCCTCAGCACCACCTTCAGGTCGGGCGCCACCGCCAGCCCCGCCACCGCGATGGCCACGTTCGACAGGTCGTCCGACGTCACGGCGGCCAGCGCCCGCGCACGCGACAGGGACAGCTGCTGCAGCAGCGAGCGGTCGACGCCGTCGGCCACCAGCACGGGGATGCCCGCCAGGCGCGCCCGCTCGATGTACGGCGAGTGCGCGTTGCGCTCGACGGCGACGACGGGGATGCCCCAGGCACGCAGCCGCGTGGCCATGCGCAGCCCCATCTGACCGAAGCCCACCACCACGACGTGGCCGCGGCGCGGCACCGACCGCGGGCCCGCGACGGTGGTCAGACGCCGCTCGCTGAAGCGCGTCACGATGCCCGCCGTGAGCACCGCGGCGAACGCGAACGTCGCCAGCATCAAGAGCGGCTCCGCCACCTGCACCCATGTGGGCCCGTGATCGACGTGGGGGTTGGGACCCACCGTCAACAGCGCCTTCACCGCCGCGTAGAACGCCGGCACAGGGCGCTCGTGCAGCACGGCGATGCCGATCACCACGTCCACCGCGAGGATGGAGAGGAACCCGAGGATCCCGGCCAGAAGGAAGCGCGCGCTGGAGTCGATGGGCCAGCGCACGCGCAGGCGCCCGCGGAACGCCTCCGCCCGCGGCCGCAGGGGGGTCAGCCGGAAGCCGTCCCCGTCCGCGCGCATCGCCAGCGGCTCGCGGGCACCCTCGATGACCGACAGCACGTCGTCGTCCAGGCACGGCCCGGCCAGGGTCCCGGACACCAGGTCGGCCATCGACACCACCCGGCACGTCGGCGCCGCATCGTGCAGCTGCTGGGCGATGGTGCGATCGAAGATCGTCACGATCAGGTCGCAGCCCGGCCGCCCGTGCTCCACCATCAGCGCCAGGCGGAACGCCTCGATGTCGTCGCGGGTGACGATCAGCACCGTGTCGGCGGGGCGCCGGATGTGACGCCCCAGCTCGGTGTCGCTGGGCCGCCGCACCCAGCTGACCGAGGCCCCGTGGCGCTCGAGGGCGGACGCGACCGCGCGGGCGATGTCCCCGTCGCCCAGGAGCAGCACGGTGCGGGCGGGGGGCGGTGTCGCGGGCGGGTGGTCGGGGGCGTCCATCGGACCTCGGGCGTTCAGGGGTGGCGAAACCTAGCGGAGAGCACGCCCGGCGACGCGCCCCGGGTGCGGCAGGTGGTGATCGGTCGCCACCCGGGTGGGGTGCCGCCGCCGAAGCGCCCGCGGGATGTTGCGAGCAGGCGACATCCTGTGAGAAGGGGAGCGAAGTTGATCAACGTCATGGTGGTCTCGGCCTCGTGGCACTGGCGTTCGGCCATCACCCACGAGCTGGCGGGCAAGCGGGGCGTGAACCTGGTGGCGGCGTGCACCGACGTCGCACAGGCACTGCACGTGCTGGGCGAGTGCAGGGTGGACGTGGCGCTGGTGGACGAGGCGGTGGGCGATCAGTCGGGGCTGCAGCTGGCGCGGGTCGCGTCGGCGCGCGGGTGCACCGTGGCGACCGCGCTCATCGTCGCCAGCCGCAGCGCGTGGACGGTGGAGCAGGGGCGCGCGGCGGGCGTGCGCGGCTTCGTGCACCGCGACGACCTCACCGACGGCCAGGACGTCGCGGACGTCGTCCTCACCCTGGCCGCGGGCGGCCGCGTCGTCACCCCGCACGCCGAGCCCGACACGTGCCGCTCGCGGGGCCTCACCAGCTCCGAGCGCGAGATCGTGCGGTGCCTCGAGGAGGGCATGGGCACCGACGACATCGCCACGCACATGTCGCTGGGCCGGCAGACGGTGCGCAACTACATCCGGCGCATCGGCATGAAGTGGGGCGTGTCGGGCCGGGTCGAGATCGTCGCGTACGCGTCCCGGTCACCGGAGCTCGTCGCCGCCTGACGCGTCGGGGGAGGGCGCGTCACCCGGGGCCACGTGGGTGTCGCGCCAGCGCTCGACGCCGTCGACGACGCGCGGCAACCGGATGACGCCGCGCGTCGAGATGCGAGCCGCCGACGGGCCGAAGTCGCGCTGCGAGAGCGCTCGCACCACGTCGACCGCGTCACCGCCCGGCACCGGCACCCCCGCGCCCACCAGCGTCACCGGCGCCAGGCGGGCCGCGGTCGGCACCCCGTCCGGGCGCACCGACACCCGCAGCACCGCGCTGGTCGACAGCGGGCCGCCCAGGCCGAACGCGCGGTAGCCGACGAAGTTGCCCAGGCTGTACGCCACCAGGCGCCCGCGGTACACCTCCATGCCGCGCAGCACGTGCGGTCCGTGGCCCACCACCAGGTCGGCGCCGGCGTCCACCATCGCGTGCGAGAACGCCCGCACGTCGCCGCGCGGCTCGCCCAGGTACGTCTCGGCCCCGTGAGGCGTGGACGCGGCCGCTGCCCCCTCCGCCCCCGCGTGCATGGTCACCACCACGATGTCGGCCCGCGCGCCGGCCCGCCGCACCAGCGCCTGCGCGGCGGCGATGTCGGTCAGCGGGTTCGACCACGGGTACGGGGCGAACGCCAGCACGGCCACCCGCGTGCCCCGCACGCTCTGCGTCGCCCACGTCCCGGGCGCGCCGGTGGGGACGATGCCGGCCGCCGTCAGCGCCGCCCGGGTGTCGTCCAGGCCCGTCGCGCCGTAGTCGTTCGCGTGGTTGTTGGCCTGGCTCATCACCGTGAACCCGGCCGCCGAGAGGTGCGCGGCGTACGACGGCGGCGTGCGGAACGCGTAACACGTCACCGGGCCCGTGGCGGCCGGGTCGCGGGCCGGGCACTTGGACGCCCCGCGCTGCGTCAGCGTGCCCTCCAGGTTGCCGACGCTGACGTCGGCCCGCAGCAGGCGCCGCACGGGGGCCAGCGCGCCGGCGCCGCCGTCGGGCGGCAGGCCGTACCCGTCGGCACCCAGCATCACATCGCCGGCGAACGCGAACGTGACGGGGGCCGGCGCCTTGTCCCCCGATGCCGCGCCGTCGGCCGGTGCGTCCGCCGCCCGTGCGGCCGTGCGGGGATCGGCGCCCGCCGCGTTCCACCCCAGCACGAAGCCGGCGCCGGTGGCGGCGACCAGCACGGCGGCACCCAGGCGCCCGCGACGCCTACCCCGTGCGGGCGGACGGCGGCGCGGTGGCGGGCGGTGCGGCACGGAACCCCTCGGTCGGGGGCACGGCCGACCGGCCGTGCGGAGCGGGTGCTCCTGTGCGTCGTTCGCCGCTGTGCCGCGCTCACCTGCCCGGCGCGCGTGGCACCGGGCAGGCGGGACGGATGCCTACGCCAGGTCGATCTTGTCGCTGAGGTACACGTCCTGGATGGCGTTCAACAGCTTCACGCCGTCCTTCATGGGCTTCTGGAACGCCTTGCGTCCCGAGATGAGGCCCGAGCCGCCGGCGCGCTTGTTGATGACGGCCGTCGCGACGGCGTCGTGCAGGTCGTTCTTGCCCGACGCGCCGCCCGAGTTGATCAGCGGCACGCGCCCCATGTAGCAGTTGGCCAGCTGGTAGCGGGTCATGTCGATGGGGTGGTCGCTCATCAGGTCCGAGTACATCTTGGGGTCGGACTTGCCGAACTTGAGGTCGTCGAAGCCCGGGTTGGCCACCTCGGGGAGCTTCTGCTTGATGATGTCGGCCTGGATGGTGACGCCCAGGTGGTTGGCCTGGCCCGTGAGGTCGGTGGCGACGTGGTAGTCGACCCCGCCCTCCTTGGTCTTGTTGAACGCACCGTTGCGGAGGTAGCACCACAGCACCGTCGCCATGCCCAGGCTGTGGGCCATCTCGAAGGCCTGCGAGACCTCCTGGATCTGGCGCTTGCTCTCCTCGGAGCCGAAGTAGATGGTGGCGCCCACCGCGACGCAGCCCTGCTCGTACGCCTGCTGGATCGACGCGAACATGATCTGGTCGTAGCCGTTGGGGTACGACAGGAACTCGTTGTGGTTGAGCTTCAGCAGGAACGGGATGCGGTGCGCGTACTTGCGGGCCGTCGCGCCCAGCACCCCCAGCGTGCTGCACACGGCGTTGCAGCCGCCCTCGATCGCCAGCTCGATGATGTTGGCGGGGTCGAAGTAGGCGGGGTTCTTGGCGAACGACGCGCCGGCGGAGTGCTCGATGCCCTGATCGACCGGCAGGATGGAGACGTAGCCGGTGCCGCCCAGGCGCCCGTTGTCGAACAGGGTCTGCAACGCACGCAGCACGCGTACGGGGCGGTCGCTGTCGACGTAGCTGCGCTCGACGAAGTCCGGGCCGGGCACCATCAGCGACTTCTTCGGGATGGTCTTGCACGTATGACCCAGTAGGTCATCCGCCTTGTCGCCGAGGATCTTGACGACCCCGTCGTACCCGGACGTGCTGGCGGCCATGGGGCTCCTCCCTTGGTGGAGTCGATGCGCGTTTGAGCGGTATCACCAGCTTACCGGGGGGTTCGCCGCGGGGACGCGCCGTGCGTCCTTCGGCGGGGTGTCAGTCCATCAGGAAACGCGCGCGGGTGGCGTGATCGGCCGACGCGGGGTCGCCCGGCCCGCGCAGCATGGTGGCGGCGCGGTGACGGTGCGCGCGGGGACGCGGCCAGCACATCGCCACCAGCGCCAGCAGCGCCGCGTTGCGCGCGGCCAGCAGCCACACGGGTCCGTCGTGCAGCGCCACCAGGTCCCAGTACGAGCGGGGGAAGTAGGCCTGCGTCGCCAGCAGCGCCAGCACGGTCGTGCCCAGCGCCGCCACGCCGTACGGACCGCCCGCCAGCAGCGCGGCGGGCAGCACCCACAGCATGAACTGCGGCGACAGCACCTTGGCCGACACCAGCAGCACCACCACGGTGGTCGCCAGCGCCGACGTCATCAGGCGCGCGTCCGGTCCCTTGCGCAGCGCGGGCAGGCCGCGCCACAGCGTCACCGCCACCGTCACCAGCGCGATCACCCCGACGCCCGTGGTGATCGCCGCGATGGTCGCCGGACCCCCTCCCGCCAGTCCCTGGCTTCCGTACGACGAGCCCACCGCCACCGGGATGTCCGCGAGGTTGTGCAGCACCAGCATGTACGAGGACGCCAGCGACTCGATCTGCACGGGCCGCTTGAGGTGGTACGCGAACATGTCCCACAGGCCCGACGGGGCCGCGATGGCGATGGGAAAGAGCACCGCGGCCACGACCCCGCCGGCGGTGGCCACCCCGCGCATCGCGTCGCGGCCGTTGGTGCGGTGGGCCTGCCAGATGGCCAGCACCGGGATGAGCAGCACCGGCATCAGCTTCACCAGGATCGCCGCGGCCACCAGCAGCCACATGGCCCGCCAGCGCTCGGTGACGGCGGCCACGATCACCCACGCCATCAGGGCGGTCACCACCGCGTCGAAGCGGGTGGCGACGAGGCTGCCCAGCAGCAGCGGGGTGGCCGCCATCACCAGGCCGACGGCGATCTGGCGCCAGCGCCGGTAGCCGACCGCCGCGGCGGCCAGCACGGCGCCCGCCGTGGCGAGCGCCCACGCGATCGCCATGAGGGCCATGAACCCCTGCGCGTAGCCGCCGGGCATGAACCGCGCCACCCAGAACAGGGCCGCCGCCCCGGGCGGGTACTCCAGGGCCACGTCGCGGTACGGCAGCTGCCCCGACGCGGTGGCGTCGGACGACTGCTGGTACACCGGGATGTCGGTGATGACGTCGCCCGTCCACAGCTCCATGTGGCGGTACGGGCCCACCCAGAGCACGAGGGCCAGCACGGCCATGGCGGCCGGCAGCCCGAGCCCGGCCAGCCGCCTCACGCGGGCACCCCCCGGGGCTCGTCCGGTGGGGACGCGGAGGCCTCGTCATCCGGCTCCGGCTCCGGCTCGGGCTCCGGGGCGGCGGGACGACGCCGCGGCCCGATCATCGCCGGCCACTCGGGGATCACGGCGATCAGCACGAACGGCAGGAACCACGGGATGTAGAGGTAGAACCAATGGGTGAGCGTCAGCTGGGTGCCGATCAGCAGGGCCGCGGCCAGCGCGCACACCACCCGCAGGTCGACGTGCCGCGGCCAGCGCACCACGGCCAGCCCGGCCAGCGCGACCAGCAGCGTCAGGCCCATCTGCACCGGCTTCCAGCCGGTGTGCTGGCCCCACAGCGAGAACGGCGACTCGCGGCCGAACTGGTACGAGAGCGTGCGCGACCAGAACGCGCGCACCCCGTCGTCACCGTCGAGCAGCAGCACCCACCACAGCAGCGGGATCGACGCCGCCAGGCCGAGCGCGTAGCGCCCGAGGCCGCGTCTGCCCCGGTCGGAGGCGCGTGGTCGCGGGAACGGCGCTCGCGCGAACAGCGGTATCAGCAGCGCGGGGCCGAACTTGGTGGCGACGGCGAGGCCCATGGCCAGGCCCCGCAGCAGCGGGTTGGCCGCCACCACCACGGCCCAGATGAGGGTGGCCGACACCAGCGCGTCGTTGCTGTTGGACTCGAGGGCGTAGGCGGTGAACGGGTAGGCCGCCCACGCCAGCGACAGCGCCGCCGCCAGCCGGCGCCCTCCCAGGCGCCAGCCCAGCACGCCCAGCCCCACGATGCACAGCAGGTCGAACAGCACGGCGGCGCCGTGGGCGGCGGGCAAGCCGTCCCACTTGCCGGTGTACGGCTGCGCCAGCTCGAACGGCACGTACAGCAGGTAGTTGAGCGGGCCGTACGTGTCGCACCGGCCGCAGTCGGACGGGAACGTCCCGTACGGCGTCGCCCCCTGCGAGATGCGGTCCGCGCCGATGACGCCGGCGTAGCCCACGTCGATGACGTTGGCGTCGAACGCGTTGAGGCCGTAGCGCAGCCCCACGCTCACCAGCAGGGCGGTCACGAGCACCCACGTGGGCGCCCAGCCGCGGAACGCCGGGCGTCCCACGGCGGCGGGGGTGCCGTCCGGCGCCGCGGTCTCGTCGGCGACGGGCCGCTGCCGGGCCGACCGCACGCGGTGCAGCGCCAGCATCACCATGCGCACCAGCAGGTAGGCCATCGGCGGGTACGCCAGCGGCACCGACGTGAAGATCTCGCCGCGGTTGAACCACACCAGCGACGCGCTGAACGACAGCAGCACCAGCAGGTCGAGCGTGCGCCACGACACGATGCGGCGCAGCCGCACCAGGGGCACCAGGAACAGCGCGCACAGGACGAGCCACACGGCGGGCTTGTTGATGGAGCGCCCGAACGCGCCGTCGACGCCGCGGGCCATCATCCACGACACCTGCGGCCCGATGCGCACCTCGGTGACACGCCCGGTCGCGTCCTCCACCCACACCTGGGCCTCGGTCACCTCGGTGCCGTCCGCCTGCTTGCGGATGTACCAGACGATGTGCTTGCCCTCGTCGGCCTTGAACTCGGGCGTGGTGCGCGTCACCGGGTGCTCGGCGATCCACTCGCGCACCTCGGGCACCCGGTCGGCCACCGCGGTCGCCTGGGCGTTCGTCATCCGTGGCTCGCGAGACGGCTTGGTGGGCGCGGGCACCGTCTGCCCGGTGAGCTCGCTGGTGACCTGCCGGATGCGACCGATGATCGAGGTGGGGTCCACGCCGGGCGACGCCTTGGGCGCCGGCGTGGTGGTCACCCCGGTCTGCGCGAAGGCCGGGGACGGCCCGGTGAGGGCCAGCACCACGAATGCGGCGACGACCAGCCTGCGCGCGCGGCTCACGGACACGAGCCCGCGGCGCCTACCGGAAGGCCCAGCGACGACCGAGCAGGAATCCCACCGGCGTGACGGCCACGATGGCGACGGCCTGCGCCGGGATCTCGGCCATGTTCAGGCGCACCAGTGCTTCGAGGATGGCCAGGTTGAGCACCAGCGACAGGAGGCTCGACGCGAAGTAGCGCCCGGCCTGTCGCACCGCCGACCCGTGCGTGGCCCCGAACGTCCACTGCCGGTTGAGGAGGAAGTTGTTGAGCCAGGCGACGCAGAACGCGACGACGGCCGCCGTCAGGTGGTGGGCGTGAACGCCCTTCACCAGCAGCGAGAACACGATCAGGTTGACGACGTAGCCGGAGGCTCCGACCGCGCAGAACTGCACCAGCTGCACCCAGTCGGCGCGCGTCGTGCGGCGCAGGTCGGGCACGCGGAGCACGCGCCGGTGCGAGGAACGCACCTCGGCGTCCTGAACGTTGGTGGGCCCCATGGCGCCGATGAATGTAGCAGCCCACCCCCGCCCGCCCGTTGCGGTCCGGCGAAATCGCGACGCGGAAGTCGCCAAGGAGCGCGTCGCTACACTGCGCACGCACCCGCCACGGCCCCGCGCCGCCCGGAGTCTCCTCTGACCGATCCGCCGCCATCCGTCTCCACGCCGCGCGCACACGGCGCCGACGCCTCGCGCTACGAGGCCCGGTACTCCACGCGCGCGAAGGGGGCGGTCTCGTCGGTGATGCGCGACCTGATGTCGCTGGCGGAGCGCCCCGGCATCATCACGCTGGCCGGGGGTTTTCCCGACACCGAGTCGTTCCCCCGCGAGAAGTTCGACGAGATCGAGCGGGTCATGGCGCAGGACTACCTGGCGTCGCTGCTGCAGTACGGGCCCACCGAGGGGCTGCGGGAGCTGCGCGAGGCCATCTGCCGGGTGATGGCCGAGGAGGGCGCGCGGTGCGACCCCGACAGCGTCATGGTCACCACGGGCGGGCAGCAGGGCATCGACCTGTCCATCGGCACGTTCGTCGATCCCGGTGACACGATCCTGGCCGAGGGGCCCACGTACCCGGGCGCCGTGCCCACGTTCACGCGCTACCGCGCACAGGTGCGCCACGTGCCCATGGACGCCGACGGCCTCATCGTGGACGCGCTGGAGGAGATGCTCGACGCGCTCGACGCCGAGGGCGTGCGCCCCAAGCTGCTGTACACCATCCCCAACTTCCAGAACCCCGCGGGCGTCACCATGTCGCGCGAGCGGCGGGTGCGGCTGGTGCACCTGGCCCACGACCGCGAGCTGTTGCTGGTGGAGGACAACCCGTACGGGCAGGTGCGCTTCGAGGGGGAGGCGCTGCCGACGCTGTGGGAGCTCGACCAGGGCGCCGGCTGGGTGGTGTACCTGTCGACGTTCTCCAAGATCCTGTCGCCCGGGCTGCGGGTGGGGTGGGTGGCGGCGCCGCCGCCGGTGCTGCGCAAGATGAACCTGGGCAAGCAGGCGGCCGACCTGTGCTCGTCGACCATGAGCCAGCGCTTCGTGGTGGAGTACCTGCGCCGCTTCGACTACCGCGAGCACCTGGCGCATGTGTCGGGCATCTACCGGTCGCGCCGCGACGCGATGCTGACGGCGCTGGAGGAGGAGTTCCCGGCCGAGGCGACGTGGTCGCGGCCCGGTGGGGGCCTGTTCCTGTGGGCGACGCTGCCGGACTTCATCAACACCCGCGAGCTGGCGGCCCGCGCCATCGAACGGCACGGCGTGGCGTTCGTGCCCGGCGGCGGGGCGTTCTGCGATGGTCGTGGCAACAACTCGATGCGGCTCAACTTCTCCGGGGTGTCCGAGAGCACCATCTCGGAGGGCGTGCACCGCATCGGCAACGCGATCGGCGAGATGATCGAGCTTCAGAAGGCATTCGGAGGGGGAGAATGAGCAAGGTCGTCGTGCTGAAGGGCGGCAGGTCGCTGGAGCGCGAGGTCAGCCTGCGCTCGGGTGCCAACGTCGAGGGGGCCCTGCGGCGCCTGGGCCACGACGTGGTGGGCATCGACGTCGACCAGCACCTGGTGCGCACGCTGCGGGCGGAGGCCCCCGACGCGGCGTTCATCGCGATGCACGGGCGCGGGGGCGAGGACGGCACGGTGCAGGAGCTGCTGGAGATCCTTGAGATCCCCTACACCGGCTCGGGCGTGCGCGCGTGCGAGCGCAGCGTCGACAAGGTGGTGGCGAAGGCCATCTTCCGCGCGGCCGGCATCCCGACGCCTCCGTCGTACGCGTTCGGCGAGGAGGCGTTCCGCGAGCTGGGCGCGGCCGACACCTTGGTGGCCATCCGCGAGAACCTCGGCATGCCGCTGGTGGTGAAGCCGGCCAAGCAGGGCTCGGCGCTGGGCGTCACCATCGCGCGTGACCCCGGTGAGATCCCGTCCGCGCTGATGTCGGCCCTGTCGTACGACGACCGGGTGCTGCTCGAGGGCTACGTCGCGGGACGCGAGATCGCCGTCTCGGTGCTGGGCACCGACGATGCCGTGACGCTGCCGGCGGTCGAGCCGGTGCCGCGCCAGAACGAGAGCTACGACTTCGAGGCGCGCTACACCGCGGGCATGACCGACTTCATCGCGCCCGCCGACCTCACCCCGCGGCAGGCCGACGAGGCCGCCCGGCTGGCGCTGGCCTGCTACCGCGAGATCGGCTGCCGCACGTTCGGCCGCGTCGACATGATCCTCGACGGCGACGGCGCGTTCCACGTGCTCGAGATCGACACCATCCCCGGGCTCACCGACACCAGCCTCATGCCGAAGGCCGCGCAGGCGGCCGGCATGGCGTTCGACGAGCTCATCGCGCGTGTGCTCGAGCTCGCCGCGCTCGGCGGCTGACGTGTCGGAGTGGTGGCAGAGCGACGTGATCGACGAGGGGCGCCTGCCCCTGATGCTGCTGTTCGGCTCGTTCGTCCTCACGTTCCTCATCACCCGGGGCATCACCCGCCTCATCAGGGCGGGCCACGGGCCGTTCCGCAACGTGTCCCACGGCGGCGTCCACGTGCACCACGCGGTGCCCGGCATCATCCTGCTCATCACGGGAGCCGCCATCGCGGTGGCCGCGCAGACGTACCTGTGGGCCAACGTCGCCGCGGTGATGGTGGGGGTGGGGACGTCGCTGGTACTCGACGAGTTCGCGCTCATCCTGCACCTCAGCGACGTGTACTGGGACAAGGAGGGGCGCACGTCGGTGGCGGCCGTCAGCCTCGCCGCCGCCTGCTTGGGCTTCGCCGTGGTGGGCATCACGCCGTTCAGCTCCGCCGACACGGGCTTCGAAGGGGTCGTGCGCCTCACCGCGCTGGGGGCCACCGTGCTGCACTACGGCACCGTGGTGCTGACGGTGCTCAAGGGCAAGTACCGCTTCGCCCTGTTCGGGTGCTTCATCCCGTGGTTCGCGTGGGTGGGTGCCGTGCGGCTGGCGCGGCCCGGGTCACGGTGGGCGCGCCACTACAGCGCCGCACGCAAGGAGAAGGCCGCGCGCCGCGCCGCCCGCTTCGACGCGCGCTGGGACCCGATCCTCGACCGCATCAGCGACTTCGTCGCCGGGCACCCGACCCGCCCCGATCCACCGCCCGAGAGCGGCGCGGGCTAGACCAGCTCGTACATGCGGTAGGCGATCAGCGACCGCCCGTTGGAGCGGCCCTTCATCACGGCCTGCACCTTGTTGAGCCACGCGTAGCGCGGGTCTCCCGTCTCGAACCTGGGCGTGCAGAAGACGGGGCCGGGCGCCTGCGGGTCGCTGAAGTCGACGCGGCCGTTGTACTGCACCAGCACCAGGGCCCCGTCGTGGGTCTCGACCGTGGCCCGCACGTCCAGCTGGAACGTGCCGTCGGCGGCCCGGGCGCCCCAGTCGGCGGCCGCCGTCCCCACCATGCGGGCGTTCAGGCGGTCGCCGGTGATGCGCATGCCGGTGACGTTGACGATCACCCGGGTGCCGAACGGTGCCCCGTCCAGTACGTGGCGCTCGCCCAGGTCGGCCACCAGCAGCCCCATCTCGCGCAGCGAGGCGGGGCCGACGTCGTCGAGCAGTGCCTCGGGTGTGTCCACGACGTCTCCTTCAGTGCGATGCGGACGGCGTTGCGTGCCGCCCAGGCTACTCCTGGGCGCGCGCGGTCATCAGGGTGCGCGACGCGCCCGTGGCGCGGTCCTCCTGCAACGCCAGGAGGCCGTCCAGGACGCGGTTGACGGGCACGTCCACGCCCGCGCCGGCCCCCGCGCGCACCATGAAGCCGGTCAGCGCCTCGCGTTCCACGGGCTTGCCCGCCGCGATGTCCTGGGCCGTCGACGGGCGGTAATCGCGCAGCGCCGGGTTGTCGCGCGCCATCGTCTCCACGTCGTCGTCGGTCAACGTGACGCCGCGCGCGGCGGCCACGGCCACCGCCTCCCGCATCGCCTCCCGCACCAGGGCCCGGCTGCCCGGGGTGGCCAGCGCCTCCCCGGCCGTCGCGCCAGTGACGGCGCACAGCGCGTTGAAGCCCACGTTCCACAGCAGCTTGAACCACTGGGCGCGGACGATGTCGGGGCTCACGGTGACGTCCCAGGCTCCGGAGACGATGTCGCGCACCGCCCGGACGGCGGCCGTGTCCGCCCCCGCGGGGTCGCCCACGCTCACGGCTCCCTCGGCCTGGTGATCCACGCTCCCGGGCCGGCTGATGCGCAGGCCGACGAACGCGATGCCGCCCAGCACCGTGGCGTCGGGCCCCAGCGCGTCGCGCAGCGTGTCCACGTTCTCCACGCCGTTCTGCAGCGACAGCACGGGGGTGCCGGCCGCCAGGTGCGGGGCCAGCTCGCGCGCGGCGGCGGCGGTGTGGTGGGACTTCGTCGCGACCACCACCAGGTCGGCCGCGCG
Organism: Actinomycetota bacterium; assembly: GCA_963169235.1. Lineage (GTDB taxonomy): Bacteria > Actinomycetota > Thermoleophilia > Miltoncostaeales > Miltoncostaeaceae > JAGQUM01. Next base: position 66,997 of record CAUJCX010000024.1, on the reverse strand, counting down.
GGCGTCCTCCACGCGGTGGCCGACGGCGCACCGCCACCGCGTCCCGTCGGGTTCGGTGACGCCGATGGCGCCCGACGAGACCAGCGCATCGCGATGGGCGCCACGTGCCACTAAGGTGACCGTGTGCCCGGCGCGCGCCAGCAGCGCCCCGTAGTACGAACCGACGGCTCCCGCTCCCATCACAAGCACCGATGCCAGAGACTGCTCCCATTCCCGGTGAGATCCTCGCCGAGCGCAACGCTACCGCGCTCATCCTGCGGATCCACAATCCCGCGGCGGCGAACGCCGTCGACCCCGCCATGCTGCGCGACATCGCCCGGCGGGTCGGCAACGTCGACCCGGCCGTGCGTCTCGTGGTGCTGACCGGCTCGGGCGACCGCCACTTCTGCAGCGGCATCAACCTGGGCGGCGCGCCCGGCGACGATCTCGAGCAGCGCGTCCGCGACGGGGAGGATGCGCTGCGCCTGGCGGCGGCGGCCATCGTGGAGTGCCCCGTGCCGGTGGTGGCGGTGGTGAACGGGGCGGCGTTCGGCGGCGGCCTCGAGCTGGCGGTCGCGTGCGACTGGCGCATCGCGTCGGACGGTGCCCGCGCGGGCATGCCGGCGATGCGTCTGGGCATCGTCTACTCGCCCGAGGGGCTGCGGCGCTTCATGGAGTGCATCGGACCGGCCCGCCTGCGCCAGCTGTTCTTCACGGGGCGACCCGTGGACGCCGCGCGGGCCCTCGAGATCGGCCTGGTGGACGAGGTGGTGCCGTCGCAGCTGGTGAACGCGCGGGTGGAGGAGACCATCACCGACGTCACCGCCGCCGCGCCGGGCGCGGTCGCCGCGACGCGCCGGGCGGTGGGCATCCTCGAGTCCGCCCTGATGCCCGAGGCGATGCAAGACGTCGAGCGCCTGCGCCGTGCGGCCTACGCCTCGCCGGAGTTCCGCGAGGGCATGGCGGCGTACGCCGAGCGCCGCGCGCCGGGCTGGGTGCCGTGACCACGCAGGGTCAGGAGCCGCCCGAACCGCGTGTCACGCCCGACCAGGCGGCCCGCGCGCTGCACCGGGCGGTGGAGCAGCAGGTGGAGCGCCGCGAGACGTCCGCCATCGACATGTCGCTGGACGACCTGATCGCCATGGCCCGGGAGATCGGCGTGTCGGAGGACGACATCCGCACGGCCGCCGCGATGGAGCGCTTCGCGCCCGCCGCCGGCGCCGGCCGGATGCTGCGCCTGGCCGGGGCCGAGAGCGCGTCGATCCGTCGCGTCGTCGACGGCACGCCGGCCGACGTGACCCAGCGCCTCGAGGAGTGGGTGCGGGTCGCGCACTGCATGAAGGTGCGCGACCGCGACCATGACGCCACGCACTGGGAGCCCGCCGGCGGCATCGCCGGTTCGCTGCTGCGGGGCGCGCGGTCGCTGGCCGGCGAGCCGGCGCTGGAGGGCGTACGGGCCATCACCACCCGCGTCGCGGTGGTCGACGACACCCGCGCCGTGGTGCAGGTGGACGTCGACCCCGGGTCGCGCGGCCGGGCGCTGGCCGAGGCGGGCGGCACCGGCGGCGCGATCGCGCTGGGGGGCGTCGCGCTGGCCTTCGTCACCCCGCTGGGGCTGGTCGCCGTGCCCGCGGGCATCGCCACCGCGATCGCCATGCTGGTGCACCGCCGCCGCCGCGTCGCCCAGGCCGAACGCGAGATCCAGCGGCTGATGAGCGGCGTGGCGCACGGCGACCGGCCGCCGCGCGCCATCGACGCGATGCGCGGGCGCCTGCGCCCGGACGCCTGAGGCGGGACGAGCCCGCCCCCGGCGTCCCGGCGTGCTACTGGCGGCGCGCCTTCTTGGCCGCGTCGGCGATGTCGGACGCCAGCTTCTTCGCCGTCTCGTCGAACTCGCTGGGGTCCTTCCACGTGGCGCGAGGATCGAGCAGCGTGTTGTCGGCGCCCTCCACCTCGGTGGGTACCTCGAACCCGAACACCGGGTCGGTGCGCGTGTCGGCGTCGTTGAGCGCGCCGGACACCGCGGCCCGCACCAGCGCGCGGGTCGTCGCGATGGGCATGCGGTGGCCGACGCCGTACGGGCCGCCGGTCCAGCCGGTGTTCACCAGCCACGCGGTCACGTTGTGCTTCTTCAGGCGCTCGCCCAGCATGTCGGCGTACACGCCGGGAGCCTGGGGCAGGAACGGGGCTCCGAAGCACGCGCTGAACGTGGCCTGAGGCTCGGTGACGCCCACCTCGGTGCCCGCGACCCGGGCGGTGTAGCCGGCCAGGAACATCTCCATGGCCTGCTCGGGCGTCAGCTTGGCGATGGGCGGCAGCACGCCGAACGCGTCGGCGGTCAGCATCACCACCACGTTGGGGTGGCCGGCCTGCTTGCCCTCCACCGCGTTGGGCACCGACTCCAGCGGGTACGCGGCGCGGGTGTTCTCGGTGAGCGACGCGTCCTCGAGGTCGAGCACGCGCGTGGCCTCGTCCATCACGGCGTTCTCGATCACGGTGCCGAACATGCGCGTGGTGTTGAAGATCTCGGGCTCCGCCTCGGGCGAGAGGTTGATGATCTTCGCGTAGCAGCCGCCCTCGATGTTGAAGACGCCGTGGGAGCCCCAGCCGTGCTCGTCGTCGCCGATGAGCGGCCGGGTCGCGTCGGTCGACAGGGTGGTCTTGCCGGTGCCCGACAGGCCGAAGAACACGGCCACCGCGCCGTCCTCACCCACGTTGGCCGAGCAGTGCATGGGCAGCACGCCCTGCTCGGGCAGCCGGTCGTTCATCAGCGAGAAGATCGACTTCTTGATCTCGCCGGCGTACTGCGTGCCGCCGATGAGCACCTCGGCGTCGGTGAGGTTCAGCACCACGAAGTTGGGGTTGTTGGTGCCGTGCGTCGCCGGGTCGGCCTGGAACGACGGGGCGTGCAGCACCACCGCGTCGGGCGTGAACGAGGCCTGCTCGTCGGGCGTGAGGTCGATGAACATGGTGCGGGCGAACAACGCGTGCCACGGGCTCTCGGAGATGGTGCGCACCCACGTGGTGTGCTCGTGGTCGGCGCCCACCCGCGCGTCCACGACGAACAGCGCCTCCGCGGCGCTCAAGTGCGCCCGCAGGTCGTCGCGGATGCGCGCGGCGTGGTCGGCGGAGATCTCCTGGTTGACGGCGCCCCAGTCGACGCGGCCCTCGGAACCCGGCTCACGCACGATGAAGCGGTCCTTCGGCGCCCGGCCGGTGTGCTTGCCGGTGGTCACCAGCATCGGGCCACCATGGGAAAGGCGTCCGGTGGCAAGGCGCAGCGTCTGCTCGTAGAGCGCCTCGGGTGACAGGTTGTGCCACACCGCGCCGGCCGGATCGAGCCCGTGGGCCTTCAGCCCGCCTGGGTCCATCGTCGTCATGACAGCCTTTCCGTATGCATTGTCGTCCCCCCGGGTCATGAGGACGATTATCCCAGCACACCCCGCGATTGGAAGCCCGCCGCCAGGGCCGCCGACACCGCGAGCGCGCCCGGGAGCGCCAACGCCGGGGCCCACGCGGCGCAGGCCAGTCCCGCTGCCGTCGACAGCCCCCACGTGGTGAGCCCCGCGGCGTTCCAGGCGCTCACCGCCCGCCGTCCGCGCAGCGTCACGACGCACAGCACCACCAGCCCCGGGGCGGTCACCGTCATCAGCACCAGGTAGTCGAGCATGTGGTCGGCCAGGCCCGCCAGTGCCAGGGCGACGCCGACCACGAAGAACGCCGTCATTCCCGCCCGGGGTCCCAGCCGCGTGGCCGACCGCACGGCCAGCGCCCCCGAGAACAGGTTGGTCATCACCGAGCCGAGGAAGCCGATGGCGATGATGATGTAGCCGATGCGGTCGCTGCCGAGCCGCGTCCACATGTCGGCGACGTTCCACGCACCGGTCACGACGTACACGGCGGCGCCCACCGCCCCGAACAGCGTCAGCGGCAGCGCCAGGCCCCACGCCGCGCAGCGCACCACGTCGCCGGGGCGCCCGAGGTCACGGGTGAAGTCGGGCGCGCGCAGCGCGAACGCCGCGCCGTAGCCCACCATCAGCCCGATGCCGTGCAGCAGCGAGCCGGGGTGCTCCACGGTGGACGCGGAGCCCCAGCCGGCGCCGTCCCGCCCGGCCACGATCAGGAGGCTCCACACCACCAGCACCGCGGTGGCCGCGCCGGCCACCACCGCGGCGGTCGACAGGCTGCCGATCCCCCGCACGGTCACCACCAGCGCGAACAGCGTGAACGCCACGATGCCGAGCCACGGGTCCACGCCGGCCAGGCGGGCGGCGGCGGTTCCGGCCGCGTCCGAGTTGACGCCGAACCAGCCCAGCATCATCGCCGCCATCACGGCTCCGGCGACGTAGCGGGCACCGGCGGTGCCCAGCGGGCGCTCGAGCACGGCCACCAGCGACCGACCGCTGCGCTGTCCCACGATTCCCTGCGCCGCGGCGAGGGCCGCCAACGCGACGGCCCCCGCCAGCAGGCAGATCGCCAGGCGGGGGCCGTGCAGTCCGGCGGCGAGGCCGCCACCGGTCATCAACGCGGCGGGGCTGGTGCCGATGCCCACCCAGGGCCCGACGCGCCTCCACCAACGATCGACGCGGGGGGTCTCCATCGGGCCATGGTATTGGCCGCGGGAGACCCCCCGTCGCGCGCTACCCGGTGACCGCCGGGGCGACCACCGCCATGGGGGCGGCCTTCACGGTGGCCTTCGCGGTGGCCGTGACCGTGCCGCGCACGTTGGCCGCGGTGGCCTGCGCCCGGTTGGTCAGCGTGCCGCGCACCGTGCGGGTGAGCGGGGTCACCAGGGTCCACTCGGCGCGGGCGCCGGCGGCCAGGGTGTTCAGCGTGATGCAGGCCTGGCTGCCGCGGAACGTCACCCCGGCCTTCACCGCGGAGCCGGCGACCCGCACGTCGGCGACGCGGCTGCGCAGCGTGGCACCGCGGGGGAGTGCGTCACAGACGTTGACGCGCTGGGCGGCGTTGCGGCTGGTGTTGCGCACCACGATCCGCCAGGTCACCGTGCCACCCGCGTCGGCCCGGCGCGTGAGGGCCTGCTTGGTGATGCCGAGCGTGGCCGGGGTCGCGGCACCGGAAACCGCGGCGTTCGGCACGACGGCCGGGACCGTGGGGGCCGGGGCGGGGGCCTGCGGCGTCGCGGCCGGGGCCTGCGGGGCCGGGGCGGGCGACTCGGGAGCCGGAGCCGGCGGCTGCGGCGTGGTGGGCGTCGTCACCGTGGTGGGCGCGGTGCGCTGCACGGCGTGGAACGCGTCCTTGTCGCTGACAGCGACCTTCGACGTGCGGCCGATCGCCTTCACCGTGGACACGTCCTTGTGCGTGCCGGTGAACGTCGCGGGCAGCGTGGCCGAGCAGGTGAACGACTTGCCGGGCGCCAGGCCCTTGAACGGCATGGTGGTGGAGCCGTTGAACGTGCAGGTGAAGCCCGTGACCGCGGCACCGAACACGTCGTCGGTCACCGTGACCCCGTCGAGGGTCTCGTTGCCGGTGTTCGTGATGCGCATCGTGATGGGCGTCGCCGAGCCGTCGGTCACCTGGAGGCCCGGGGCCGTGTCGTAGTCGCCGGCCGGCTGGTTGGTGGGCTGGCCGTTGGCGTCGAGGCCCGTGATGCCGGCCCACACGCCCGTGTACTTCTCGATGTCCACGGCGGGCACCAGGTTGGTGCCGGTCGCGTCGCCACCCTGGGCCACGCGCTTGACGGTGCGCGAGAACGTGTACGGCACGCCGTCGTAGTTGATCACGGCCGAGTTGCCGTAGCCCGAGGGGTTGAAGCCCACCCGCTGGATGCTGTTGGAGTCGACGTACGTCGGGTGCCCGGCGGCGTCGGTGTCGAGCCACGTGCGGTAGCTGATGCCGTAGGGCGTCTGGTCGGCGAGGTTCTTCGTGATCCTCACCGCGAGCGTGGTCGGGGCGCAGCTGTCGACCGTCATGGAGGCACCCGGCTGCACGCCCGCGCCACCCGTCGTGAAGCTCAGGCCGAGCTTGGTGTACTTGCCACCCACCACGGTGCAGTCGAAGTGGTGACCCGAGCGCACGGTGTCGGTGATGGTGGCCGACTGCCAGTCGTGGGCCGGGTTGCCCACCTTCACCTTGGGCTGCACGATCCAGCCGAGCTGCGGGTTCGCGGTGTTCACCAGCACGCCGTTCACGTCGACGGCGGTGTCCTTGGCCTCGCCGTTGTTCCACCAGCCCGACTTGTAGTCGGCGGCGCCCAGGGGGCTAGGGGTGCCGCTGGGGGCGTTGCGGTGCACGTTGACGGTGGTGCCGAACACGCTGAGGACGTGGTCGCCCACGCCGGCCACCTGCGTCTGGTCGAAGCCGAGCGAGAACCAGGCGGTGCCGCTGACGTCGATGCGGTTGTTCACGTACGAGGTGAGCGTGATCACGACGTTGCCCGCGTCGTCGTACGACGTGGTGGCCACGACGTCGCCGGCGGCGTTGGTGAGGTTGATCGGCACGAACGAGGTGCCGGCCAGGTCGTCGTCGAGCGCGACCTTGAACGTGTCGCCGGCCTGCGAGCCGTTGGGCACCGACCAGGCGACGTCCATGCGCACGCGCGAGCTGGGCGAGTACTGCGGCAGCCCGTTGGCGTCCTTCGTCACCCCGGTGGTGTTGATGGAGGTGGTCACCGTGGAGGTCGCCGTGATGTCGGCGGCCGCAGCCGGCGATGCGGCGAAGACGGCGGCGGCGCCGATGCCCGTTGCCGCCAGTGCCGTCAGGGTGCGTCGCGTCGAGAGCTTCACTGTGTCTGAGCCTCCGTGCCGTGATCAGGGTGAAGTAGCCGGCGGTCGTCGGTGACCGCACAACGAGAATGGAGTGGCCCCGGGGGCCGGGCAAGGCGAGTAGAGGTTGTGCCCATACCGCTAAAACCTCCATCTGAGCGCCTTTTGCCCCCTGGAGGTATAGGTACGAACGTATAGGTCAGCGATGTCCATCCGGTTCTCGCGGTAGCGACGCAAACTAGACCCGCGGGAGCGCCCCGGACCCGGGTGCGACGTCTGCCAGACTCGCCGCGCGATGCGACGCGACGAACTCGAACGACAGGGCGTGCAACTGCCCGTGCTGGCGACGCTTGCGCTGGGTCACCTGCCGGGCGAGCCGTCGTGGGCCGAGCGGATGCTGCGTGCCGGGGTGGACGTGGTGGCCAGCGGCGCCGACGTGGACACGGCCGACACCGTGGCGCTGGCGCGCCGGCAGGTTCCGTTCCGCCCCGTCAAGGCGCGTCCCGGCGACGCCGACGCGCTGTTCGCGGCCGGCGCCCTGCTGATCGAGACCGACGGCCCCGTCCCCGTGGGGGCGTACCGGGTCGGCGCGGACGAGCACGTGATCGCGCTGGTCGACGGCGCGTCGGCCGTCGTGGAGGATCCCAACGTGGTGGCGCGCGACATCGTGGACATCGCGCGCGCCACGTCGCCGGCGGCGCTGTGGGTGGTGAGCACCCCGGGCCTGCACACGCTGCCCGCCGAGATCGCCGAGGCGAAGCTGGCGGCCCTGGCCGAGTGCGCGTACCGGGCCCGCCTGGTGTTCGCCAAGCAGCAGATGGACCTCGACTGACCACAATGGGGTCGATGGAGACGCGGGAACATGCGCCGATGCGCAGGTTTTCGCACTCCTCCGCCGACCGCGTCGGTTAGGCTCGCGCCTGGCGGGCCGGGTTCTCCGGCACATTGAAACCAGGGGGTGCGGGAAATGACGAAGCGCCGGAGGCTGATGGCGCTCCTTTCCGTTGCGGTGGCCATCGGCGCCGGCGCGGCGGCATGTGGCGGCGACGACGACAAGTCGAGCTCCAGCGGCAAGGTGGGCGAGCTGAAGGTGGGCGTGCTGGTGCCGCTCACCGGTGACCTCGCTCCGTTCGGTGGTCCCAACGCGAAGGCCGCCCAGCTGGGCGCCGACGCGGTGAACGAGGCCGCCAAGAAGGCCGGTGTCGACATCAACGTGAAGCTGGTGACCGAGGACACCAAGACCGACCCGCAGGGCTCGCAGGAGGCGGCCACCAAGCTGGTCGAGTCGGACAAGGTCAACGTGATCGCCGGTCCGATGGCGAGCTCGGAGACCATCCCGACGGCCGAGAACGTCACGGTCGACGCGGGCGTGCCGCTCATCAGCCCGTCCGCCACGGCGCCGGACGTCACGAACATCGAGGACGACGGCCTGGTGTTCCGCACGGCGCCGTCGGACGCCCTGCAGGGCAAGGTGCTGGCGCAGGTGCTGGGCGACAAGATCGGCAAGGACGCCACGGTCAACATCGGCGGCCGCAACGACGCGTACGGCAACGCGCTGCTCGAGCAGTTCACGCAGGCGTGGGAGGCCGGCGGCGGCAAGGTGGGAGTGAAGGTCACGTACAACCCCGAGGCCAGCTCGCTCGACTCCGAGGCCAACAAGCTGGCGGGTGGCAACCCGGCCGCGTGGGTCGTGGTGGACTTCCCCGAGTCGTGGCAGAAGATGGGCCCGGCCCTGCTTCGCACCGGCAAGTGGGACCCGGCCAAGACCTGGACCGTGGACGGCCTGCGTTCGCCCGACCTGCCCAAGAAGTCGGGCGTGAAGGTGACCGAGGGCATGAACGGCACGGTGCCGACCAGCCTCGACGCGCCGGCCGGCAAGGCGTTCGACGCCCTGTGGAAGGAGAAGGTCAAGACCGACCGTCAGACGTACGACGCCCAGGAGTTCGACGCTGTGGTGCTGTACTCGCTGGCGGCCGTGAAGGCGGGCTCCAACAACGGCGCGGACATCGCCAAGGCGCTCACCGACGTGTCGGCCCCGGGCGGCACGAAGTACACGTTCGAGCAGCTCCCCGAGGCGCTGAAGGCCGTCGCCGCCGGTGAGGACATCGACTACGAGGGCGCGTCGGGTCCCATCGACTTCGACGCCAACGGCGACCCGGCCTCGGCCAGCTACGGCACGTGGCAGTACAAGGGTGGCAAGCTCGTCGACAGCACGGCCGTGTTCCCCGTGAAGGGCGCAGGCTGATCTGACGCCGACGCGGTGGGGGGCCCTCGCACGGCCCCCCACCGCCGCGGTGCCTGTCAGTCGGCGGCGCCGCCCAGGTACAGCTCGGCCACGTGCGGGTCGTTGAGCAGGTCGACCCCGCGGCCGGTGAAGCGGTTCTGGCCGCCCTCCAGCACGTAGCCGCGGTTGGCGATGGCCAGCGCGGCGCGGGCGTTCTGCTCGATCATCACGATCGTGACGCCGCTGTCGTTGACGCGCTTCACCGTCTCGAACACCTCGGCCACGGCCTTCGGCGCCAGCCCGGCCGACGGCTCGTCCAGCAGCAGCACCGACGGCTGCGGCATCAGCGCCCGCGCGACCGCCAGCATCTGGCGCTCACCGCCCGACAGGCCCTCGGCCCGGTTGCGGCGCCGCTCGCGCAGGCGCGGGAACAGCTCGTACATCTCCTCGATGCGCGCGTCCATGCCCTTGCGCCGCTTCGCCGCGCCCATCTGGAGGTTCTCGTGGATGGTGAGCGACGGGAACACGTTGTTGACCTGCGGCACGTAGCTCATGCCCAGGCCGTTGATGCGGTTGGCGGGCGTGCCGGTGATGTCGGCGTCCCGCAGGTAGACGCGGCCCTCGCGCGGCGTGATGAGCCCGAAGATCGCCTTGATCAGGGTGGACTTGCCCGCCCCGTTGGGGCCCACCACCACCACGATCTCGCCGTCCGCGGCGGTCAGGTCGCACCCGCGCAGGATGTCCACCTCGGGCACGTACCCGCCCACGAGGTGCTCGGCCCGCAGCACGGGCTGGACCACATCGAGGTCGTCGGACACCACGGTCTCGGCCACGTCGGCCGTGGTCACCTGGTCGTCGACGGCGGCCTCGGTGATGGGCGTGTCGACCGGCGCTTCGTCGGGGGACGTCGGCTCGTCGGCGCTCACTCGTCGGCCCCGCCCAGGTACGCGTCGATGACGCGGGCGTCCTTGCGCACCACGTCGGGCCGGTCCTGCATCAGCACCCGGCCCTGGGTCATCACCACCACCTCGTCGCTGACCCCCATCACCACGTCCATGTCGTGCTCGATGAACAGCACGGTCAGGCCGCGCTCGGTGCGCAGGCGGTCGAGGTACTCCAGCAGCTGGCGTCCCAAGGTGGGGTTCACGCCGGCCATGGGCTCGTCCAGCATCATCAGGTCGGGGCGGGCCATCAGGGCCCGGCCCAGCTCGAGCAGCTTGCGCTGGCCGCCGGACAGCGTGGCCGCGTAGTCGCCGGCCTTCTCGCTGAGGCCGATCTCGTCGAGCACCTCAAGGGCCTGGGCCTTCACCTCGGCCTCGCGGCTGCGCCAGCGGCGCGGCGTGAGCACGTTCCACATGCGCTCGCCGGGTTGGTCGGGGGCGGCCAGCATGGCGTTCTCGAGCACCGTCATCTTGCCCAGCACGCGGGTGAGCTGGAACGTGCGCACCATGCCCTTGCGGGCCCGGTGGTCGGCCCGCAGGCGGCTGACGTCGTCGCCCGCGAAGTGCACGCGGCCGGCGTCGGCCGACTCGAACCCGGTGACCAGGTTGAACGCCGTGGTCTTGCCCGCGCCGTTGGGGCCGATGAGCGACGTGATGGATCCGCGCTTCACCGAGAACGTCGCGCCGTCGACCGCCTTGACGCCGCCGAAGTGCCGGGCCAGGCCGTCGACGTGCAGGATGGTGTCGGCGTCAGTCAAGGTGCAGCTCTTCCTTCTTGCCGAACAGCCCCTGCGGCCGGAACGCCATCACCGCCATGATGATGAGGCCGATCACCACGAACCGCAGCGCGGCCACCTTGTCGGCGGCCAGCGGGAAGTCGAGGAACCGCACCCCGGAGATGATGAACGAGATCAGGATGGACCCCAGCACCACGCCGAAGTAGCTGCCGATGCCGCCCAGGATGAGGATGGCGAACCCGACGAACGTCACGATGGGCTCGAAGTTCTCGGGGTACAGCGACGTCTGCAGCAGGGTGAACAGCACGCCCGAGACGCCGGCGATCGCGGCCCCCAGGGCCAGCGCCTGCAGCTTCAGCTGAAACACGGGCTTGCCGGCCGCGGCGACCGCGTCCTCGTTCTCGCGCACGGCCCGCAGGGCGCGCCGCCACGGCGAGCGCCCGATGCGCACCAGCAGCAGCGCGATGACCAGCGCCACCAGCCACGTGATGACCAGCAGCGGCACGCGCCGCTCGAGCTCGATGCCGAGCGTGTCCTCGAACCAGCGCAGGATGTCGCGGTTGAACGAGGGCCACCCGCCGCTGGCCTTGCGCAGGCCCAGCGTGCCCCCGGTGGCGCCCTGCTGGTTCTGGATCATGATGCGCAGGATCTCGCCGGCCGCGATGGTGACGATGGCGAAGTAGTCGCCCCGCAGCCGCAGCGTCGGCAGGCCCACCAACACCCCCAGCAGCGCGGCCACCAGCATCGCCAGCGGGATCGCGGCCAGAAGCGGCACGCCGTTGGTCACCATGAGGCCCGTGGAGTACGCGCCGGCCGCCATGAACGCGACGTGCCCGAAGTTCAAGAGGCCCGTGTCGCCCACGTGCACCTGGAGGCCCAGCACGAAGATGGCGTAGATACCCGCGACGGTGAGGACGTAAGCCCAGAAGCCGAATGCCAGAAGGGGTCCCACGTCGTCAGCCCGTCCTGGTCGCGTGGCCCAGGAGGCCGTTGGGGCGGAACAACAGCGCCAGGATCAGCACGGCGAAGCCGATGGCCTCTTTGTACGTCGGCTCCACGAAGTTGGTGGACCACTCCTGCACCAGGCCCAGCGCGAGGCCCCCCACCAGCGCACCGAACGGGTTGCCGATGCCGCCCAGGATGATGGCCGCGAAGATGCCCAGCAGCAGGGTCCAGCCCATGTTGGGCGTGAGCGTGGTGAACACGGCGGCCAGCACGCCCGCGAGGCCGGCCAGGCCGCCGCCCAGGATCCACGTGTACGTCACCACGCGCTTGGTGTCGATGCCGCTGACCTCGGCCAGGTCGAAGCTGTCGGACAGCGCGCGCATGGACTTGCCGACGTACGTGCGGGTCAGCAGCAGGCCCACGCCCACGAGGGCGGCGGCGGCGATGCCGATGACGAGGATCTGAAGCAGCGACACCCGGCCGATGCCGATGCCGTAGCTGGCGGTGTCGTCCACATTGAGCTTGCGCGACTCGCCGGTCCACGTGAGCAATATGAGGTTGCGCAGCACGAACGCGAGGCCGATGGACAAAAGCAGCATCTGCATCAGCCCGGCGCCTCGTTTGCGCATGGGGCGCCAGATGAGCTCCTCGGTGACGAGGCCCAGCACCGCCACGGCCACGACGGCGGCCGCGATGGCCACCACCAGCGGCATCCCCAGCGACACGTTGACCGCGAACGCGACGTACCCGCCCAGGGTCATGAAATCGCCGTGGGCGAAGTTGACCAGCTTGAGGATGGCGTAGACCAACGACAGCCCGATGGCCCCCAGGGCGTAGATGGACCCCGAGGCGATGCCGTTGATGGTGGTCTGGAGTAGGTCGTCCATGCGAAACCGCGCGGATCCTACCCGAACTGCCCGGGGCGCCATGGGCGCTCGCTGGGCTCCGCGGCCGGCCGGTAGGGGTGCGGCGGTGCGCATCCCACCGGCCGACCCGTGCGTCAGCGCACGTCGCCCCCGTCGCGGTGGCGGCGCAGGCGACGGCGCTCGTCGTCACGCAGCGGCGGGTCGCCGAGGTCGTCGCGCATCCGCTCGTCGTCCCGCAGAGTCGCGTCGTCCCTCATGCGCACGTCGTCGCGCCGCGAGATGTGCGGCGGCGGGGGCGGGGGCGCCGCCGCGTGCATGCGCTCGTCGTCGCGCATCCGGGCGTCGTCCCGCATCCGGGCGTCGTCGCGCGCCGCGAGGTCGGGCGGCGGGGGCGGCGGCTCGCGCCGCAGGTCGCGCTCGTCGCGCATCCGCAGATCGTCGCGCGCCACGTCGGCGTCGCGTCCGACGCGCTGCCGCGTGCGGGGGTCGACCTCGGGCTGGCCGGCGGCGCCCGGGTCGTGGTCGCCGGCCCGCATGGCGTCGCGCACCTCGGGCGTCGGCCCCTGGGTCGTGTCGGTCTCGAGGTCCCGGCCGCCCTGCGGGTGGCGCGTCTGCGGCGTCGGCCCGCGGCTGAGGTCCTCCTCGGGCAGCCAATGGTCGCGGACGTCGTCCCAGTCGCGCACCTCGGTGCCGTAGTGCGCGCCCATGTCGCGCTCGCGGTCGTACGTCATGTCGTCGCGCTCGTCCAGCGTCGGCGCGTTCTTCATCTGCTCCTTGGTGTACGGCACGACCAGGTCGTCGCCGTCGTCGCGCAGCATCAGGTCGTGCATCGGCACGGCGTGGCGGCGGGTGCCGAACCAGCCGCTGGTCACCTCCAGGTAACGGGGCGTGCCGGTCTCGTCCTCCAGGACGCCCTCGACGGTGCCCAGCTTGTCGCCGTCGCTGCAGTAGAGCGTGCGCCCGGTCAGCTCGGGAGTGGTGAACCTCTTGGTGCCCATATGCCGCCTCTTTCCGATGACGTGGGTCGGTTCAGGGGGTGCGCGCCCGGCCCCGGGACGAATGACCCGAAAGCGAGGGACAACCCACCCCGACGCACTCTTGCGCGTCCGCTACCCGGCGGGATCCTCAAAACGCTGAAACCTGCCCGTGCGCACCTATCGGGTGCGCACGCAGGGCGATCTCAGCGCGGGACGTCGTACCCCAGGTTCGCGGGCAGGCGCTTCTCGACGTCGCGGGCGGTGACGCCGCTGCGCGCGGCGTAGTCGGCCACCTGGTCCTCGCCCACCCGGCCCACGGCGAAGTACCGCGCCTCGGGATGCGCGAAGTACAGCCCGCTGACCGACGAGGCCGGCGTCATCGCCAGGTGCTCGGTGAGGTGGATGCCGTCGCTCTCGGCGTCGAGCAGGTCGAACAGCGTGCGCTTCGGCGCATGGTCGGGGCACGCGGGATAGCCCAGCGCGGGCCGCACGCCGCGGTACTTCTCGCCGATCAGCTCCTCCTTGGCGAGGGGCGCGGTCTCGTACCCCCACTCCCGCCGGGCGCGCTCGTGCAGGTACTCGGCGAACGCCTCGGCCAGCCGGTCGGACAACGCCTTGGCCATGATGGCGTGGTAGTCGTCGTGCTCGGCCTCGAACGCGGCCACCATCTCGTCGGTGCCGATCCCGGCGGTGACGGCGAAGCCGCCGATGTGGTCGGCCAGGCCCAGGTCGCGGGGCGCGACGAAGTCGGCCAGGCAGTAGTGGGGCTTGCCGTCGGCCTTCGGGCGCTGCTGGCGCAGCATGGGGAACCGGGCCAGCTCGTCCGTGCGGGTGTCGTCGCGGTACAGCACCACGTCGTCGCCCTCGGACGCGGCGGGCCAGAAGCCGTACGCCGCGCGCGCCCGCAGCTTCTTCTTCGTGACGATCTCGTCGAGCAGCTCGGTGGCGTGCTCGTACAGCTCGCGGGCGGCGTCGCCGTACTTGGGGTGCTCGAACACGGCCGGGAACTTGCCCTTCAGCTCCCAGGCGTGGAAGAAGAACGTCCAGTCGATGTACGGCACCAGCTCGCTGAGCTCCACCTCGATGTGGCGCACGCCGGTGAACGCGGGCTGCGGGATGTCGTCGTACTCGAGCGAGGGCTTGCGCGCCCGCGCCTCGGCGATCGCGAGCATGCCCTTCTCGGCCTTGTGGGCGTGCACGTCGCGCAGCCGCGCCTGGTCGGCGCGTTCGGCCGCCACCACGTCGGGACGGCGACCCAGGTCGAGCAGCGACGCCACGACGCCGACGGCGCGGGACGCGTCCAGCACGTGGATGACCGGCCCCGAGTAGGCGGGGGCGATCTTGACGGCGGTGTGCTGCTTGGAGGTGGTGGCGCCGCCGATCAGAAGCGGGATGTCCATGCTGCGCCGCTCCATCTCGGCGGCGACGCCGATCATCTCGTCGAGGGACGGGGTGATGAGGCCCGAGACGCCCACGGCGTCGGCCCCGTGCTCGGTCGCCGCGTCCAGGATGGTGGCGGTGGGCACCATCACGCCGAGGTCGATCACCTCGTAGCTGTTGCAGCCCAGCACCACGCCCACGATGTTCTTGCCGATGTCGTGCACGTCGCCCTTCACGGTGGCCATCACCACCTTGCCGTGCGACGCCTTGGTGGCCGCCTCGGCGCGCTCGGCCTCCATGAACGGCTCCAGGTGGGCCACGGCGCGCTTCATCACGCGGGCGCTCTTGACCACCTGGGGCAGGAACATCTTGCCGGCGCCGAACAGGTCGCCCACCACGCCCATGCCCGCCATCAGCGGCCCCTCGATGACGTCCAGGGGCCGGGCCAGCTTCAGCCGGGCCTCCTCGGTGTCGTCCTCGATGTAGTCGACGATGCCGTTGACCAGGGCGTGCTCGAGCCGCTGCTCCACCGTGCCCTCGCGCCACGACAGATCGACCACGCGCTCGGCCTTCTGGCCCTTCACCCGCGCGGCGTAGTCCAGCAGGCGGTCGGTGGAGTCGGGGCGCCGGTTGAACAGCACGTCCTCCACCAGGTCGCGCAGGTCCTCGGGCAGTTGCTCGTAGACGCCCAGCTGACCGGCGTTCACGATGCCCATGTCCATGCCGGCGGCGATGGCGTGGTAGAGGAACGCGGTGTGCATCGCCTCGCGCACCGCGTCGTTGCCGCGGAACGCGAAGCTCAGGTTGCTGACGCCGCCAGAGATCTTGGCGCCGGGGCACGTCTTCTTGATCTCGCGGCACGCGGCGATGAAGTCCATCGCGTACTCGGCGTGCTCCTCCAGCCCCGTCCCCACGGCGAAGATGTTGGGGTCGAAGATGATGTCCTCGGGCGGCACGCCCACCCTCTCGGTCAGCAGCCCGTACGCGCGCTGGCAGATCTCGACCTTGCGCGCGGCCGTGTCGGCCTGGCCGGCCTCGTCGAACGCCATCACCACCATGGCGGCGCCGTACAGGCGGGCGCGGCGCGCCAGGCGCAGGAACTCGTCCTCGCCCTCCTTCAGGCTGATGGAGTTCACGATCGACTTGCCCTGGCAGCACTTCAGCCCGGCCTCGATGACCTCCCACCGGGACGAGTCCACCATGATCGGCACGCGGGCGATCTCGGGCTCCGACGCGACCAGGTTGAGGAAGCGGGTCATGGCCTCGACCGAGTCGAGCATGCCCTCGTCCATGTTGACGTCGATGATGTTGGCGCCGCTGCGCACCTGCTCGGTGGCCACCTCCAGCGCCGTCGTCTCGTCGCCGCCCAGGATCAGCTGCGCGAAGCGCTTGGAGCCGGTGACGTTGGTGCGCTCGCCGATCATCGAGAACGTGCCGTCGGGACGCAGCTCGTACGGCTCGAGGCCCGACAGCAGGGTGTTGCGGGGGCCCTCGTGGCGCGGACGGGGGCGCGGGGTGACGCCCTCCACGGCGCGGGCGATCGCCGCGATGTGCGCGGGCGACGTGCCGCAGCAGCCGCCGAGGATGTTGACGATGCCGTCCTCGGCCATCGACCGCACCACCGCCGCGGTGTGCTCGGGAAGCTCGTCGTACTCGCCGAACGGATTGGGCAGGCCCGCGTTGGGATAGCAGCTGGTCCAGCAGTCGCTGATGCGCGCCAGCGCCTCGATGTGCGGCCGCATGGCCTCGGCCCCCAGCGCGCAGTTGGCGCCCACCGACCACGGGCGGCTGTGCGCCACGCTGGCCCAGAACGCCTCCACCGTCTGGCCCGACAGCGTGCGGCCCGACGCGTCGGTGATGGTCACCGAGATCATCACCGGCAGGCGCACGCCGGTCTCCGCGGCCACCTCCTCGATGGCCGCCAGCGCCGCCTTCGCGTTGAGCGTGTCGAAGATGGTCTCCACCAGCAGCAGGTCGACGCCGCCGTCGATGAGCGCGCGCACCTGCTCGGTGTACGCGTCGCGCACCTGGTCGAACGTGACGGCCCGGAAGCCCGGGTCCTCCACCTTGGGCGACATCGACAGCGTGCGGTTCATCGGGCCGATGGCCCCCGCCACGAACCGCGGCTGGCCGGGCGTCTTCGCCGTCCACTCGTCGGCCACCTCGCGCGCCAGGCGGGCGCCCTCCAGGTTGATGTCGCGCACGGCCGCCTCGAGGCCGTAGTCGGCCTGCGCCACCGTGGTGCCCGAGAACGTGTTGGTCTCGATGATGTCGGCCCCGGCCTCGAGGAACCGGGAGTGGATCTCGCGGATGACGTCGGGGCGCGTCAGCTGCAACAGGTCGTTGTTGCCCTTCAGCGACGTGCCGTGGTCGGCGAAGCGCTCGCCGCGGAAGTCATCCTCGTCCAGCCCGAACCCCTGGATCTGGGTGCCCATGGCGCCGTCGAGGATCACCAGCCTGCGGGCGAGGACGGTGTCGAGGTGCGTGCGTGCGTCGGTGCGAGTGGCGGTCATACCCGCCAGGGTATCGCGATCTCCGTGCGGCGGGCCGTGGACCTCAGGCGGCGAGTGCTGCGGGCAGCAGCACCGCGATGCGGCTGGCGCCGCGGACGCCGGCCTCGTCGATGCCGTCGCGCAGCCGGGCGACGACGGCGTGGGCCGACTCGCCCGCCGTGGGCTGGGTGAGCGCCACGGAGCACGTCTGGTCGCCGGTGAGCGCGGCACGCATGCGGCCGATGGCCTGGAAGGCCGACGTCATCTCGGCGGCGCGTACGACGCAGCCGAAGTCGGCGCCCTCGAAGCGGGTCAGCACGTCGCCGGCGCGCAGCACGGCGTCCCAGGCGGCGGCGGTGTCCACCAGCAGCAGGTCCGACGCCACCTCGCCGTACAGCGTGGAGTAGCCCGCGAAGTCGTCGATGCGCAGCATCGCCACCCACGTGCGGTCGGGGTTGGCCCGCATGCGCTCGGCCAGCAGGCGGGGCCAGGCGCGGGCGCTCGGCAGTCCCGTCAGCAGGTCTGCCTCGTGGAGGGGGCCGGAGCCCAGGGGGAGCACCTCATCCGGTTCCATACTGGGAGAATCGGCGGGCGGCATGAATACTTCAGCGCCGGGGCGCTCGCATAAAGGCAGTGCCCACGTCCGCCACGTCCGAGGATGCGCATTGGACACCGATCAGATCCACCGCGACGCGACCGCCCCGCCCACCGAGACCCGGCTCGTGGAGGTGGTGATGCCCGAGATGCTCAACCACCAGGGCACCCTGTTCGGAGGTGACGCCCTGGCCATGATGGACACCGCCGGATTCGTCGCCGCCACGCGGCACAGCCGCAGCGTCACCGTCACCGCGCACGTGGCCGACGTCGACTATCTGGCGCCGGTCTCGCAGGGACAGATCCTCGAGGTGGTCGCGCGCGTCGTCGCCACGGGGCGCACGTCCATGACGGTGGTGGTGAGCATGGTGGCGGAGGACCTGCTATCGGGCGACCGCGCCCTGGCCGGCACCGGCCGCTTCACGTTCGTCGCGCTGGACGCGGACGGCGTTCCCGTGCCGGTGCCGCCGCTGGCGGGGTGAGCGGCATCCTCATCCGCCGCGCCGAGGCCGACGACGCCGAGGCCATCGAGAACGTGCGCTTCGAGGGCTGGCGCCACACGTACCGCGACCTCATCCCCGAGGCGTACTTCACGGCGTGGGACCACGCGGGCTACGTGTGGATGCGTCGCCGCACGGGCTTCCCGGCGGGACACGGCGTGTTCGTGGCCGAGGACGCGGGGCGGGTGGTCGCGTACCTCACCGCCGGGCCGTGTCGCGACGCCGGAAGCCCGGGCGTGGGCGAGATCTGGGCCGTGTACGCCCTGCCCGCCTACATCGGCGCGGGCCTCGGCCACCGCCTGATGGCGCGCGGCCTCGAGCACCTCGAGCGGTTTCCCCGCACCGTGGTGTGGATGCTGCGCGACAACCCGATCGCACCCGCGTTCTACGCCGCGGTGGGCTTCCGCGCCGACGGTGGGCGGCGCGAGCTCTACCTGGGTGGGGTCATCCTGCCCGAGATCCGCCTGACACGACTCCACGGCGACGCCGCAAGCGTCGCGCGGTGACGATAAACGTGATTGCGTCACTCCGAATCGGGTCCTCGGGGCGCTCAGACAAGTACGGTCCCCGTGCTGACCATTGGGAGAGGGCTTGAGCTTATGACGTCATTGGACCTGGACACGTTCGTCGCCGATGTCGAGACCCGGTCACCCCACGAACCGGAGTTCGTGCAGGCGGTGCGCGAGGTGTTCGAGAGCCTGTGGCCGTTCCTTGAGCGCAACCCCAAGTACCGCCAGTCGGCGCTTCTGGAGCGCCTGGTGGAGCCCGAGCGCGCCATCCAGTTCCGCGTGGTCTGGACGGACGACTCCGGGCAGGTGCACGTCAACCGCGGGTTCCGCGTGCAGCACAGCTCGGCCATCGGGCCGTACAAGGGGGGCCTGCGCTTCCACCCCTCGGTCACGCTGTCGGTGCTGAAGTTCCTGGCGTTCGAGCAGACGTTCAAGAACTCGCTGACCACGCTGCCCATCGGCGGCGGCAAGGGTGGCTCCGACTTCGATCCCAAGGGCCGCAGCGACAACGAGGTCATGCGCTTCTGCCAGGCGTTCGCCACCGAGCTGCAGCGCCACATCGGCCCCGAGACCGACGTCCCCGCCGGCGACATCGGCGTGGGCGGCCGTGAGATCGGCTACCTCGTCGGCATGACGAAGAAGATCACCAACGACGCGTCGTGCGTCTACACCGGCCGCGGCACCCCGTACGGCGGCAGCCTGATGCGCCCCGAGGCCACCGGCTACGGCCTGCTGTACTTCGTCGACCGCATGGTGCGCCGGGCGGGTCAGTCGCTCGAGGGCATGACGGTGTCGGTGTCGGGGTCGGGCAACGTGGCCCAGTACGCCATCGAGAAGGCCATGGAGATGGGCGCGCGGGTCGTCTCGGCGTCCGACTCGTCGGGTTCCATCCACGACCCCGACGGTTTCACGGCCGAGAAGCTCGCGGTGCTCACTCGCGTCAAGGAGATCGACCGCGCGCGCATCGAGGAGTACGCGCGCGAGGTGGGCTGCGACTTCCGGCCCGGCAAGAACCCGTGGGACCTCGCCGTGGACGTCGCGCTGCCGTGCGCCACCGAGAACGAGCTGGAGGCCGACGACGCGCACCGGCTGGTGGCGGGCGGCGTGAAGTTCGTCGCCGAGGGCGCCAACATGCCGTCCACGCTCAGCGCGGTGGAGGTGTTCCGCGAGGCGGGCGTGTCGCACGCGCCGGGCAAGGCGTCCAACGCCGGTGGCGTCGCGGTGTCGGGCATGGAGATGAGCCAGGCCACGCAGCACGCGTCGTGGTCGTCCCACGACGTCGACGCCCGCCTGCGGGAGATCATGGAGACCATCCACGACGCCTGCGTCGAGTGCGCCCCCGACCGCGAGCGCGTCGACTACTTCGACGGCGCCAACATCGCCGGGTTCGTCAAGGTCGCCGACGCGATGATCGCGCAGGGCGTGCTGTAGGACGCCACGGGCCCGCCGCCGCGTGCGGCGGGCCGAGCGCCCGAGCCGGTCAGTACGACACGCCGCGGACCCGCTCGATCACGGGTCCCGCCAGGATCGCCGCGACCACGATGCCGAACGCGATGTAGCCCAGCGTCTCGTTGCCGGTGAAGTAGCCGGTGAAGCCGAACGGCGCCGACACCAGCCCCGCGGTGGTGAACCGCACCGCCTTCTCGGCCCGCGCGGACATGCGCCGCTTGGGTGCCTCGTGCGCATCGGCGGTCACGTCAGCCCTCCCGCTGGGGGGTGAACACGAGCGCGGCGTTGTGGCCACCGAGCCCGTTGTTGATGGTCATCGCGGCGCGCAGGCGGGCCTCGCGCGCCTCGCGCGCCACGTGGGCGACGCCTTCGCAGGCGGGATCCACGTCGGTGAGGTTGATGGTGGGGGGCACGGTGCCGGTCGCAAGTGCCATCACGGTGAGCGCGGCCTCCAGGGCGCCGGTGGCGCCCATGCAGTGGCCGTGCATCGACTTGGTGCCGCTCACCAGCGTGTCGGCGGCGTGGTCGCCCATCACCGCGGTGATGGCCCGCACCTCCGAGGGGTCCCCGGGCTGGCTGGCGCCCCCGTGGGCGTTGACGTAGCCCACGTCGGACGGCTCCACGCCCGCCTGCACGAGGGCCAGGCGCATGGCGCGCGCCTGCGACTCGCCGGTGGGGTCGGGGTCGGCGATGTGGTGGGCGTCGGCCGACGCGCCGTAGCCCGCCAGCTCGCAGATGACGTCGGCCCCGCGGGCGGCGGCGTGCTCGGCGTCCTCCAGCACCATCACGGCGGAGCCCTCGCCGATGAGGAACCCGGTGCGGTGCGCATCGAAGGGACGCGCCGCCCGGGTGGGGTCGCCATCGTCGTGGGCCAGCACGCGCATGGCGTCGAACGCCGCCATCCAGAACGGCGTGATCATGGCGTCGGCGCCCCCGGCCAGCACCACGTCGGCGTCGCCGCGGCGGATGATGCGGGCCGCGACGCCCATGGCGTCGGCCCCGGCGGCGCACGCGGTGACCACGGCGAACACGGGGCCCTTGATGCCCAGCTCCATCGCCACCATGGCGGACGGCATGTTGAGCATGCTGTGGGGGATGGTGAACGGCGACACCCGGTCGGGGCCGCGCTCCATCAGCACGCGGTCGTTGTCCTCGCGCACGCCGCTGCCGCCGGTGCCGGTGGCCAGCACGCAGCCGACGCGGCGCTCGGCGTCGCCCACGGTGAACCCGGCGTCGGCGGCCGCCAGCTTGGCGGCGGCCACGGCGTACTGGGTCACCCGGTCGGCGCGCCGGGCCGTGCGGTGGTCGAGGAAGTCGCCCGGCGTGAAGCCCGTGACCTCGCACGCGATGGTGGCGTCGTACCCGTCGGTGTCGAAGCGGCTGACGGTGCAGGCGCCGGAGCGCCCGGCGACGGCCGACCTCCACACGTCCTCGCGTCCGATGCCCAGCGGCGAGACGATGCCGATGCCCGTCACCACGACGCGGCGGCTCATCGCGTCACCTCCGTCATCGCGACGACGCCGTTGTGCCCGCCGAAGCCGAACCCGCTGCACAGCGCCGCCCTCACGGGCCGGCGCCGGGCGACGTTGGCCACGTGGTCGACGCCCCCGCACTCGGGGTCGAGGTCGGTGAGGTTGATGGTCGGCGGGATCACCCCCTCGGCCACGGTGAGGGCGGTGAGGGCGGCCTCCAGCGCGCCGGTGGCGCCCACGCAGTGGCCGTGCATCGACTTGGTGGCGCTGACCGCCGTGGTGGCGGCCTTCGCGTCGCCGAGCGCCTCGCGGATGCCCGCGATCTCGGCGATGTCGCCCGCCCACGTGCTGGTGGCGTGCGCGTTGACGTAGTCGATCTGCTGCGGGTCGAGGCCCGCGTGGCGCATCGCGATGCGCATGGCCTCGGCCTGCTCGGGGCCGCCCGGGGCGGGCTCGGTGAGGTGGTACGCGTCGCACGTGGCGCCGTAGCCGCCCAGCTCGCACAGGATCGGCGCGTCGCGGCGCAGCGCCTCCTCCATCTCCTCGAGCACCAGCACGGCGGCGGCCTCACCCAGCACGAAGCCGTCGCGCGCGGCGTCGAACGGACGGCTGGCGCCCTGGGGGTCGTCGTTGCGGTGCGACATCGCCTTCGACGCGTCGAGCCCCGCCACGGCGAACGGCGTCATGGCGGCCTCCGCCCCGCCGGCCAGCACCACGTCGGCGTCGCCGCGGCGGATCATGTCGGCCGCCTCGCCCAGCGAGTGCAGCCCGGTGGCGCACGCGGTCAGCGTGCTCAGAAGCGGTCCCCGGCAGCCCAGCTCGATCGACACGTGGCCGCCCGCCATGTTGGCGATGGCCATCGACACGGCCAGCGGCGACACCCGCGACGGGCCGCGGTCGAGCAGCACCCGGTGCTGCTCCTCGAAGCTCTCGTTGCCCCCGTTGCCCGTCGACACCACGCACCCGACGCGCTCGTTGCGCCCGTCGATCACGACGCCGGATTCCTCGACGGCCATGCGCGCGGCCGCGACCGCCATCTGGGCCACGCGGTCCATGCGGCGGGCGGCCTTGCGGTCGATGAAGTCGGTGGGCTCGAAGCCCTTCACCTCGCACGCGATCTGCACGCCGTGTCGCGAGGCGTCGAAGCGGGTGATGGGTCCCGCCCCCGAGCGTCCCGCCACCGCGGCCTCCCACGCCGCGGCGCGGCCGATGCCGATGGGGCACACGATGCCCACGCCCGTCACCGCCACCCGCCGTTCCGATTGAGTCACAGCGCCAGCCCTCCGTCGACCTCGATCACGGCGCCGGTGATGAACGACGCACCCGGGGAGCATAGAAAGGTGACGGGGCCCGCGACGTCCTGGGGCGTCCCCAGCCGGCCCAGGCTGGTGCCCGCCAGGAGCGCATCGCGTCGGTCGTCGTCCAGCACGTCGGTGAGCCGCGTGGTGATGAAGCCGGGCGCCACCAGGTTCACCCGCACCCCCTGGGGACCCAGCTCGCGCGCCGCCGTCCGCATCAGCCCCGCGAGGCCCGCCTTGGACGCGGCGTAGTTGGCCTGGCCCGCGTTGCCGTGGCTGCCGACCACCGAGCCCAGCAGCACGACGCTGCCGCCACGCCCGGCCATGCGCGCCGCCACCGCCCGCAGCACGCGGAACGTGCCGGTGAGGTTGACGTCGAGCGGCCGCCGCCACTGCTCATCGCTCATGCGCATCGCCAGGCCGTCGTCGGTGGTGCCGGCGTTCGCGACCAGGGCGGCGATGGGGCCGAGGGCCTGCTCGACGGCGGCGGCGGCCGCGTCGGCGGAGTGCGGGTCGGTGGCCTGCAAGGCCACCGCGTGGGCACGGGCGCCGCGGGCGCGGACGTCGTCGGCGACGCGCTCGCACTCGTCCCGCCCAGACGCGTACGTCAGCGCCACGTCCCAGCCGGCGTCGGCCAGCGCGAGGGCGCACGCGGCGCCGATCCCGCGGCTGGCTCCCGTCACCAGCGCGACGGGCCGCTCCGGAGCGCTCAGGCCCGCGCCGCCAGCGCGCGGATGTCCGGGACGTCGTCGGCGCTGCCCAGGTGGTACGCCTGCGCGTCGGGGAGGATGCGCCGCACCAGGCCCACCAGCGTGCGCCGCGGACCCAGCTCGACGAAGCCCGTGGTGCCCATGTCGAGCGCGGCCCGGACCGACTGGGTGAAGCGCACCGGACCGGTGAGCTGCTGCGTGAGGATGGTGCGCACGCGGTCGGCCCCGGCCTCGACGGCGGCCGTGGTGGCCGACACGAACGGCACGGACGGGGACGACACCTTGACGGTCTGCAGCGCCTCGCGCATCTTCTCGGCCGCGGGGGCCATGATGGACGAGTGGAACGCGCCCTCCACGTCGAGGCGACGCACCTTCATGCCCTGCTCACGGGCACTTTCCAGCAGCCGGTCGACGCTCTTCAGAAGGCCCGACGCCACGATCTGGCCGGGGCAGTTGTAGTTGGCGGGCCACACGTCGCCGATGGCCTTGCACAGCCGCTCGGCCTGCTCCTCGGTGGCGCCCAACAGGGCCGCCATCGAGCCGGGGATGCGGCGGGCGACATCGGTGGTGGCCTCGCCGCGGGTCTGCACCAGCCGCAGGGCGTCCTCGAAACTGAGGCTGCCCGAGGCGACCAGCGCGGCGTACTCGCCCAGCGAGTGGCCCAGCGTCAGGTCGGCCTTGATGCCCAGCTCGGTGGCCACCCGCCACGCGGCCACCGACGTGGTGAGCACCGCGGGCTGCGCGTAGAACGTGCTGTTGAGGCGGTCGGCGGGCCCCTCGAAGCACGTGCCCATCACGTCGAAGCCGAGCACGTCGTTGGCCTCCTCGAACGTGAGGCGGGCGACGGGGAACGCGGCGGCCAGCGACGAGCCCATGCCGACGTGCTGGGAGCCCTGGCCGGGGAACATCAGCGCGATCTTCTGGGGTACGGGCGCTTGCGTGGACATCGGCGAACCTTTCCGAACCGGTCCCCGAGGGGGACACTGGTGGAGGGAGGTCCGGGTCCGTGGGGCGGCACCATCGTTTCGTCTCCCGACCAACAGAGTATCGCGTCCGCACCGCGGCAGGACGGCGCCGGGCGGGGCGGGGTGCGGACGTCCGTGACGCCTTAGGGCACGTACACCGTGGTGACGTGGGTGGTGGTGCGCGATTCGCCGCCGAACACGCCGCTCATGGCCATGATGCCGCCGATCAGCACGATGGCCGCGACGACGCCTGCGCCCACCATCACCTTCTTGTTGGGCGTGTTGCCGGGCCCCGATGCCGCACCAGACGAGGCCACGCGGGCGGGCCGGCCGGGAGGCACCTGCTCGCGCCGCGAGCCGGCGGGAGGGGACGGCGGCGGGGGCGGCATGGACGAGCCCCGCGGCGGCGACGGGCGCGACCGGGCCGGTTCGTGCGAGCCGGGCGGGTCGGTGGGCCCGGTGACCGGTGCCCCTCCGGGCGGCCCGCTGACCGACGACGCCTGCACCGCGCGCGTCAGCTGCTCGATGAGCGCCACCGACGTGGGCGGGCGCTCCTCCGGCGTCTTCGACAGGGCCCGCGCGAACACCTCGTCGACGTGACGGCCCAGGTCGGGGCGGCGCGTGGACGGCGTAACCGGGGTCTCGTGCATGTGGGCGTACAGCAGGGCGGTGCGGTCGGTCTGGTCGAACACCGTCTTGCCGGTGAGGGCCTCGTACGCCACGATCGCCAGCGCGTACCGGTCGGCCGCCGACGTCACCTCGGCCCCGCGGATCTGCTCGGGCGCGACGTACTCCAGCGTGCCCATCCACACGCCGCTGGACGTGAGGCGGCTGCCGTCCATGGCCCGGGTGAGCCCGAAGTCGGAGAGATACGCGTGGTCGCCGGGGCCCAAGAGGATGTTGGCGGGCTTCTCGTCGCGGTGCACGAGGCCCGACTCGTGCGCGTAGTCGAGGGCCTGGGCCACCTGCATCAGGATGCTGAGGCCGCGCCGGGCGTCGACCCCGGGGGGCGTGCGGATGAGGTCGTCCAGGCTGGGGCCGTCGATGAACTTCATGGCCAGGAACGCCATGCCGTCCGACTCGCCGGCCTCGTACACGGGGATCACGTGCGGGTGGTCGAGGTTGGCCGCCGCGATGCCCTCGCGCTTGAAGCGCTCGAGGAACGACGGGTCGGCCGACAGCTGGTGTGACACCACCTTCAGCGCCACCTGGCGTTGCAGCGCCAGCTGCGTCGCGCGGTACACGACAGCCTGGCCTCCGCGGCCGAGTTCTGCCTCTATGCGGTAACCCATGAGGGTTTGGCCGATCATCCCCGTCCCGCGTGTCGCAAGTTCCGATGCCCGGCGAGCCTACCAGCGTGCCCCGCGCGGCCGCCGACACACGTGTGAGCCCTGGGTAAACGACGGCGCGCGCACCGTCGGCGCCGACGCCACGGGGGACCGTGCTGTGCGCCCCCGTCTACCATGAGGGCATGCCGCTGCCTGCCCTCATCCCGCTCCGCCACTTCTTCGACAACCCCGAGCGCGCGAGCGCCGGGATCTCGCCCGATGGCCGCACCATCTCGTTCGTCGCGCCCCGTGACGGGGTCTTGAACGTGTGGGTGATGCCGCGCGAGGGCGGTGAGGCCGTGCCCGTGACCAACGACCGCGACCGCGGCGTGCGGGCGTACTTCTGGTCGCGCGACGGGCGCTACATCCTGTACGTGCAGGACCAGGGCGGCGACGAGAACTACCGCGTCTACGCGGTGGATCCGTCCCACCCCGATCGCGTGCGCGACCTGACGCCGTTCCCGGGCGTGCGCGTGGGCATCCTGGCGGCTCCGCGCACCACGCCGCGGCACCTGCTGATCACCATGAACCGGCGCGACTCGCAGCTGTTCGACGTGCACCGCCTCAACCTGGCCAGCGGCAAGATCGACCTGGTCGCCGAGAACCCCGGCAACATCCTGGGCTGGACGGTGGACCGCGAGGGCGACGTGCGCGCGGCGTACGCCCAGACCCCCACGGGCGACTACCAGCTGCTTCACCGCGACACCCCGGACGGCGACTTCCGCGTCATCGGCGAGTACGCCAACGAGGATGGCGGCCACGCGTACGCGTTCACCCCCGACGGCAGGCGCCTGTACGTGGGCAGCGCCAAGGGGCACGACCTCACCCGCCTGGTGCTGGTGGACCCCGCCACGGGCGACGAGACCCTGGTGGACGAGGACGACGAGGCCGACCTGTCGGGCCCGGCGTTCTCGGACGTCACCGGCGAGCTGGTGGCCACGTTCTACACGCGCGACCGGCAGGTGGTGCACACGTTCGACGAGCGCTTCGCCCGCGACTGGGAGGCCCTGGCCGGGCTGCACGACGGCGACCCGCACGTCATCGACGAGGACGCCGGCGAGTCGACGTGGATCGTGGTGTTCAACGACGACCGCGACCCCGGCGCCACGTACGTGTTCGACCGCGCCACGCACGAGGCCCGGTTCCTCTTCCGCGCCCGCCCGTGGCTCGACCCCGCGACGCTGGCGCCCATGACGCCGGTGCGGGTGACCTCGCGCGACGGCCTGTCGCTGGCCTGCTATCTCACCCTGCCGGTGGGGGTGGAGCCCAAGAACCTGCCGCTGGTGCTGGTGGTGCACGGCGGCCCGTGGGCGCGCGACATGTGGGGCTACAGCTCCGAGGCGCAGATGCTGGCCAACCGCGGCTACGCCGTGCTGCAGGTGAACTACCGCGGCTCGACGGGCTTCGGCAAGGCGTTCACGCACGCCGCCGAGCGGGAGTTCGCGGGCAAGATGCACGACGACCTCATCGACGCCGTCGAGTGGGCCATCGCCGAGGGCTACGCCGACCGCGACCGCGTGGGCATCTATGGCGGCAGCTACGGCGGGTACGCCGCCCTGGTGGGCGTGACGTTCACGCCCGACGTGTTCGCCGCCGCCATCAGCTACGTGGGGCCGTCCAACCTCATCACGCTGGCCGAGTCGTTCCCCGCGTACTGGCGCCCGCTCTTGGCGGGCACGTGGTTCCGCTACGTGGGTGACCCGGACGACCCCGAGGCGCGCGAGGACATGGTGCGCCGCTCGCCCATCACGTACGTCGACCGCATCGTCACCCCGCTGCTGGTGGTGCAGGGCGCCAACGACCCCCGCGTCACCAAGATCGAGAGCGACCAGATCGTGGACGCGCTGCGCGAGCGCGGCGTGGACGTGGAATACATCGTGAAGGACGACGAGGGCCACGGCTTCGTGAAGCCCGAGAACCGCATGGACCTGTACCGCGCGATGGAGCGGTTCTTCGCCGAGCACCTGGGCGGGCGCGTGGGCGACGCGGACGAGGGCGGCGACCGCGCCGCGTAGGCGCTGGGCCATCCTGGGGGCCGCGATGGGCGCCCAGTTCGGCGCCGCCGCCCTGCCCCTGGGCATGCCGTCGCTGGGCCCGTTCCTGCGGGGCGAGTACCACCTGTCGCTGGCGTGGCTGGGGGCGCTTCTGGCCGTGCCCACGGCGGGTCTGGCGGCGGCGTCGTTCGTGTGGGGGCGCCTGTCGGACCGCGTGGGCGAGCGGCGCGTGATCGTGCTGGGCATGACGGTGGCCGCCGCCCTCTTGGCGGCCGCGTCGGCGTTTCCCGCCGACAGCGCGGCGTTCGTGGCGCTGGTGTTCGGCGCGGGCGCGGCGGGGGCCGCGGCGCCGGCGGCCAGCGGCCGGGCCGTCATCGGCTGGTTCCCGGTGAACGAGCGCGGCCTGGCGCTGAGTCTGCGGCACACCGCTCCCATGGCGGGCGGCGCGGCCGCCGCCGCGGTGCTGCCGGCCATCGCCCAGGCCGGGGGTCTGCGGGCAGCGTGCCTGGCGCTGGCCGCGTTCGAGCTGGGGGGCGCCGTGTTCGCCGCGTGGCTCATCGCCCCGCCGGGGCCGGCCGTGGCCGCCGTGCACCACCGGGCTGGTCCGCCCCTCACCCGCGACCGGCTGCTGATGACGCTGGTGGTGGCGGGGGGCTTGGTGATCGTGGCGCAGGGGGTGCTGACGCGGTTCCTGCCCGACTACCTGCACTCCGAGCGCGGCTGGTCGCCGGCGCTGGCCGGGGGTGCGTTGTCGGTGACGCTGGCGTGCGCCGCGGTGATGCGCATCGTGGCGGGGGTGGTGGCCGACCGGCACGGCCGCCGCATCGTGACGCTGCGCACGCAGGCGGCGGGTGCGGGCGTGTTGCTGGTGCTGGCGTCGCTGATGGCGTGGCTGCCGTCGCCTGCGGCCGCCGCGGCGCTGGTTCTGGCGACGGGACTGACGATGGCGGGCAACGGCGTGGCGTGGGCGGCGGTCAGCGAGGCGGTGCCCCACCGGGCGGGGGCGGCCCTCGGCCTCTATTCGGGGCTTCTGGTGGCCGTCATCACGGTGGCGCCGCCCATCTTCGGCCTGGCGGTGGGGAGCCACTCGCTGGGGTACGCATTCGGCGTGGTCGGCCTGTTCCCGCTTGCCGGGGCCGCGGTGTTCGTGGTGGCCGAGCGCCGCCGGGTGGCGACCGCGACCCCGCAGCCGGCGGGGTAGATCTCTGCGGCCCGTGTGGCTTCCCGCGGGGCGGGAGGGTGAGCCATGCTGGGCACGCATCCAACTCCCGGGAGGTCGCGGTGAACGAGCGCATGCTGGGCGACGGCACGCCGGTGGGGCCCATCGCGCTGGGCGCGATGGCGTTCGCGGGCTTCTACGCGGGCGGCGACGACGACGAGGGCGTGCGCGCGATCCAGCATGCGCTCGAGCGGGGCGTGACGCTCATCGACACCGCCGAGGCGTACGGGCAGGGGCGCAGCGAGGGCCTGGTGGGTCGGGCCGTGGCCGGGCGGCGCGACCAGGCGGTGATCGCGACGAAGTCGAGCGGCGGGTCGCCCGGCTACCTGCGCGCGGCGATCGACCGCAGCCTGGGGCACCTGGGACTCGACCACGTCGACCTCTACTACCTGCACCGCGTCGACCGCGACGTGCCCATCGAGGAGACCGCGGGGGCGATGAAGGGCCTCATCGACGCGGGCAAGATCCGCGCGTACGGCCTGTCGGAGGCCGGGCCGGACACCATCCGCCGCGCTCACGCCGTGCACCCCGTCGCGGCCCTGCAGACCGAGTACTCCCTGCTTCATCGCGAACCCGAGGCCGATCTGCTGCCCGTCACGCGCGAGCTGGGCATCGCGTACGTCGCGTACAGCCCCCTCAGCCGCGGCCTGCTGACCGGGCGCATCCGCAGCGAGGGCGACCTGGACGCCGACGACTGGCGCCGCCAGGTGCCGCGGTTCCAAGGCGCCAACCTGGCCCACAACGTCGCGTTGCTCGAGCCGCTGGAGCGCATGGCGGCCCAGAAGGGATCCACCCCGGCCGCCGTCGCCGTCGCGTGGATCCTGGCGAAGGGCGACGACATCGTCCCCCTGGTGGGGATGGGCCGCGTGTCGAACGTCGACCGCGCGCTGGAGGCCCTCGCCGTCGACCTGTCGGCCCAGGACGTCGCCGCGCTGGACGCCGCGTTCCCGCCCGGCGTGGCCGCCGGAACCCGCTACCCGGAGCGGATGATGGGGGCCCTCGGCATCTAGGGCAGCGCGTGCACGCCGGCGCCGCTCGCGCACGATCGACAGGTCCCGCAGGTGCGCTGCGACTTCGCATCCCAGGGCGTCGTCCGGCTGTCTACGTGTTACTCCACCGTGTCATTTGCAATTCGCTGCGAGCCGACCTCCTCGCGCACGGATCTTCGTCTTATACGCATCACTCGTGCCACGCGAGGCCGAGATCGTGATTCTCAAGCCGTTCGAGAGGTTCGTGCCCCGGGTGCGAGCGAGAGATGGCGGGGCGACGTGGCCAGTAATCGGCGGTTTTGCATTGTTTGCGTCGTGTGAGTGACCGTGCTTTCATCGCCGTGTTCCTCGCCGGGTCGGGTTGCGGGGGTGTTCTTCGTTCTTCTGCGTGTTCGGAGCTGTGGTGGCGCTGATGCGGCGCGTCGTTGTCGGCGTTGTGTTTTTCGCGTTGTGTGTGGGTATCGCGGTGGGGCAGAGGCCGTCGAGTCCGTTGACGTTTTGTGCATGACGACAATGGGCGGCTGGTGGGGGCTGTCGATCCGGACGGGCAGGCGGGCAGGTGAGCCGGTGCTCGTACGACCCTGCGGGGAACCTCGTGTCGGTGGTCAACGGGCCCGCCGTGACAGTTCGGGTGCTGGGGGTTTCACCCAAGCGGGCGGCCCAGGGTTCGCCGGTGACCGTGCTGGGGTCGGGGTTATCGCCGTCGTTGGCGGGTAATTCGGTGAGCATCGGGGGTGTGGCGGCGACGGTGACGTCGGCGTCGAAGTCTCGGTTGGTGGTCACCATGCCGGCGGGGGCGTCGGGGGTGGTGAGCGTGACGGCTCCCGGTGGTACGGCGACGGGTACGGCGGTGGTGCAGCCGCCGGTTGCCGTTCCGGTGGTGAGTGGGGTGTCGGCGGGTGTGGCGGCGCCGGGCTCGACGGTCACGATCCCTGGGCGTCCATGATTCTACAGTGTTATAGGATGCTAGAATGAGTAAGCGCGCCCGACCGATCTTCGGCCACATTTTTGTGATCGTGAGAGACACCCCGCCAAAGCCTCTGCACGATCGCTACCTCTTGAGTGCATACTTTACTCAAGAGGACGCCGATCAAGAGGCGTCTCGTCTCAATGCGCTGCCGTTTCCTCACGTGCCGCCGGAGGAACGCGACGTGTATCATGTTTGGCGCGTCAAGGTGCGGCAGCCGTTGCCAGCAGCGGTCGATCTACGTCAGCCGCGCTCACAGTCACAAGACAGTTGAAGGCTTGGCGCTGAGCCTGCGGCACACTGCCCCCATGCCGGGCGGCGCGGCCGCCGCCGCGGTGCTGCCGGGCCGGCGGTCGGCGCGGCGTGTCGAGGATCAGCGGCTTTCGGGGCGCATCGAGGCGCTTCTGCGCGGCGAACTACTACGCCTACGGGTACCGTCGTGTGTGGCGGGCACTGCGGCGTGAGGGCGTCGAGGTCGGCCGCGACAGGGTCAGGCGGCTGATGCGCCAGGCAGGCCTTGAAGGCGCAAAACGGCGCGGCACGCCATGGCGGACCACCGTCCCCGACACGGCTGCCAGGCGCCCGCCGGACCGTGTTGATGGGCAGGTTCACCGCCCCCGGCCCGGACCTGTTGTGGGTCGCAGGCTTCACCTACCTGCGGTGCTGGCAAGGCACCGTGTTCCTGAGCTTCGTGCTCGACGCCTACAGCCGCAAGATCGTCGGCTGGCAACTGGCCGGCGACATGCGCACCACCCTCGTGCTCGACGCCCTGCGGATGGCCTTGGCGACCCGCGAGATCGGCGCCGACGTCCAACTGATCCATCACAGCGACGCCGGCAGCCAAGTACACAAGCCTTGATTTCCCGCAGAACCCTTGATGATCACGGCGTGCTCGCCTCGATCGGCACCGTCGGCGACGCATACGACAACGCGATGGCCGAGAGCTTCGTCGACACCCTCAAAACCGAGCTGATCAGCGACCGCGTCTGGCGCACGAGGCGGCACCTCGAGTTCGCGAGCATCGCCTGGATCAGCTGGTACAACAACACCAGGCTCCACAGCTCCATCGGCAACCAGCCGCCCGCCGAGTTCGAGACCACCCGCCACGAGCAGCACGCATGAACCGCCAGCAGCCCAAAAGCGTGAACCAACCAACCCGGCCCTCGCCAAACCCAGCCCAGCTCAGGCGGTGGGAGCGGTGGACCGGTAGGGGCTATCAGGGTGTTGATCCGTCCACGGGGAAGACTAGCGGCGGGCAACACAATACCCACGTCCCGTTGCCGCCGCCGTGACGCAGATTCCATGGCCACATCTCGCCAACGCTGACATCGCAGCCGTCTGGCTCGGAAAGGGCGTCTCAGGCGTATCGATAGACGTCGATGGGTGCGTCCTGGAGATCAATTCGGAAGTCGGTTGGACGCTGATTCTTTCTTCAGGTAGCGTGGTGTACGAGGATGACTGGTCGGAGCAGTCCCGCCTTCCCGCATGTATTGGAGCGTCTGTGCAAACCATTCTTCAGACGCAAAAAGAGATTGCTTTGATCCTGAGCGGTAGTCCCATAGCGCGGCTAGTGATTGCGCTGCCTGGAGTCGGGTACGAAGCCGGAAATGTTACCTGGATGGATCGCACGTACCATTTCTATTGACACGGCACTCTGCCTTCGCGACTCCCGGAGTGGTGGAAATCACTGCTACATACACAAATTCTTGATCCGCACGAGGTGCGGTCACCGGCATGTTAGCTGGGCAGCGTTTGACGGAGTGGTGTGGTGTGCCCAGGCGTCGCGGGAAACGCGAGATAGCCCACGGGCGCGCGGCACCGGCTCCACACGCGGCCACCGCGCCCGACCTCACGCCTCCCCAGAGTCCTCCGAGGCTCCCCCGGGATCGTCTCCGGGCTCCCGCGGCACAGGCTCGAAGCGGTAGCCCACCCCGTAGTGGGTCTGCACGTACGTGTGCTCGGGGCACGCCTTCGCCAGCTTCTGCCTGACCTTACGCACGAACACGTCCACCGAGCGGTCGCCCGCCAGCATCTCGTAGCCCCACACGTCGCGGTACAGGCGGTTGCGGGCCATCGGCTTGCCGCCGCTCTGCGCCAACGCGAACAGCACCTCGAACTCACGCGGCGTCAGCCCCACCGACGCGCCGTCGTGGAACGCCTGCACCTGATCGGGATCGATCAGCAGGCCCTCAACGTCGACAGGGCCGCGCCCGCCCGGCTGGCGCTCGTGATCGCGCCGCCGCAGGTGGGCGTTGACGCGCGCCACCATCTCCTTCATCGAGAACGGCTTGCTGATGTAGTCGTCGGCCCCCACCTCCAGGCCATGCACCCGGTCGTACTCGCTGGTGCGGGCGCTGCACATGATCAGGGGCACCCGGGCGTCCTCGTTGCGGATCTCCTCGGTGAACCGCCAGCCGTCCACCTCGGGAAGCATCAGGTCGAGGATCACCAGGTCGGGACGCTGATGCCGGAACAGCCGCAGACCGTGCGCGCCGTCGCCCGCGCGCAGCACGCGATACCCGGCCCGGCCCAGGTGATGCGCCATCGACTCGGCGATGCTCTCGTCGTCCTCCACGACGAGCACGGTGTGCTGCGAGGCCATGCCGCCAGTGTAGTGGCGCGGCGCCAGGCGATCGCCGGGGCGCACCCCGCCCGCCTCGGCCCACGGTGAATAGGCGGCTATCCTGGCTCGGTGAACGCGTCCACCACGCCACCCGGCCGGCGACACCGTTGAGCGACACGGCGACGGTGCGCTACCGCGTGGAGCGCCAGATCGGGCGCGGCGGCATGGCCACGGTGTGGCGCGCCCACGACACGGTGCTCGACCGCCCCGTCGCCCTCAAACGCCTGCGCCCCAGCCTGCTGGACGACCAGGAGGCCGTCGACCGCTTCCGCCGCGAGGCCGAGACCGTCGCCCGCCTCGCCCACCCCGGGCTGGTACACCTGCTCGACCGCGGCGAGGACGACGAGGGCCCGTTCCTGGTGATGGAGCTGGTCGACGGCGAAGACCTGAAGTCGCGCATCCGCCGCGAAGGGGCGCTCGACCCCGCCGACGCCGTGCGCATCTGCGCGCAGGTGGCCCGCGCGCTCGACCACGCCCACCACAACGGCATCGTGCACCGCGACATCAAGTCGCAGAACGTGCTCCTGGCCAAGGACGGCACCGCCAAGCTCACCGACTTCGGCATCGCCCGCCTGATGGAGGGCCACCACGACATGGGGCTCACGCGCACCGGCATGCTGGTGGGCTCCAGCGACTACCTCGCCCCCGAGCAGGCCGAGGGGCAACCCATCGACGGGCGCACCGACGTCTACAGCCTCGGCATCGTGCTGTGGGAATGCCTCACCGGCAAGCTGCCGTTTCCCGCCGACAGCTTCCTGGGCGTCGCCATGCGCCACGTCAGCGACCCGCTGCCCGACCCCCGCAGCGTGCGCCCCGACATCCCCAGCCACGTCGCCGCGTGTGCCCTGCGCGCGGCGGCCAAGCACCCCAGCCACCGGTTCGACAGTGCCGCCCGCTTCGCCCGGGCCCTGGAGGAACGCGACTCGGGTGACACGGCGTCGTTCGCCATCCCTCCCGAGCTCGATGCGGCCGCCGACGACACCCAGCGCCGCCGCCGCGTCCAGCCGCGGCGCCGCCGCTCGCTCACCGAGCTGGCGGCCGGCATCGGCGTGCTGCTGGCGGCCGTCGGCGGCTACGTCGGCTACCAGGCGCTCAACGAGCGCGATCCCAGCCCGCCGCCCACCCCCGCCGCGACCCGCATCCCCATCGACGACGTGCAGTCGTTCGACCCCCAGGGCGACGGGGAGAAGACCGAGAACCCCGACCAGGTCAACGCCGCCACCGACGGCAGCATCACCGCCGGATGGTCGACCGAGCGCTACAGCACCACGCCCGACTTCGGTGGCTACGCGAAGGACGGCGTCGGCCTGCAGCTGACCCTGCCCGCCCGCTACCGCCCCACCGAGGTGGGCATCACGTCCGACACCCCGGGCGCCACGTTCGAGATCCGCAACGCCGGGCAGCCACCGTTCACCGACCCGCCGCTGGCCAAGGGCACGTTCAAGGGCGGCACCCAGCACGTGCCGCTGGCCGCCGGTGCCACCAACGAACTGCTGTTGTGGATCACTCGCCTGGCGCCGCAACCCGACGCCGACGGCAAGTACCTGGCCACCGTGCAAGAGGTAACCGTGAAGGGGGTGCCGAACAAGAGGAGGTGACCTCGTGGGACGACGCCCTGGCCGACCTCGACGCCCGCCTGCAGCGGCAGGGCGACCGCCCCCGCGTGCTGTCACCCCGCACCCGCCGC
Organism: Actinomycetota bacterium; assembly: GCA_963169235.1. Lineage (GTDB taxonomy): Bacteria > Actinomycetota > Thermoleophilia > Miltoncostaeales > Miltoncostaeaceae > JAGQUM01. The sequence goes on along the minus strand of CAUJCX010000024.1, from coordinate 31,427 downwards.
GCGTACCTGAAAGACGCCCGCCTGCTGGGCCAGTGGATGGACGCCCACGGCGTGCCCGGCCCCGCCGCCATCACCCCATCGGCGCTTGAGGCGGCCCTGCGCGACCTGGGCTGGTCGGCCTCCACCCGCGCGCGGGCCCTCACCGCGGCCCGGGAGTGGCTGGCCCCGCACTTCCCCGCCGGGCGCACGCCACCCGAACGCATCCCCCGCCCCCGGGTGCCGGCGCCCCTGGTCACGCGCATCAGCCAGGCGGAGGCCGCGACCCTGGTGGCCGGCATGTCGCGCCCCGTCGCCGCCGAGGCCGACGACCTGGACCCCCTCGCGCTGCGCAACCGCGCGCTGGTGGAGGTGCTGTACGGGTCGGGCCTGCGCCGCCAGGAGGCGTGCGACATGGCCCTCGGCGACATCGACTTCGAGCACGAGACCGTGCGCGTGGCGGGCAAGGGCGGGCGCACCCGTACCGTGCCGCTCACCGAGCCCGCCGTCGCCGCGCTGGCCCAGTGGATCCACCAGGGCCGCCCGGTGGTGGCGGCCGAGAACGCCGGGCGCGCCCGGGACGAGGTGTTCCTGTCGCGCTCCGGCCGGCCGCTCGACGGCTCCACCGTGTACCGCATCGTCAACGACCGCCTGCGGCGCATCGGCCGCTCCGGTGGCCCCCACGTGCTGCGCCACGCCGCCGCCACGCACCTGCTGGAGGGGCCGCCCGGGCGCGACGGCGCGCACCTGCGCGTGGTGCAGGAGGTGCTGGGCCACGCCAGCCTGGCCACCACGCAGCGCTACACGGGGGTCACCACCCGCGACATCCAGGGCATGCTGCGTCGCGGCCACCCGCGCGGATGAGCGTCGACCCCGCGGGCTTCGCGCGCCTGGCCGAGGGGTTCCTGTCGACCCGCGCGAGCGCCAACACCCGCGCGGCATACGCCCGCGACCTGGCGGTGCTGGCCGGCGCCCTGGGCCTGGGCGACGACGCCCTGCCCGACGCCGACGCGGTGGGGCGCACGTTCGGGGTGGAGGACGACCCGGCGGCCCGGGCCGCCGCCGCGGCGCTGGCCGCGCTGGGCCCCGGCTGGTTCGACGCGTGGCGCGACGGCCTCACCGGGCGCCCGTCCACCCGCCGCCGCCGTGTCGCCGCGGTGCGGGCCCTGTGCGCCTGGTCGTCGCAGGCCTTCGGCGTCGCCAACCCGGCGTCCGCCGTGAAGCCACCCGGGGTCGCGGCGGGACGCGACGCGCTGCGCCGCGAGGTGGTGGCGCTGACCCCGTCGGCCACGCGCATGCTGTGCGAGGCGGCAGCCCGGCCCGGCCCTCGGGGAACGCGCGACGCTGCCTTGGTGGAGCTGTTGTACGGCTGCGGCCTGCGTGCCAGCGAGGCCGTGGGGCTCAACGTGTCGGACTGCCACCTGGACGACCCCGCCGACCCCCACGTGGTCGTCATGGGCAAGGGCGCGAAGCCGCGCGCCGTGGCCGTGCCCGCCACCGCCGTGCGGGCACTGCAGGCGTACCTGCGCCTGGGGCGGCCCGAGCTGCGTGCCGCGCACGCCGGCGGGCGCCGCGACGCCGACGCGGTGTTCGTGTCACACACCGGGCGGCGCCTGGGGCGCCAGGACGTCTGGCGCATCGTCACCGCCGCCGCCCGCCGCGCGGGCCTCGCCGACCACGGCGGGCGGGTGTTCCCGCACGCCCTGCGGCACTCGTGCGGCACGCACCTCATCCAGTCGGGCATCGACATCCGCTACGTGCAGGCTCATTTGGGGCACGCGTCGCCCGTCACCACCGAGGTCTACACCCACGTCACCGCCGCGCACCTGCGCAGCGACTTCGATCGTGCCCACCCCCGGGCCCGCGCGTCGCCGGCGCCGGCGCCGCGGGGGTCGTAGGGCCCCGCCTCAGCGGGTGCAGTCCACCCCCGCGTCGGCCATGGCCTCGCGGATGTCCTTCACGATCCCCGCGTGGCTTTCGGCCATGGCCACGAGTTCCTGGCGGGCCTTCGTGCCGGTGGTGTCGGCGTACGAGCCCACCAGGTCGATGTCGGCGCGCACGTACTCGAGCGCGCGCTGGTGCGCGCCGCGGGCGGCGGGGGGCGGGTCCATCAGCGTCATCTCGGCCTCGAACGTCTGCAGCGCCTGGCGCACCTCAAGCGCCCAGGCGCGTGCCCGGCCGGGGTGCGCCGGGCGCGGCTCCAGGCTGAGTGAGCGCGGCAGCCGGCGACACGCGCGGCCGGCGTCCACGGTGTACTTCCCCGTGGGGCCCGCCAGCCGGGTCTCGGCCGCCAGCAGGCGGGAGAAGCGCTCGAACCCGGCCTGGCCCATGGGGCCCGGCCCGCACGACGGCGCCGGCATCGCCGCGGCCGCCCGGGCCAGGCGGGCGAACGGCTTGGTGGGGCCTCCATCAGGCGGCTGCGGGGTACGGCCGCCGGGTGGCTGGCCGGCCGCGTCGTAAAGGCGCGCGAAGCCGTCGCGCACGCCCAGCAGCGCGGTGCGCAGGCGGTCCACGCGATCGGCCGCGTCACCGCGCGCGTCGATGGCGTCGAGCCGCGCGTCCAGGGCGTTGTACCGCGACAGGATGCGCAGCAGGTCGTTCTGGTTGGGCGTCCCCGCCAGCAACCCACCGGTGCGCTCGATGCCGGCCGCATTGCACGCATCGCCCACGTGACGGGCCACCACCTCGTCGGCGGGGCCGCCGCCGCAGGCCCCGGCCAGGGCCGCCACCGCGAGCGCGACCGCCACCGGTCCCCGCCGCTTCACGGCGTCACCGGCACCGCGACGTGCGAGACGCGCGGACCGTCGGGCGTCACGTCGAGGATGGCCACATGGCCACGCCCCCGCCGGATGCCGTTGACGTGGCGAAAGCGCCGCACCGCCAGGTCGGCCAGGCCCGCGGGCGAGCGCCGCACCCGCCCGTCGCCCTCCAGGCTCCCCAAGGGGCACAGCGCCCCGGGGCTCACCATCAGCACGCCGTCCTCTCGGGTGGACGTGACGGCGTGCCAGTGGCCGTACACGATCACGTCGACGCTGGGCATGCGGCGCCTGAGGCCCCGGTGCACGACGCGCCGCCACGGCAGGGCGACCGGCGCCAGGCACTGCGCCACGGTGATGGCGGTGTCGAGCGGGCGGCCCACCGACCCGTGCATCACGCCGATGCGGCACCCCGCCACGTCCAGGCGGGCCATGCGCGGCAGGCGCGCGGCGTCGCCGCGGTCGTGGTCACCGGCCACGGCCACGACCGGGGCGATCTCCCGCAGAGGGTCCAGCGCCGCTGCCACCGACACGTCCCCGGCGTGCACGATCACGTCGCAGCCCTCCAGGGCCGCCGCCACCCCGCCGGGCAGTGCGTCGCGGTACTCCCCGACGTGACTGTCGGCCACCACGCCCACGCGCGCCCACCGCGGGCCCGTCACGTCGTGGCGGTGCGCGCGCCCGCGCGGTCCATCGCCATGGTCACGAGGCGCCGCACCGCCTCGGGGTAGGGCACGCCCGCCTGGGCCATCAGCGACGGGAACGCACTGGTGGGCGTGAACCCGGGCATGGTGTTGAGCTCGCTCAGCAAGATCTCGCCGTCGGGGGCGATGAGGAAGTCGACGCGTGCCAGACCGTGGCATCCCACCAGCTCGAACGCGGCCTCCGCCAGGGCTTGCAGGCGTGAGACCAGCGCCGGGTCGAGCGCGGCGGGGATGGTCACCTGGGCGCGTCCGTCCGTGTACTTGGTCTCGTAGTCGTACCACTCGGCGTCGTACGTGATCTCGCCCGGCGGCGACGTCACCAGGTCGCCGGGCGTGCCCAGCAGGCCCACCTCCACCTCACGCGGCGATGTCACGCCGCGCTCGATCAGGATCTTGTCGTCGGCCGCCAGCGCCAGCACGATGGCCTCGTCGAGCCCGTCGGGGGACGACACCCGCGAGATGCCGACGCTCGAGCCCATGCGGGCCGGCTTCACGAAGCACGGGTAGCCGATGGACGCCGCCACCTCCGCGGTGACCGCGTCGGGCTGCGTGGCCCAGTCGGCGGCGCTCACCACGACGGCCTCCGCGACGGGCAGGCCGTGTCCCATCGCCAGGGCCTTGAACAGCGCCTTGTCCATCGACACCGCCGACGCCGCCACGCCCGCGCCGACGTACGGCAGGCGGGCCATCTCGCACAGGCCCTGCACGGTGCCGTCCTCGCCGTTGGGGCCGTGCAACACGGGGAACACCACGTCCACCTCGTCCACGCTGCCGTCGGCCAGGTCGATCAGCCGCCCGACGCCGCCCGCGCCGGGACCGAGCGTCACCGGCCGGCCGTCGCGGGTCCACGCGCCCTCCCGGTCGATCACCACCGGCACGGGCGTGAAGCCGCCCTCCGTGAGCGCGTCCACCACGCCGCGGGCCGACACCAGCGACACGTCGTGCTCGCCGCTGCGCCCCCCCATCAGCACCAGCACGCGGGTCATCCGTTGCCCTTCTTCGCCTGACCGGGGGGCGTGCCGCCGTGGCCCGGGTTCTGGCCCGTGGGCCCGGGCGCCGGCACGGGCGTGTTGTTGTCGGGCGTCGCCGGCGCGGGCCCGGGCGCGGGGGTGGTGGCGCCCGGCGCGGGGGCCGGGGCGGGCACCGGCGTGGTGGGCTCCGCCGCCGGTCCGTCGCTCACCCAGATGGTGATGGTGGAGCCGCCGTTCACCTCTGCGTTGGGGCCAGGGTCCTGGCGGATCACCGATCCGCTGGGCACCGTGCTGCTGGCCTCGTTCTGCACCGACACGTCGAACCCGGAGCCCTCCAGCACCGACTGCGCCTTCTCGCGCGTGCTGCCGACCACCGACGGCACCGACGTCAGCTGCGGGCCCGCGGCCACCTCCAGGCGCACCGTGGCGCCCTTCTGCACCTCGGTGCCGGGTGCCGGGTCCTGCCGCAGCACCATGCCCTTGGGCTGCTCGCTGGTGACCTCCACCGGGTTGCCCTCCAGGCCCTCCGCCCGCAGCATGCTGAGCGCGGTGTCGAGGCTCTTGGCCCGCACGTTGGGCACCTTGATGGGCTCGGTGCCGTCGCTGACGACGATCGTGACGGTGTCGCCCTCCGCCGCCTGCGCGCCCGACGTGGGGTTCTGCGAGATCACCACGCCCTTGTCGACGTCGGCGCTGAACTTCTTCTGCACCTTGGGCACCAGGTTGGCGCGCTTGATGGCCGCGACGGCGTCGGCCTGCTTCATCGTCACCACGTCCGGCACCGACGTGTTGGCCGGGCCGGAACTGACGGTCAGCACCACCTTGCCGCCCTCGGCCACCTTGCTGCCCTCGGCCGGATCGACCGAGATCACCTGGTCGACGGGGATCTTGGGGTCGGCGACCCGCTCGCTTTCGGGCTTCAGCTTGGCCGCGATCAGCTGCGTGGTGGCGTCCTGCTCGGACAGGCCCACGAGGCCGGACGGCACGGTGACCATGGTGGTGTCGCCCTTGCCGCCGCCGCTCAGCATCAGGTACGCGACGCCCGCCACCAGCAGCAGCACGGCCAGCGCCACCAGGTACGGCCACATGGGGCGCGGGGGCGCGTTCTCGGGAGGTGGTGGCTCCACGCGGCGGGCGCGCGCGTCGCCGGCCCCGGCCCCGGCACCGCCGGCTGCGGGCATCACGCGGGTGGAGCCCTCGGCCGGTCCGCCGACGGGCGTCATGACGCGCGTGGCGTCGTCGCGCGCGGCACCCATCACCGCGGTGCCGTCGTCGGAGTCAAGCTCGGCGCGCACCGCCATCAGGGCGGCGCTGAAGTCCTCGGCCGACGCGTACCGGTCGGACGGGCGCTTGGCCATGGCCTTCAGCACCACCTTCTCGAGCGCGGGCGGTACGGAGGGCTCGAACACCGACGGGGGCACGGGGGGCTCGTGCACCTGCTTCATGGCCACCGTCACGGGGCGCTCGCCGTCGAACGGCACGCGCCCGGTCAGCATCTCGTACAGCACGATGCCCACCGAGTAGCAGTCGCTCGAGCCCGTCACGTCGCCGCCCTGGGCCTGCTCGGGCGACAGGTACTGCGCGGTGCCGATCACCGAGCCGGCCTCGGTCAGCTCGGCCTCCGTCCCGGCCTGCGCGATGCCGAAGTCGGTCACCTTCAACAGGCCGTCGTCGGCCATGATGACGTTCTGCGGCTTGATGTCGCGGTGCACCACGTGGTTGCGGTGGGCCACGGCGAGCGCCGACAGGATCTGGAGGCCGGCCTCGATGGTCTCGTCGGCGCCGATGGCGCCCCGGCGGCGGATGATGTCCTTGAGGTCGGGGCCCGGCAGGTACTCCATCACGATGTAGTACGTGCCCTTGGCCTCGCCGCGGTCGAACACCTGCACGATGTTGGGGTGGTTCAGCTTGGCCGCCGACGACGCCTCGCGGCGGAAGCGGTCGACGAACTGCTGGTCGCGCGCATAGCGGGACGCCAGCACCTTGATGGCGACGCTGCGCCCCAGGTCCATGTCGTCGGCGCGGAACACCTGGGCCATGCCGCCCGCGCCCAACTGCTCGGCGATGCGGTAGCGGTCGGCGATGATGTCGCCGCTCTGGATACCGCTCATCCCCCGCTCCTCTCGATGGCCTTCTTCATCACCTCACGCGCGATGGGCGCCGCCGCCACGCCGCCCGTGTCGGGCGTGCCCTCCACCACCACGGCGATCGCGACCTTGGGATCGTCCTTCGGTGCGAACCCTACGAACCATGCATCGTTGAGACCGCCGTCGCCGGTCTCGGCGGTGCCGGTCTTGCCCGCGACGTCCAGTCCCTGAAGGGCCGCCTGGGTGCCGGTGCCCTCACGCACCACGTTACCCATCATGTCCGTGACGATGCGGGCGGTGTCGGCGGAGCACACCTGGCGCACCTGGCTGGGGGACTGCTCGAACACGTCCGATCCACTGCGGTCGACGGCGTTGGTGACGAGGTACGGGCGCATCTGGGTGCAGCCGTTGGCGATCGTCGCCGCCACCATCGCCATCTCGAGCGGCGTGACGCTCAGCTTCTCCTGGCCGATGGCGATGCGGGCGAGGTCGGCGTCGCCGGCGATGTTGGGAAGCAGCTTGCCGCCCTGGTAGCGCCCGGAGGCCAGCACCTCGTTGCCCGGCAGGTCGATGCCGGGCTTGCGGCCGAAGCCGAACGCCTCCATCTGCTCGCCCATGCGGTTGGCGCCCAGGTTCAGCCCGATGCGGGCGAACGTGGTGTTCACCGAGTTGGTGAGCGCCTGGGTCAGGTCGTGGTCGCCGTACACGTGGCCGCCGAAGTTGCGGATGGGCGGCCCGTTGGTGCGCAGCGTGCCGGTGTCGTCGAAGCGCGTCTGCGACGAGTACCCCAGGTCGGACTCGAGCGCCGCCACCAGCGTCACCAGCTTGAACGTGGAGCCGGGCGGGTAGCGGCCCTGCGTCGCGCGGTTGTACAGGGGCGAGTCGGGGGCCGTGCGGATCTGCGCGAACGCCTTGGGGTCGGACACCTTGGCCAGGTCATAGCCCGGCGACGAGGCCATCGCCAGGATCGCCCCGGTCTTCGGGTCGATGGCCACGACGGCGCCCTTGCGCCCCAGGAGCTGCTGGTCGGCCACCTCCTGCACCCGCTGGTCGATGGTGAGGTGGATGTCGGCGCCGTGGGCGGTGCGCAGCCGCAACCGCACCAGCAGCGGCTCCGCGCCGTAGCTTCCCCGCAGGTACGAGTTGTACTGGGCCTCCAGGCCCGTGGATCCCACCTGCGGGCTGGCGTAGCCGACGACGTGGGGCGCCAGCGTGCCCTGCGGGTAGCCGCGCACGTACGTCGTCTGCCCCCGGATGACCCGCGGCACGCTGCGGGCCACCACGATGCGGTCGGCGGTGATGATGCGCCCGCGGTCGACGGTCTGGTCGCGGCGTTGCGCCTGCCGGTTGTCGGTGCGGTCGGCCAGGTCACCGGCGGCCACCACCTGCCAGTAGCCCAGCAGCAGGCCCAGCAGCAGGAAGCCGCAGGCGAGCACCGCGAACAGGCGGCGGATCGACGTGTTCATCCGTCGTCACCCCCGCTGCGGGCGTGGTCGCCGTTGCGGCGTCCGCGGGGGCGGTACGGGCGGTCGGTGCGGTGGCTCACCACCAGCAGGATCGCGATGATGGCGAAGTTCGTCACCACGCTGGACCCGCCGTAGCTGAGGAACGGCAGCGTGACGCCGGTCAGCGGCACCAGGCGTACCACGCCGCCCACGATGAGGAACGCCTGCAGGCCGATGACGGCCGTGAGGCCCGTGGCCAGCAGCTTGCTGAACCCGTCGTTGGCGCGCGCCGCGATGGTGAGGCCGCGGGCCAGCAGCACCACGATGAGGCACAGGATGCCGGCCGCGCCGATGAAGCCCAGCTCGGCTCCGACGGCCGAGAAGATGAAGTCGGTCTCGAGGAACGGGATGACGGTCTGGCCGCCGTCGGTGACCAGGAAGCCCTTGCCCAGGCCGCTGCCGATCACCCCGCCGTCGGCGAGCGCGTACAGCGACTGCACCAGCTGGTACCCGCGGCCCTGGGGGTCGGCGAACGGATGCAGCCACGAGTCGACGCGGTCCTGGATGCGCGGCACCAGCATCCACACGGCCAGCGAGCCCGCCAGGAACAGCGCCACGCCCACCCCGGCGTACGCCGCGCGGCCGGTGGCCACGTAGATCATGGCCAGGAAGATGCCGAAGAACAAAAGCGCGGTGCCGAAGTCGTTCAGCAGCACCACCAGCGCCAGCGCCATGCCCAGCACGGCCAGCATCGGCGCCAGCACCGCCAGCGGCGGGGTGGGGATGCCCAGCACCCGCCGGGTGGGGACGGCCAGCAGCTCCCGCTTGTCGCGCATGTACCCGGCCAGGAAGATCACCATCAGCACCTTGACGATCTCGCCCGGCTGCACCGTCTGCCCGCCGGGCAAGCGGATCCACAGCTTGGCGCCGTAGATCTCGGTGCCGAACGCCGCGGTGGCGACCAGCAGGAGCACGGCGGTGATGCCGATGAGATACCGGTAGCGCTCGAGCGCGCGGTGATCGGGCATCAGCAGGAGCACCCCGCAGAACACCGCCGCGCCGACGCCCAGCCACACCATCTGATCGCGCGCCAGCGTCGGGTTGATGCGGTACAGCGTCACCATCCCGACGGCCGTCAGCACGGCCACCGTGGGCAGCAGATAGGGGTCGGCCATGGGCGCGCGCAGCCGCAGCACCAGGTGCATCACCACGAACAGCGCGATGCCCGCGCCGACCATCGCGACGGGGCCGTAGCGCAGGGCGTCGGCCTTCGCGGTGGCGACGGTGGCGGCGCCCAGCGCGGCGATGAGCGCCGCGGGGACGAGGAACCCGGTCTCACGGGTGCGCGGGGACAGCAAGTGCCGCGTCAGCCCGGGGTCGTGGTGGCGGGGGCGGGCGTGGTGGACGTGGGCGCCTGCGGTGCCGTCGTGGTCGACGGCGTCGTGCGGCCCTCGGTCAGCGGTCCTACCCCGGGCACGTTCGCGTCGGGCACCTGTGCCTGCGGCACCGTGACATCGGGAAGGCCCTGGTTCCACACGATGCGCGTGGCGCGCAGCACCGTCTCGCCCAGCCCGCCGATGCCGCCCAGCGCCAGGCCCGGGCTGGCGGCCACGCCCGTGTCCTCCCAGTCGCGGCTGGTGTCGAGCGGGCCCAGCGAGACGCCGCGCCGCACCCACACCGTGTCGCCCTCGCTGACCTCCAGCGAGTAGCTGCGGCCCTGGAACCAGGCGAAGCCGCCCGCCAGCAGCGCCACGACCGCGATCAGCACGCCCGCGACCAGCCCGCCCCGGTGGCGCCGGACGCCCGGGGCCCGCTCGAGGAGGATGGGGGCGGTGGGCACCGAGTCGGCCCCGCCCGACGTGACGCCGGAGATCACCTTGGTGGTGCGGTCGGGCCGGGCACCGCGCGTGGGCGGCAGGTCGTCGGCGTCGACCGGGATCTCCTGCGTGTCGGACGACAGCGTGGCCGACGTGGCCTCGGTCGGCGGGCCTTCGCCCACCCGGGCCAGCACCACCGTGACGTTGTCCGACCCGCCGTTGGCGTTGGCGCGTGCGACGAGGGCCGCGGCCGCCTCCTCCATCGACGTGGCGTGCGTCAGCTCGGCGACGATCTCCTCGTCGGTCACCTCGCCGTACAGCCCGTCGCTGCACAGAAGCAGGATGTCGTCCTCGGTCACCTCGTGGCTGTACGTGTCGACCGTGACCTCCGACTCGGCCCCCAGCGCCCGCGTGATGACGTTGCGGTGCGGGTGGTTGCCGGCCTCCTCGGGCGACAGCGTGCCCTGGCGCACCAGCTCGGCCACCACCGAGTGGTCGTGCGTCAGCTGCGTCAGCGTCTCGCCGCTCCACAGGTACGCGCGGGAGTCGCCCACGTGCACCACGTCGACGGTGCGCTTGTCGAGCGTCGCGGCGGTGATGGTGGTGCCCATGCCGGCCTTGCCGGGGTCCTCCGCCGCCATGCGCCGGATGGCCCGGTTGGCGTTCTCGATCGCGGCCTTGATGGCCATGGAGTTGGCCGGCTTGGAGACGCCCTCGATGGCCTCCACCGCCATCTGCGACGCCACCTCGCCCGCCAGCGCCCCGCCCATGCCGTCGGCCACCGCCACCACGTGGGCCGCCACGAAGCTGCGATCCTCGTTGTGGTCGCGCACGCGGCCCGTGTCGGAGCGCTCGGCCAGCTCCACGATGTGGAGGTCGTTGCTCATCTACTCCTCATACCGCAGCGTCGTCTCGCCCATGCGCAGGGTGTCGCGCACCCGCAGCTGGGCGTGTTCCACGCGCTGCCCGTTGAGGAACGTGCCGTTGGTCGACCCCAGGTCCTGCACGTAGAAGAAGCTGCCGCGCCGCAGGATGCGCGCGTGCATGTGCGACAGGTACGAATCGTCCAGGTGCAGGTCGTTCGACTCGCTGCGGCCGATGGTGAGCCCGCCGCCCAGCGGCAGCTCGAGACCCGACTGGCTGGGGCCCGACTCGACGATGAGGCGCGGCTCGATGCCCGCGGCCAGCACCTCGGCGGTCGACTGGCTGTGGGCCCGGTCGGTGGCCGGGATCTCGGGCGCGGCCTCGTCCGGGACGTTCGTGGCGTCCTCGCTGCGCAGGAAGTCGCGGTCGGGCATGTCGAGGCGCGCGATCTCGCCGTACGGGCCCGGGCCCGGGGTGGCCGGGGGCACGGCCGGGAGCTCGTCCGGCAGGTCCACCACCACGGCCGCGGGCGAGCGGTCGAGGATGGGGTGGGCCGCCGTGTCGTACGCCACCACGGGGTCGGTGAGCGGCAGCGACGGGGGGGTCGAGCGCGCCAGCGTGCGCCACGCCGAGCGCACCACGGCCCACATGAAGCCGAACAGCAGGGCGACGATGACCAGCTGGGCCACCAGCATGGACGTCTCGGTCACGACAGCTCCACGCGGATCTCGGTGGTGCCCAGCATGATGCGGTCGCCGTCCACCAGCGCGTGGCGGCTGACCATGTGGCCGTTCACCTCGACGCCGTTGGTCGAGTCGAGGTCGATGATGAAGTAGTCGTAGCCCACGTGGCGGATCTCGCAGTGGCTGCGGCTGACGTTGGGATCGGGGATCACCAGGTCGCGGTCGCGGCTGCGTCCCATGGTGAGCACGCGCTTGTCCATGGTGGTGCGGACGCCGTTCATCACCAGCACCAAGGCGCCGGCGTTCATCGCGGACTGCGCGTCGGCGGCCGAGATGACCTGGGTGCCGCTGACCCCCGCCATCGCGGCGTTGCGCACCGGGGCCGCGGCGAGCGCGGGCGCCGGGGCCGCCGCCTCGGGCTCGGGTGCAGCGGCGGGGGCGGTGCCCTCGGGCACGTCGGCCATGCGGCAACCGATGCCGAACTCGCCCGCGCGCAGGTCGTCGTCGCGCTCCAGCGCGACGGTGGGCGCGGTGATCAGCGAGTAGCCGCTTCCGCGCGCGTGGGCCTCCAGGTACGCCGCCAGCTCGGCCGTCAGCGCGCCCTCGTAGCTGGTGAACGCCTCGTGGTCGGGGGGCGCGAGGAACACCGTGTACTCGTTGGGCACGTAGATCTTGGCCACCGACACGGACTTGTGGTCGTCCATCTCGCGGGCGAGTTTGCGGGCCAGCTCGACGGGCTGCAGCTGGCTGCGGAACGCGCGCCGGAAGCCGCGCTCGACCACCGCCTCGATGGAGTTCTCGATACGTCTCAATACGCTCATGGGCTGGTGGGGACAGTAGCGGACGCGGCAGGCGCACCCTGGCGGACGAGTAACCGCCAGGGACGGAGCGTCCACACCATCAGCACGGCCCCGGACGCGATGCATCCGGCGCCGGCGGCGCGCGGGTCGGGGGCGGTGGCGACGACGCCCGCCGTGACCGCGGCGATCCACGCGGCGGCGGCCACGACGCGGGGCGATCCGCGGCGCGCACCCAGCGCGCCCGCCGCGACGGCGGCCGCGACCAGCACGGCCCCCTGGGCGGCCACCCAGGGGGCGCCGGACAGGGGCTCGATCACGGTGGCGACGGCGGAGACCGGGTTGCCGCGGTGGGCCACCGCGTCGATCCCCGGCACCGCCAGGTTGGCGTGTAACAGCACGCCGTGGCCGGCGTCCAGAAGCTGCCAGGCGACGGTGGAGGCCACGCCCACCAGCGCCAGGCCGGCGCGCTGCGTCCAGCGGGGCGCGATGCCCGTCGTCGCGGCCGCCAGGGGTCCCAGTCCGGCGGCGAACGCGAGGGGCCACGCGGCGGCGCTGAGCGCCAGCCACGGGCTGCGGCGGCCCGCCAGCGCCACCGCCACGGCCGGGAGCGCCAGCGCGAGGGCGATTCCGGGCGCGTACCGCCCCAGCAGGGTGAGGCCCGCGGCGAGCGCCAGCAGCACGGCCAGGAGGGGCGCGAACGCGAAGCAGGCGGCGGCCGCGGCGGCCGCGGCGGCCACGGTGGCCGGGGAGAGGTCGGTCCAGGCGACCAGTGCGACCGCCGTGGGCGTCGCCGCCGCCACCGCCCGGGCGGCGCGCGGCAGCCACGCGTGGCGTCGCACGGCGCCCGCGACGGCGGCGCCGGCGGGCCACGCCCGGGTGGCCGCGCGGCGCAGGTCGTGGGCCAGCTCCCCGGCGCGGGGCCGCGCGTCGGCGACGGGGTCGAGGCCGTCCATCACCAGCCGGGCCACGTTCCGCGGCAGGTCGGGGCGCCGGCGCTCGAGGTCGGGGACCTCCCCGGACAGCGTGCGGCGCAGCGACGCCACCGCGCCGTCTGCGCGATTGGGATTGCTGCCCGTCAGCAGCTCGTACAGCACCAGGCACGCCGAGTAGACGTCGCCGGGCGCGGCGGTCCCCAGGCCCTGGGCCTGCTCGGGTGACATGTACGCGACGGTGCCCACCACGTCGCCGGTCTGGGTGAGCGACGCGTCGCCGCTGACGCGGGCGATGCCGAAGTCGCCCAGGCGCGCCACGCCGTGCGCGTCGATGAGGATGTTGGCGGGCTTCACGTCGCGGTGCACCACACCCCGGGAATGCGCGTGATCGAGGGCGTCCAGTACGTCCGCCATGATCTCCACGGCATATGCCTCGTCCACGCCGCCGTCCAGCTGCAACGCCCGCAGGGAAGGACCGTCGATGAGCTCCCACACCAGTCGCACGCAGTCGGGGTCGGATCCCCAGTCCAGCAGGGGCACGATGTGGGGGTGCGACAGGCGCGACGCCGCGCGGATCTCGCGGCCGACCCGGGCGACCAGGTCGGGATCGTCCAGGATGGTCTTGACCGCCACCTCGTCGCCCGTGCGCGTGTCGAGCGCGCGCCGCACGCTGGACGTGGCGCCGCGCCCCAGCATCCCGCCCAGGCGGTACCGGCCGAGAGCGAGCTCGGTGGCGACGTGGCCGTTCACGGGATCCATCTTCGCCTCGCGCTTCCCAAGCCCTGCGCTGGGACGTTCGCGCGCGCCCGCCGTGCTAGGGTTCCCTGGTCCTGAGAAGCAGGATGCGCGGGCGAGTGGTGGAATTGGTAGACACGCTGGCTTCAGGTGCCAGTGCTCGTATGAGCTTGGGGGTTCGAGTCCCCCCTCGCCCACCTACCCAGGTAGACCGCGCATTGTTCTCAGAGCGAAAGAAATAGGCGATGGCTGACGAGGATCGCCCGGACGTCGAGTCCGGCGACACCGGCGCGACGGGCCGCGCCCCGCGCCCCGAGCCGAAGTCGGACCGCGAGTTCGACGAACTGGACCAGTCGTTCGCCGACATCCCCGAGCCCGAGACGCCCCGGGCGTTCTTCGAGGAGGACGACTACCTGGCCGAACCGCCGCCCGCCGCGGCGCAGCCGCCGGTGGAGGACTTCGGCTTCGACGACATCGCGCAGGGTGACGAGCCGCCGCCCGGTTCCCGCCGGTCGTCCAAGCGCGGTGGCCTGCGCCCCCGTGGCGGTCGCGCCGACGTGGGCGCAGGGGACGACGTCGACGAGGCCCCCCGGCCGCGGCGCACCCGCCCGTCGGGATCCAGCCGCACGTCCGGCGCCCGGCGCTCGCGCGGAGGTCGCTCCCGGGCGGCCGGAGTCCGCGGCGGCGGCTCGTCGCGCAGGCCCCCCGACGGACCCGCGGCCCTTCTGTCGAACCCCATGGCCCGGCTGGCGGTGTTCGCGCTCATCGGCATCCTCCTGGTGTTCGGCCTGTGGCTGTTCATCAAGGACCGCCAGCGCAACCAGATGGTGGGTTCGTACAAGTCGTACGTCAACGAGGCCGGACAGCTGGCCGACCAGTCGTCGGCCGACGGCAAGAAACTCATCCAGGTGCTGCAGAACACCGACGGCAAGAACGCGGCGGCCCTGCGCACCGAGGTCGACAAGCTGGCGGTCGACGCGAAGGCGCTGGTGAAGCGCGGGGACGCCCTGTCGCCGCCCGACGGCCTGGCCGATGCCGACCGGGCGCTGCAGATGTCGCTGCGCATGCGCGCCAGCGGCCTCAGCCTGCTGTCGCAGATCATCCCCAACGTGATGCGCGGTGAGAACGCCAACGCGGCGTCGCGTCAGCTGTCCGACCCGATGAAGCGCTTCCTCGCCAGCGACGTGGTGTACCAGGACGAGTACGCGACGGTGGCGGCCGCCAAGATCCGGCAGGAGAGCATCGACGGCCTGGAGGTGGCGTCCAACACGCTGTTCCTCACCGGCACCAACGACAAGTTCGCCAGCGACGCGGGCGCCGCGTCGCTGCTGAAGAGCATGAAGAGCGGTGGCACCAAGAACACCAACGCGTCCGGCGGCAAGCGCGGCACCAGCGTCGAGGGCGTGACGGCCGATCCGTCCGGGCAGGCGCTGTCCGCGTCGGGCGCCAACAACATCCCGGCGGGCTCCGAGCTGAAGTGGGTGGTCAACGTCAAGAACGGCGGCGACTTCCCGGAGACCGACATCAAGGTGACGGCGCAGCTGTACTACCCGGGCACGGCGGACGCGGTCGACACCCAGACCGTCACCATCCCGTCGCTCGCGTCGGGTGCGTCCAAGCAGGTGTCGGTGCCCGGCCCCGCGAGCGGTGCGTGGGTGGCCGGCAAGGAGGGGCAGTTGGTGATCGAGTCGGGCCAGGTCAGCGGCGAGACGAACACCGACAACAACCGCCAGGAGTTCCAGATCGTCATCACGGCGGGCTAGCCCGCCGGCGATCGGGACGCCGTGGATTCCATCACCCTCGCCGCCATCGCCGGGGCCGCCGTCCCCGGGGTGGCGGCACTGGTGCTGGCCGTCATCCTGTGGGTGCGCGTGCGCCGAACCCGCGCGGCGCAGCGCATGCTGCTGGGCGATGGAGAGCCGGCCAACCTGGTGGACGGCCAGGCCGCGCTGCTCGACCAGGCCCGGGCGCTGCGCACCGATCTCACCGACCTGCATGCGCTGGTCGACCGCCAGTCGCAGCACGTGGCGTCCGAGCTCTCCACGGTCATCCGGTTCCAGGGCCTGGTGCGCTACGACGCCTACCGCGACATGGGCGGCAGCCAGTCGTGGTCGCTGGCGCTGCTCGACCAGACCGCGGCCGGCACCGTGATCTCGTGCCTGCACGCGCGCGACCACGCCCGCATGTACGTGAAGGAGATCCACGAGGGGGTCTCGTCGCAGCGGCTGTCGCCCGAGGAGGAGCGCGCCATCGCGCTGGCGCTCCGCGGGGGCAGGCCCGGCGCCGACGGCGCGGTTTAGGCCTCCAGCCGCACCAGCGGCGTGCGCGGCGTCCACGGCAGCCGCCCCAGGTACACGGCGCCGTCCGCCCCCGCGTCCGCGCCGGTGCGGCTGGTGACCAGCAGCACCATGCCCGTGCGGCCCTGGATCAGCTCGTCGAACGCGGGCCCCGGCCCGCTGAGCACGTCCGCGACGTGCTGGCGCCCGGCCGCGACCCACAGCGAGCGCAGCGTGGGGTCGCTGCCCCCGGTGAGCGCGCCGAACGTGCCCTGCGCGCCCAGCACGAGGAAGCGCGTCAGCGACCCGGACAGGTCGTCCACCTCGCGCTCGGCGACGCGCAGGCCGAACGTCTCGCCGAGGCCGGCGCCCGCCAGCGCCACGGCCGGGGTGCCGCCCCGGGCGATCGCGCGTCCGGCCTCCGCGGTGGACGCGGTCTCCACCGGGTTCAGGCGCCACCGGGCGATGAAGCGGGCGCACTGGCGTAGCGCCTGGGGATGGCTGAGCACGTCGGCGCCCCGCAGGTCCTCCAGGTGACAGCCGTCGGGCACGTACGCGTCGAAACGCACCGGCACGTCCGCCACGCCGCCCGCCTCGATGCCGCGACCGCGATCCAGGAGCGCCTGCGCGGCCCGCTCGACGAGGCCCGACGACGAGCTGACGATGGGCAGCACGCCGATGTGGCCGCTGTGGACGGCCGCGAGCACCTGCTCGAAGCTTCCGAGCGCGTTGAGCGGGGCGTCGGCCAGGCCCAGGCCGGCCGCGCAGTGCCGCGCCCCCGTCTCGGAGAACGTTCCCGCGGGCCCCAGGTAGTGCACGGCCACGGGGTGCGCATGCCGCCGCGGTAGCGACAGGCCGCGGGGCCAGGCGTACGCGTCGGCCACGCGCTGGCGCAGGTCCTCCACCGTGGCGTCGACGTCGGCATCGGCGCGGATGCCCACGCGCACCACCACGGCCCGCTGCCCGGTGCGCACCACCTCGGACACCACCCGGGCGTCGCGCACGCGCGGCACCTGCGACAGCACGTGGGTGACGCCCTCACCGGCGATCGACTCGGGCACCAGAAAGCGGACGTCGCGGCGGATGTGGGCGAGCCACGCGTCGAGGTGGGCGTCCAGCTCGGCGCCCGCCAGCACGTCGATGCGCCCCATCGCGAACGCCGTGCGCCGCGGCTTGCCGCCCACTCCCAGCGCGCGCGCGTTGCGCACGCCCTCGCCCGAGAGCAGCACGGCATCGCCACGGGTGCCCACCAGCACCTCGTCCAGCGTGACGGTGGTGGGGGTGAGCTCCACGATGGTGCCCACGCGCAGGTCGTCCGGCCGGTCGGCGGTGACGATGCCCACGGGGGTCGCGTCCCGGCGGTGGCGCGCCAGGCCCGCCCGCTTGGCCTGGGTCGCGCTGACGACGGCGGACGCCGTGCCGTGGATGGTCTCGAACAGGCTGCCCGAGAAGTGGTCGCGCAGCCGGGTGAGGGCCGTCCGGGTGAGCGCGGGGTCGTCGCGGCCCACGATGGCGGCGAGGGCGGCGGCCGCCTCGGTCAGCCGGTGGCTCACGTCCCGGGCCTCGGCCTGCGCCTGGCGCGCGGCCACGGCGGGCTGCTGGGGTTCGGCGAGCGTCCGCACCGCCAGCCCCAGCAGGGTCTCGAAGCTGGGGGTGCGCATGGCCCACAGCGCGTCCTCGATGTCGAGCCCGCTGCACGCCACCGCGTCCGCGAACGCCATCAGCGTCTGCTGCGTGAGCGTCTGCACCGTGGCCATGGCGCGGTCGTGACCGTCGGGCGTGGTGGTCTGCACGATGCCGCCGAGGGCCTCGACGTGCCCCCGCAGCCAGGCCGCGACCGGCGGCTCGGCGCCGTCGTGGGTCAGCACGATCGTCTGGCCCGCCAGGCTGCGCGCCAGCGAGTCGAACAGCGGGCGGACGCCGAACGCGTGGCGCGCGCCGACCACCGGCTGCAGCGTCAGCTGGGCGGCCCGCTTCATCGGGGCCGTCTCCACCACCACGGCGTCGGCGGCCAGCCGCGGCGTGAACGCCGCCGCCACGGTGCCCAGGTGCGTCTGCGGCACGGCCAGGCATACCAGCGTGCCCGGCGCGGCCAGCACGGACGTGCCGCGCACGTCGTGCAGGCGCTCGCCGTCGTACGTGGCCAGCACCGGGGGCTCGGCGAACGCGTCGCCGGCCTCGTGCAGCGTTGCGGCCTGGCCGGGGAGGTCGATCAGCAGCACGGTGCGCCACGGCATGCGCCCGAAGACGTGCTGGCACAGCACCCGCCCGGCCCCGGCGGCGGCTCCCACCACGACGAGGCGCTCGGGCGCGGGTATGGCGGCGGAGTCGGTCACCGCCGCCGAGGATAGTGATGCCACGTCACGGCGCCCCCGGCGGGCGCCGCCCGGGTCAGCCGGGGAAGCGCTTGTTGTACTCCACGAGCCAGGCGTCGGCCTCGGCGCCGATGCGGTAGACGCCCGGACCGTTGGCCAGCACGGTCTTGCCGGCCGGGGTCGCCTCGGCCAGCGTCCACTCGCACGCCACCGGTGCGCCGCACGACGCGGGCGCGCCCGCGGGGGCACCGACGTCCGAGAACAGGAAGTGCACGCGGGAGGCGCTGCCGCCGTAGCGGCCCAGCAGGCCGACGAACGCGGACGGCACGGTGCGCCACTCGGTGGCGGTGAACGCGAACCGGTTCGCGCCGGCGCCGTGGTACATCTGCAGGTGCACGCCGCCGGCCAGGGCCAGGCCCGGCATCAGGCCGCGCCAGCTCTGGAAGTGCGGCTTGCCGTCGCGGCCGAGGTTGCGGTGCGTGCCGCGGCCCGCGCCGATCGCCGAGTGCACGGCGGGGGCGAGGTAGACGTGCACGCGCGACGCCCACGTGCCGCCGTACGGGCTGGGCGTGTTCAGCATCGCCATGGCCGCCGAGAAACGCGCGCCGGGCGACGACGGGCTGATCGCCGGCAGCGCGGCGTTGCGCACCATCTGGCGGGGGCGCTCGTCGCCGAACGTCTTGCCGATCTCGTCGATGGTGACCAGGTGCGACGTGGCCCCGTACTCGCCCTGCACGATCTGGGTCTTCAGGGCGGCCGCCATCTGCGCGGCGCTCATGCCGGCCAGCGCCCGCCCGCTGACCTTCGCGACCTTGAACGGGTTCTCGTCACCGCCGGTGAGCATGCCCCCGGCGCCGGGGTCCTGGCGCAGCGCTCCGCGCGCCGGGGTGAGGCCCGGTCCGGACGCGGGGTTCACCAGCCGCTCCACGTACTGCTGCTCGTCGTAGACGAGCGTCAGGCGCTCCTGGGCGGTGGCGGTGGCGGCGACCGCGGCGGCGGCGGCGATGGCGACGGTGATCGTGAAACGCATACGGGGCATGGGGCTTCCTCCTCCACCCCGTTATCGGCACCGGTCGCGCGGGGCGTGAGGCCGTCAGGGGAAGCGCGCGTTGAACTGCGCCAGCCAGTCGGGCGCGTCCGGTCCGATGCGGTAGACGCCGGGACCGTTGGCGAGCACGGTGCGTCCCCACGGGGTGGACGACGCCAGCGTCCACGTGCACGCCGCCGGCGAGCCGCACCCGGCGGGGGCCCCGGCGGGCATGCCCACGGCGGACATCACGAAGTGGACGCGGGCCGCGTCGCCCCCGTAGCGGCGCAGCAGCCCCACGGTGGCGGCGGGCACCCTCCGCCACTCGCCCGCCGTGAACGCCCACCGCGCCCCGCCGCGGGCGTGGTACATCTGCAGGTGCACCCCGCCGGCCAGGGCGAGGCCCGGCATCACGGCCCGCCAGCTGCGCAGGTGCGGCTTGCCGTCGCGGCCCAGGTTGCGCTGCGGCCCGCGTCCCGCCGCGATGGAGCTGTGCACGGTGGGGGCGAGGTAGACGTGCACGCGCGACGCCCACGTGCCGCCGTACGGGCTGGGACGGTCGAGCAGCCGCATCGCCTGCGTGAAGCGTGAACCCGGCCAGCGCGGAGAGACGCGGGGCAGCCGCGCGCCCCGCACCACGCGCCGGGGACGGGCGTCGGCGTACGGCGCGCCGAGCTCGTCGACGGTCACCAGGTGCGCCTGGGCGCCGTGCTCGCCGCGGCGGATGCGGGCCCGCAGCAAGGAGGCCATCGCCCGGGGCGACATGTGCTCCAAGTCCGCGCCGCTGACCTTGGCCACGGCGAACCGGGTGGGGTCGCCGCCGGTCAGCATGCCGCCGGGGCCGGGCTCCTGGCGCAAGGCGCCGCGGCCCGGGGTGAGCCCTGGCCCGGAGGCCGGGTTCACCAGGGCGTGGACGCCCGCGTCGGTGTCGTACACCAGCACCAGCGGTGTCTGGGCCGCCGCGGGCGCGCACGGGGCGAGGGCGGCGCACGCGGCGCCGGCGAGAAGGATGGTGCGGGGCACGGGCGACCGTCCGGGTCGGGGAGGGGCCATTCTGGCCCGCGCCCCGCGTGCGCGCCCGGCGACCGGTTCGCGCGGCACGTCCCGCCGGGCGGGCGGCGGAACGCGAGCCGACACGGGTTCGTCCTGTCCGCGTCGCCCGCCACCCATCAGGCCCGGCGGGTGTGTCGAAGATGTCGCGCACTCGCGTGCGGCGTGCCGGTTGCGCGGATGGCTACAATCCGCACACTCACGCGGTCCCTCGATGTAGGGGTGTGCGGTGGCGCAGCAGGTACTCGTCTTGAACGCGACCTACGAGCCGATCAACGTCTGCTCGCTGCAACGCGCCGTCGTCCTCGTGCTGAAGAACAAGGCGGAGGTGCTCGAGAAAGCCGCCCGCCAGTTGCGCTCGGCCGCCGCCAGCCACGTGCACCCGCTGGTGATCCGCCTCATCACCTATGTGCGCGTGCCCCGCAACGAGAAGCGCCGCATCTCGCGGCGCGCCGTGTTCGCCCGCGACGGGTTCCGCTGCCAGTACTGCGGCTCAGCTGCCCACCTCACCGTCGACCACGTCATCCCCCGCAGCCGCGGGGGCGGCTCGGGGTGGGACAACGTGGTCACGTCGTGCGCCCCGTGCAACATCCGCAAGGCCGACCGGCTGCCGGAGGAGGTGGGGATGATCCCCGCCACCACGCCCAAGCCGCCGCCGCCGGACGTCTTCATCAGCGTCGCGGCGCCGCGTCAGCCCATGAGCTGGGCGGCGTACCTCCACTAGCCCCGGGCACACGGGCCGGGCCCGCGCAACAGATCTGCCACACCCTCGCCGATGGCGGTCCGTCGCCGGGTGGTGTGGCGATCATCCCGGGGTCCGTTCGCCCGTGGTCTCCCGGAGGTTTCTGCCTGTGATCCGTTCCCGTCGTCCGCTCGCCCTGGCCGCGCTGGTCGCGGCCAGCGCCGTAGCCGCCTCCGCCCCCGTGGTCGCCCGCCCCGGCGCCGACGCCACCGCGGCGCCCGTCCTCACGAAGCTGGGCTCGTACGACACGGGCCTGACGGGCGAGAGCTCGGGCGAGACGGCCGCGCTGTCCGGCGACCGCCTGTTCGTGACCAGCGCCTCCGACAACGTGCTGGACATCGTGGACGTGTCCGACCCGGCCGCGCCGCAGCGCATCACCCGCGTGGACCTGTCGCCGTACGGCGGGGGCGTCCAGAGCGTCGACGCCTACGGTGACCTGGTGGCCGTCGCGGTGCAGGCGCCCGTCCGTACCGACCCCGGCAACGTGGTGTTCCTGCGCGCCGACGGCACGCACGTGGCGACGGTGCCGGTGGGCGCGCTGCCCGACATGCTGGCGTTCTCGCCCAACGGCACGCGCGTGGCGGTCGCCAACGAGGGCGAGCCGTCCGGCTACGGCCAGGCAGGCTCCGTCGACCCCGAGGGCAGCGTCACCATCATCGACACCCCGCGCCTGCGCGGGAAGGGCCGGGCGCCCGACGTGTCCCGGCTCGCCTCCACGGCGACGTTCACGGCGTTCAACGAGGGCGGCCCTCGCCACGGCGAGCTGCCCGCCGGCATCCGTCTCAACGGCCCGGGTGCCACGGTGGCCATGGACGTCGAGCCCGAGTACGTGGCGTGGGACCACACCGGCCGCGAGGTGTTCGTCACGCTGCAGGAGAACAACGCGGTGGCCCGCGTCGACGCGCAGTCCGCGCGCGTGACGTCCATCGCGGCGCTCGGCAGCATCGATCGGCGCGCCGCCGGCTTCGGCTTCGACCCGAGCGACAAGGACGGCGGCATCCGCATCGCCAACTGGCCTGTGTATGCCCTGCCGATGCCCGACGGCATCGCAGCGTTCCGCGTGAAGGGCAGCACGTACTACGTGACGGCCAATGAGGGCGACGCCCGCGACTACCCGGGCTTCCTCGACGAGGCCCGCGTGAAGTCGCTGACGCTCGACCCCGCCGCGTTCCCTGACGCCGCGACGCTGCGCAAGGACCCCGCGCTCGGCCGCCTGAACGTGTCCACCACCGACGGCAAGGGCCCCAGCGGCTACACCGCGCTGTACGCGTTCGGCTCGCGCTCGGCGACGGTGTGGACCGCGGACGGCACGAGGGTGTGGGACTCGGGCGACGCGTTCGAGCAGACCGTCGCGTCGCGCAACCCGGCCGCGTTCAACGTGGACCACGCCGACAACGCGGTGGACGGCCGCAGCGACAACAAGGGCCCCGAGCCCGAGGGCGTCGCCGTGGGCGAGGTGGGCAAGCGCACGTACGCGTTCGTGGGTCTCGAGCGCGTCGGCGGCGTGATGGTGATCGACGTCACCGACCCGCGGTCGTCCCAGGTGGTCGACTGGGTCAGCAACCGCGACTACGCCGCGATGCCGACCGGCCCCGACAGCGGTGCCGAGATCGTGAAGTTCTACCCCGGCCGGGGTCACAAGGGCGGCACGCTGATGGTGAGCAACGAGATCACCGGCACCGTGACGCTGTACGACGTGGCGGCGCGCTGATCGCCCGGCGGGTCCGGGTTCCGTCCCTCGGGGCGGGGCCCGGCCGGCCGGTTGCGGCCCGGATACCCGGGCGGCGGTCCCGGCGGTATCCTGGCGCTGCGCCCTCGTAGCTCAGTGGAGAGAGCACAGGTTTCCTAAACCTGGTGTCGCAGGTTCGATTCCTGCCGGGGGCACTCAACCACCGGCAGGGCGAACCCCCTGCACGCACCGCTGTTCTCGCCGTCGACGGCGACCCGCGTCGCCACACCGATGGCCGGACGCGCGCCCGGGTCGGTAACCCACACGCCCCTGTCCATTGTCACGTGGGTGGATACTGTTCCACCACCTCGCGGCGCCACGCTTCCGTGCGCCGTACCCACGGCGAACCAGGGGAGCGCGAAGCCCATGAACATCGACGACATCATCCAGAACGTTCCGGTCGATCAGATCGCCGCGCAGCTGGGTATCGACCCCGACCAGGCCCGCAAGGCGATCTCCCTCGGCGTCCCCGCCATCATCGGTGGCATGCAGGAGAACGCGAAGGACCCCGCCGGCGAGCAGTCGCTGGCCCAGGCCATCGGGCAGCACAACAGCACGCTCGCCGACGGCGTGCTGGACGGCGACGAGAGCATCGATCGGGTCGACACCACGGACGGCGAGAAGATCGTCGGCCACGTGTTCGGAGGCAACGAGGACCAGGTGATGCACCAGCTGGGCGGCGCCAGCGGCACGGACGGCGGCCTGATGAAGAAGCTGCTGCCGATCCTGGCGCCCATCGTGATGTCGTACCTGGCCAAGCGCCTCATGGGCAAGGGCGGCAGCGGTGACTCACCGTCGGGCGGCATGGGCGACATCCTCGGCCAGATCATCGGCGGAAGCGGCCGTCAGGGCGGCTCGCACGGCGGCGGCCTGGCCGACGTGCTGGGCCAGGTGCTGGGCGGTGGTGGCGGCGGTGGCGCCAAGCAGGGCGGCGGCGGCCTCGACATCAGCGACATCCTCGGCGGCCTGCTGGGAGGCGGACGCCGCTGACGTGCGGTGCGGGGGGCGGGCCGTGGCGGCCCACCCCCCCGGCGGACATCCCCTACGCGGCCGCGTCCCGCAGCGCGGCCATGACGGCCCGGCGCCGCTCGGGTGCCGACGCCGCCATCGCCGGATCGCCCAGGGGGGCGACGTCCACCAGGTCGACGTGCTCCAGGCCCGCGCCCCGGAACGTGGCCAGCCGCGCGGCCACCTGGTCGGGCGTCCCGTGCATGAAGTACCGGCGCATCACCTCGGCCGGCACGGCCGCCGCCGCGGCCAGCGCCTCGTCGCGCGTGAGCTCCGTCGGCACGAAGTCGAGCAGCCCCCAGCGGCTCGCCAGCGGGTGCGCCGACCCGGCCCGCTCGAACTCCTCGGCCGGCGCGGTCAACGCCACCAGGCGCAACAGCAGCGACTCGTCCAGCAGGCGCTCGGCCTCGTCGGCGGTGTCGGCGAGCACCAGCCACGCGTAGAGGCCGGCGCGCACCGCGTCGGCGGGGCGACCCGCGGCGACGCTCGCGGCGCGCAGCTCGGCCAGCCGGGCGGCGTACTCGTCGGCGTCGAGGATGACGGGGAACCATCCGTCGGCCAGGCGTCCCGTCGCGGCCAGCACCCGCGGCCGGTGGGAGGCCATCCAGATCTCGGGTGGCGCGTCGCCGTACGGCCGCGCGCCCATGATGGCGTCGCGCAGGCGGAAGTGGTCGCCGTCGAAGCTCACGGGCTCCGGCGTGCTCCACAGAAGGCGGATCACCTCCACGGCCTCGATCAGCCGCGACGCGGTGCGCTCGTACGGCAACCCGAACGGAACGATGTTCTCGGCCTCGCCGACGCCGATGCCCAGCACGCTGCGTCCGCGCGTGACGTGATCGAGCGTCAGGAACGTCTGCGCGATCACGGCGGGGTGGCGGCGCACCGCGTCCGTCACCCCGGTGGCCAGGCGCACGCGCTGGGTGTGTTGCGCCACGGTCGCCATCAGCACGGTGGGGTCGAGGAACACGTGGGGCGTCGAGCCGGGCACCGCGTGGGGCACCAGGTCCTGGGTCCACACCCCGGGCGGGAACCAGTGCAGGAAGTGGTCGGAGTACCAGATGGTCTCCACCCCGTCGTTCTCCAGGCCTTGCGCCTGGGCGACGACGGCGTCGGTGGGCGGACGGGTCATCCCGAGCGCCCCGATGGTCAACGGTCGCACGAGCCCTCCTCGGTCACGGGCCACCAGGGTACGCCGGTCGGCCGGACGCGGCCTCCGCCCGTCGGCCCGGCGCCGGGTCCCGCACCGTCGCCGGCCATCTGCTGCGCGCCTCACGCCAACGGGCGCGATGGGACGGGCCGGGGCGTTGGGGTATGCGTCTCGCGACCCGTCCGGGTCACGCCCTCAGACCCGCGCGCACCTCCATCAACGCCTTGCCCAGCAGGTTGTTGCCGGTGTAACCGCCGTTGGCATCGCGGATGCCCCACTCGAAGTCGTAGGGGCTGTCTTCGGCGATCGGGCGGTCGCCCGTCGCGAGCAAGGCGTCGCGGAACTGCGGGAGGGCGAACTTGGCGCGCAGCGCCGTCACCATCACGTCGTACTTGCGCTCCTGCCAGTCCGGGCGCAGCGCCACGGCACGTCCGGCGGTCTTGGCCTCGAGCGGGGAGGGCTGCGCGGCGACGTGCACGTGATCCTCCAGGGCCGTCGCCTTGCAGGCCTGGAAGTAGTGCTCGACGGTCGCGTACTCACGCGGCTGTCCGGTGAACGGGCACGCGAGCGTGATCGGCGACGGCTCGAAGTTCGAGAACGGGTGGCCGTCCCAGAACATCACGGCATCGTCGGGTGGCTGGGGCATCTCGTGAGCGTTCATCGCCATCGGATGGTCGCACCTGGGCCGGTCGTCTCGACCCGCTACCCCGACGTCGCCGGTCAGCCGGACCCGGTCTCCACTCGCCGTGCCGGATCCCCCGCGTACGCCGACCACGATCCGGGGTACAGGCGTCCCCGGCCGAGGCCCGCGAACTCCATGGCCAGCAGGTTGTGGCACGCCGTGAGGCCACTGCCGCAGTACGCCACCACGCCCGCGGCATCGGTGACCCCGAGCCCGCGGAAGCGGTCGGCCAGGCCGGCCGGGGTCAGCATGCGTCCGTCGTGGAGGTTGCCGCCGCAGGGCGCGCTGACCGCGCCGGGGACGTGCCCCGGACGCGGGTCGAGCGGATGCGGGGCGCCGTCGAACCGCTCGCGGGTGCGGGCGTCGAGCGTGACGAAACGGCCCGACCCGGCGTCGTCGGCATCGGCCAGCGCCGCGTCCGGCCACGGCCGCGGGGCGACGTCCACGGCGGGCCGCACCGCGTCGCCGGTCTCCGTGCCGCCGGGCCAGCCCGCGAGGCCGCCGTCGAGCACCGCGGCGTCCTGTCCCAGCGTCCGCAGCATCCACACCAGGCGCGCCGCGAACACGCCGCCCGCATCGTCGTAGGCCACCACCACGTCCTGCGACGCGATCCCCAGGCGGCCGAGCGCCGCGGCGAACGCGTCGGGGGAGGGCAGCGGATGCCGCCCGCCGTCGCGCGTCGACGGTGCCGCCAGATCGCGGTCGACGTCGGCGAACACGGCGCCCGCGATGTGCTCGGCGCGGTACGCCGCGCGTCCGTCGCGACCGTCGGGGAACCAGCGGCAGTCGGCTACGACCACGTCGCCGAGGCGTTCGCGCAACCAGTCCGCATTGACGAATGGGGGCACCATGCGCGCATCATTCCACCACACCCCATCCGCCGAAGGAGTACGCATGATCACCGGGCTCGATTTCGTTGCCGTGCCGGCTCAGGATGCCGCGCGCGCCATCGCGTTCTACGTCGACACGCTGGGTCTCGCGAAGGACGACGGCTCCGACTTCGAGTTCTGGGTCGGCGACACGTGCTTCGGCATCTGGGAGCCGGCATCGTTCGGCGCGCCGTTCGCGCCCCAGAACAACGGCCACATCGCGCTGCACGTCGACGACGTCGCCGCCACGCGCGCCGACCTGGAGGCCAAGGGCGTGACGTTCGAGGGCGACACCCTCGACACCGGCGTGTGCCACATGGCGTTCTTCCGCGACACCGAGGGCAACGACCTGATGCTGCACCGGCGGTACGCGCCGCGGGCCTGACCGCACGCCGGTCGTTTGCTCGCGCCGCCCGCGGTCGGCGCGGGCCGGTAACGTCGCCGCCGAAGGCCACCATGGGGAGGTACGTGATGGACGCGCAGCTCGACCCCCGGATCGCCGGTGCGGCCTCCCGTTTGCGCGGCGTGTGGAAGTCGGTGCGCCACCTTCCGGCCCACCTCGAACGCGACGAGCCCGTGGCGTACATCGCCAAGGCGACGTACTGGGACTGGGGCGTGTCGGCGCGGCGCTGGCGCTACCCGTGCATCGTCGCGGTCACCGACCGGCGGGTGATCGTCTTCGTGCGCTGGTTCGGCTCGCACCGGCTGGTCAGCCGCGGCCTGCGGGAGATCACTCGCATCGACGCAGGAGGACGTCTGGGCCCGGGCACGCTCACGATCCACGGCGGCGAGGAGCCGGTGAAGCTGACCTGGATACGAAAGAGCGACGCCCGTCACATCGCCGATCTGGTGCGCCGTACGCCGCTGCCCCCTGTGCGCCACGAGGCTCCGCCGCCCGCGCCCCGGCACCGGGCGCCCGAGCCACGTCCGCGGCCGCAGCCTCCGCCGCGGCGCCAGCCACCTCCACCCAAGCCGCGCGGCGGGCCACCACCACCTCCCGGGCGGGGCTGACACGCCCGGCGGACGGGGCTCTGTCCGCTCAGCGGCCTCGCCGCCGCCCGGTCACATCTCCTCGTGCGTGTCGGGATCGCCGTCGAACAGCCGTCCATCGGGGCGTCCCAGGGCGTCGATGGCGGCCAGCTCGGCGTCGCTGAGCGCGAAGCCGAACACGTCGAGGTTCTCGCTCTGGCGGCCGGGGTCGGCCGACTTCGGCACCGGCACGACGCCCCGCTGGATCTCCCAGCGCAGCACCACCTGCCCACCCGTCACCCCGTGGCGGCGGGCGGCGGCGGCAACCGGCGGGCTCTCGAGCGTCGCCCCCTTGCCCAGGGGGCTCCACGCCTGCGTCACGATGCCCAGCCGCCGGTGCACCTGCCGCATCTCGGCCTGGGGGAACGCGGGGTGCATCTCGATCTGGTTGACCACAGGGGTCACGCCGGTGGCGGCGATGACGTCGTCCAGGTGCCGCTCGGTGAAGTTGCTGACGCCGATCGATCGCACCAGGCCGCGTTCCCGCGCCTCCACGAGGCCCTGCCACGCCTCCACGTACTTCCCGACGCTGGGGTTGGGCCAGTGGATGAGCACCAGGTCCAGCCGATCGAGCCGCATGCGGCGCAGCGACTCCTCCACCGACGCGACGGCCAGGTCGTGCGCGTGGAAGCGTCCCGGGATCTTCGTGGCGACGAGGATCTCGTCGCGGGGCACGCCCGCCGCGCGCACCGCGGCGCCCACGGCCTCCTCGTTCTCGTAGTTGACGGCGGAGTCGATCAGCCGATAGCCGCACGCCAGCGCCGACGCGACGGCGCGCTCGGCGTCGGCCCCCTTCAGCGGCCAGGTGCCGAACCCGATCTGCGGCAGCGTGGTGCCGTCGTTCAGGGCGCACTCGGGAACGGACGTGCTCACGGGGGCCTCCTTCTGCGTGGGGGCGTGCGCGTCCCACACTAACGCCGGGGTGCCGGCGCCCCCTGCTACTGTCACCGGAATGGCCGATCCGCCCACCCCGCCGCCGTCGCGGGGCTTGAGCCCGGAGATCGTCCGCATCGCCGCCGTGGTGCTGGTGGGCTCGTTCATGTCGGTGCTCGACACCACGATCGTGAACGTCGCGCTCGACCGGCTGGCCATCGAGTTCCAACGCGGCTTCAGCGACATCCAGTGGATCGTCACCGGCTACATGCTGGCGATGGCCGCCGTGATCCCCCTGTCGGGCTGGCTCGCGGTGCGCGTCGGCCCGAAGCGGGTGTTCATCGGGTCGATGGTGGTGTTCACGCTGGCCTCCGCCCTGTGCGGGTTCGCGTGGTCGCTGGAGTCACTGGTGGCGTTCCGCGTGCTGCAGGGCGTCGGCGGCGGCCTGCTGATGCCGGTGGGGCAGATGATGCTGGCCCGCGTCGCCGGGCCCGCGCGCATGGGGCGGGTGATGAGCATCGTCGCGGTCCCCATGCTCTTGGCCCCCATCGCGGGACCCATCCTGGGAGGGCTGCTGGTCGACAACGTCGGCTGGGAGTGGATCTTCTTCGTCAACGTGCCCGTCGGGATCGCGGGCGTCTACCTCGCGATGCGCCTGCTGCCCACGGAGGCACCCGGCCGGGCGTGGCCGCTCGACGGCGTGGGCGTCGTGCTGATGGCCATCGGCATCCCGGCGATCACGTACGGCCTGGCCGAGATGGGGGCCCAAGGCACGCTCACCGCCACCCGCGCGTGGCTGCCCATCGTCATCGGCCTCATCCTCAGCGGCGCGTACGTCGCGTACGCCGCCCGCCGCGAGCGCCCGCTCATCAACGTGCGCCTGTTCGGCAACCCCGGCTTCGCCGCCGCATCGGTGACCGCGTTCGCGCTGGGCGCCGGCCTGTTCGGCGGCATGATCCTGATCCCCCTTTACGAGCAGGGCCCCATGGGCCTCAGCGCACTCGAGACCGGGCTGCGCATCGCGCCGCAGGGTGCGGGCGCGGCGCTGGCGGTGGTGATCTCGGGCAGGCTCACCGACCGCCTCGGTGGCGGCGTGGTGGCCATCGGCGGCCTCGTGATCCTGTGCCTGGCGACGTTGCCGTTCACGCAATTGACGGCCACTACGTCGCAGACCGAGCTGATGATCTGGCTGTTCGTGCGCGGCATCGGCCTCGGCGGGTCGATGATGCCGGCGTTCGCCGCCGCGTACGCGTCGCTGAAGCACGCCGACATCCCGGACGCCACGTCCCAGCTGAACGTGTTGCAGCGCGTCGGCGGGTCCATCGGCAGCGCGCTGCTGGCGGTGATCCTGGCCGGCAGGCTGGGCGGCGGCGGCCACCACGGCGACGTCCCCCCGGCCGCCCGCACGTCGCTGCCGCTGCCCGTGCGCGAGGCGATGGCCGAGGCGTACGCGTACACCCACTGGTGGGTGGTGTGGCTGAGCGCGTCGGCGCTGGTGCCCGCGGTGGTGCTGGCCGTCGTCGAGCGGCGGGCGCGGCGGATGCGCGCCACCGAGGCGGTGGTGGTGCCCACGCCCGAGGCCTAGCCAGGCCCGCCTGGGCGCTCGGCGGCGCCCGCGTGTCTGCCCGCGGGCGGTGAGGGCTAGGATTGCCCCCACATGACGACCGCCCGCGCCACCGCCGAGGGACAGGACGCGTCGATGAGGGTGCCCGCGGGCGGCGGATCGGACGACGAGCGCCGCCGCAACCTACGGCGCATGAAGGCGGTCGCCACGGGCCTGTTGCTGTTCGCGGCCGTGGTGTACGTGCTCACCATCGGCGACGACGGCTTCCTCGGGTTCGTCAACGCGGGCGCCGAGGCCTCGATGATCGGCGCGCTGGCCGACTGGTTCGCGGTCACCGCCCTGTTCCGGCACCCGCTGGGCATCCCGGTGCCCCACACGGCCATCATCCCCACCCGCAAGGACGCGCTCGGGCGCAGCCTGCAGGAGTTCGTCGCCGAGAACTTCCTGGCCGAGGACGTCGTACGCGAGAAGGTGGCCCGCGCCGACGTGGGACGACGCTTGGGCGAATGGCTCACCGCGCCCGGCCACGCCGACCGCGTCAGCGGCGAGGTCACGCGCATCGCGGTGCACGGCCTGCGCAACCTGCGCGACGACGACGCGGCGCTGTTGCTCGAGCACATCATCCTGCGCCCGCTGTCGCAGCGCTCGTGGAGCCCGCAGGCGGGCCGGCTCCTGGCGCGCCTCGTCGACGCCGGCGGCCACCACCGCGCCGTCGACCTGGGCCTCGACAACCTCCACGCGTGGCTGAAGGACAACGACCAGCGGGTCGTCGCCATCGTGCTCGAACGCGCGCCGACGTGGACCCCGCGGTGGGTCAACCAGCGCATCGCCGAGCACGTCTACGACCAGGTGATGGCGTTCGTGGACGACGTGCGCCGCAACCCCCTGCACCAGGTGCGCGTGGGCCTCGACGACCTGCTCACCCGCTTCGCGCGCGACCTCCAGAACGATCCGTACACCATGCGCCGCGCCGATCGGGTGCTGTCCGGCCTGGTGACGCACCCGCAGGTGACGGCCGCCCTGGTGGACGTGTGGGACCACGTCCGCACCGTGCTGCTGCAGAGCGCCGAGGACCCCCGCAGCGAGCTGCGGCAGCGCATCGACGAGGCCCTGCGCGACTTCGGCCGCCGCCTGGGCTCGGACGCGGAGCTGCGGCGTCGCATCGACGGCCGCGCCCAGGACGTCGCGGGCTTCCTGGTGCGCACGTACGGCCGCGAGCTGGCCAGCGTCATCTCGGACACGGTGGAACGCTGGGACGGCCACGATGCGGCTCGCCGCATCGAGCTGCACGTCGGCCGCGACCTCCAGTTCATCCGCGTCAACGGCACCATCGTGGGCGGCCTGGC
>CAUJCX010000023.1 GCA_963169235.1 Actinomycetota bacterium | reverse complement strand
CACGGCACGGCGCTCACCGACGACGTGCTCGCCGCCTGCCGCGCGGCCGAGGCCGTGTTTCTCGGCGCCGTCGGCGGCCCCAAGTGGGACACCACCGACCCCGGCAAGCCGCGGCCCGAGCAGGGCCTGCTGGGCCTGCGTGCGGGCCTGGGGCTGTTCGCCAACCTGCGGCCCGTGGCGCCGCTGCCCGCGCTGTATGACGCGAGCCCGTTGAAGCGCGAGCGCATCGAGGGCACCGACCTGCTGGTGGTGCGCGAGCTCACCGGCGGCATCTACTTCGGCAAGCGCGGCCGCGACGCCGACACCGCGTTCGACACGTGCACGTACAGCCGCGGCGAGATCGCGCGCCTGGCGAAGGTGGGCTTCGAGGCGGCCCGCGGCCGGCGCGCCAAGGTGACGTCGGTCGACAAGGCCAACGTGCTTGAGTCGAGCCGCCTGTGGCGCGAGGTGGTGGTGGAGGTCGCCGCCGGCTACCCCGACGTGGAGCTGGAGCACATGCTGGTCGACAACGCCGCGATGCAGCTGTGCAGCCGTCCCGCCGACTTCGACGTGATCGTCACCGAGAACCTGTTCGGCGACGTGCTCTCGGACGAGGCCGCGATGATCTCGGGCTCCATCGGCCTGTTGCCGTCGGCCAGCCTGGGGGAGGGCACCAACGGCCTGTACGAGCCGGTGCACGGCTCGGCGCCGGACATCGCGGGCAAAGGCTGGGCCAACCCGATGGCCACGGTGCTGTCGGCCGCGATGATGCTGCGCTACTCCCTGGACGCCGCGGAGGCCGCCGACCGCATCGACGCCGCCGTGGCATCGGCCCTGGGGGCGGGGGCGCTGGGACGCGACCTGGGCGGCGACAAGGGCACGGCCGAGATCACCGCCGCGATCCTGGCGGCGCTGGAGGGGTAGCGGGGCGGACTCGCGCGCGGGTCGCCGGGATGATCGCGGCACGCGCGCGGGGGACCGAGAACCACCGTGCCACCGAGAGGGCTTCCCCGCCCGCGGTGGTATTCTCGACGGTATGACCAAGAAGATCGCCATAAGCCTTCCGGACGAGCTCGTCGACTACGCCCGCGGAGCGGTGCGCCACGGCGAGGCCCCCAGCGTGAGCGCGCTCATCGGCGAGGCCCTCAACGACCGGATGCGGCGCCAACGGCTCGAGGACATGCTGGTCGAGATGCTCGACGAGACGGGAGGCCCCCTCACGGACCAGGAGCGCGCCGACATCGACAGAGAGCTCGACGCGTGACGGTCGTCGTCGATGCGGGCGGGCTGATCGGTTTCGACCGTCACGAGCGGCGAGCGGTAGGCGTCATCACCCGTTGCATCGAGCGGGGCGACACCCTCGTCGTGCCGGCGCCGGTCATCGCTCAGACATGGAGGGACGGGCGGCGCCAAGCCCGGTTGGCCCGGCTTCTGTCGTCCCCGCAAGTGTCGGTCGAGCCCCTTGACGACCGGCGCGCGCGGGAGGCCGGCCAGCTGTGCGGCGTGTCCGGCACCGCGGACATCGCCGATGCGGCCGTCGTGGTGGCCGCGCGGCGGCATCGCGCCAAGGTGCTCACCAGCGACTCCGCCGACATCACGCGCCTGGACCCGTCGCTCGCGTGCGTCCCGTGCTGAGGGGTGCCTGACCGATGCACGGCGGGTGCCGATCCGCTCACCCTGGGTCCTTCCCTGCCGAGGGTCACCCGGCGGGGGTGTCGTCGAGACACGGCGGTTCCGTGGATTCGGAGGTGGTGACGGTGCGGGATCCTTGGAGGCCCTCACGGCTGATCGCGGCGGCTGCGGCCGCCACGGCACTGGCCGCGGTCGCTGCGGTGGGGATGGCCGACGACGGGTCCCCCGGCACGACGGCCGTCGGCCCCGCCTACTCGGTGTTGGCGCGGCCCGCGGGTGACGCGCCCGCGAACGCAGCGCGCTACGCGGCGTTCGTCGACGTGGCGTCCATCCGCACGGCCTACGCCCGTGGGGCGCTGCGCGTGTACGTGGCGCGCGGCAGGGACGCGGGTGAGGTGTGCCGCATCACGGTGACGGCCGGCGGCGCGGCTGGCGTCGGGTGCTGGCGGCGCGCCGACGCGACGCCCTCCGTGTCGCTGTCGTCGTCGGGGAAGGGCGCGGCGGACGGCGTGCTGGTGGTGAGCGCCCCGGACGGGGCGACCGAGGCGATCCTGCCCGACGGGGCGAAGGCCCCGGTCACCGGCAACGTCGCGGTGTTCGAGGGCCGCACCGCCCTGCCTGAGGCCGTCACGGTGCGGGGTTCCGGGCCCGAGGTCACGGTCCGCCTGCGCTGAGAAGGCCCTGGGGCGTCGCGGTACACTGGACCGTCCCGCGACGCCCCGAGGTCTACATCACATGGAACAGGTCTTGCTCTACGACACCACCCTGCGCGACGGCTTGCAGCGCGAGGGGATGAGCCTGTCGGTCGACGAGCAGATCGCCATCGCCCGCGAGATCGCCGGGTTCGGCATGCACTACCTCGAGGCCGGGTTCCCGATGTCGAACCCCAAGCACGCCGAGATGTTCGAGGCGCTGCGTGATGTCGACCTGGGCGACACGAAGATCGCCGCGTTCGGCATGACCCGCCGCAAGGGCGTCGCGGCCGCCGACGACGCGGCCCTGGAGGGCCTGGCCGACTGCTTCGCGCCCGTCATCACCATCGTCGGCAAGACGTGGGACCTGCACATCGAGAAGGTCATCAAGGTCGACCGGGCCGAGAACCTGCGCATGATCGCCGAGTCGGTGGAGTACCTCAAAGGGCGCGGCAAGGAGGTCATCTACGACTCCGAGCACTTCTTCGACGCGTACGCCGCCCACCCCGATTACGCCATCGAGTGCCTGCAGGCCGCCCACGGGGCCGGCGCCGACTGGGTGACGCTGTGCGACACCAACGGCGCGACGCTGCCGCACGACGTCGCGGCGGCCACCGCCCACGTGCGCCGCGCCCTGCCTGGGGCCCGCATCGGCATCCACACGCACAACGACGCCGAGTGCGGCGTCGCCAACTCGCTGGCCGCGGTGACGGAGGGCGCGCGGATGGTGCAGGGCACCGTCAACGGCTACGGCGAGCGCTGCGGCAACGCGAACCTGGTCTCCATCATCCCCACGCTGTCGTTCAAGCTGGGTTTCGCCACCGTTCCGCCCGAGCATCTGGCGGGGCTGACGACGCTGAGCCACTTCGTGGCCGAGACCGCCAACCTGCAGCCCGACAACTGGGCGGCGTACGTCGGCCGCAACGCGTTCGCCCACAAAGGTGGGATGCACGTGGCGGGCATGCTGGCCGACGAGCGCACGTTCGAGCACATCGACCCGGCGTCGGTGGGCAACGAGCGCCGCGTGCTGGTGAGCGAGCTGTCGGGCAAGGGCACCATCCTCGCCAAGGCGCGGGAGATGGGCCTCGACATCGAGGACGGCCCCGAGGTGCCCCGCATCCTCACGCGCCTGAAGGAGCTCGAGCACGAGGGGTACCACTTCGAGGTGGCCGACGCGTCGTTCGAGCTCTTGATCGAGCGCGAGCTGGGCACGTACGACCCGCTGTTCACGCTCGAGAGCTACCGCGTCGTCACCGAGAAGCGCGCGGACGGGCGGGTGGAGACCGAGGCCACCGTCAAGGTGGTGCACGACGGCGAGCGCATCGTCGCCATCGGAGAGGGCAACGGGCCCGTCAACGCATTGGACGAGGCCCTGCGCAACGGCCTGGAGGCGCGGGTGCCCGAGCTGGCTGACGTGCGGCTGGTCAACTTCAAGGTGCGCATCCTCGACGAGGGCAAGGGCACCGGGGCCACCACCCGCGTGCTGATCGACTCGGGCGCCGGCCACGGGGCCGACACGTGGGGCGCCATCGGCGTCAGCCAGAACGTCATCGAGGCCTCCTGGGACGCCCTGGTCGACAGCCTCGTCTACGGCGTCCAGCGCGTGCAGCGGGGAGCGGGGACGCCCGCGGTGTGATCACGGGGTGACGCGGCGTGCCGGGACGGACCCCGGCCGTGCCGACGTCGCCGCGACCGGCGCGGCCCGACCCCCCGGCCGACCGCGCCCGCCCCGGCGGTACGGCGGTCGCCCGCCCGGGGCGGTAGCCTGCGCCCGCCAGCGGACACGGCCCCCGGGGAGACGGATGAGCACACGCAGCATGCGCAGCGACGGCACGGTGACGGGCATCCCGATGGCGCGTCCCGTCATCGGGGAGCGCGAGAAGGAACTGGTCGCCCAGGTGCTCGACTCGCGCCAGCTGTCGCTGGGGCCGATGCTGACGCGGTTCGAGGAGGAATTCGCCGAGCGCATCGGCTGCCGCCACGCGATCGGGTGCTCCAGCGGCACCGCGGCCCTGCACATGTGCCTGCACGCCGCGGGCGTGGGCCCGGGCGACGAGGTCATCACGTCCTCGTTCTCGTTCGTCGCGTCGGCCAACGCCGTGCTGTTCACCGGCGCCGACGTGCGGTTCGCCGAGGTGGACCCGCAGACGTTCAACATGGACCCGGCGGCGGTGGAGGCGGCCATCACGCCCCGCACCAAGGCCATCGAGATCGTCGACATCTTCGGCTACCCGGCCGACATCCCCGCCCTCAAGGCCATCGCCGACAAGCACGGCCTGGCGGTGGTGGAGGACGCGTGCCAGTCGATCGACGGCGCGTACGACGGCCGCAAGCTGGGCACGTGGGGCCACCCCGCGGTGTACGGCTTCTACGCCAACAAGCAGATGACCACGGCCGAGGGTGGCCTCATCCTCCTGGACGACGACGACGAGGCCCGGGTGCTGTCGAGCCTGGCCAACCAGGGGCGCAGCGACGACGGCGCGTGGCTGGTGCACTCGCGCCTCGGGTTCAACTACCGCCTGAGCGACGTGCACGCCGCCATCGGCGTGGCCCAGCTGGAGCGCCTCGACGAGTTGCAGGCCGGACGCGCCCGCGTGGCGGGCTGGTACCAGGAGCGGGTCGCCCAGATCGACGGCGTCACGCCCATGTACGAGGGCCCGCAGACGCGGTCGTGGTTCGTGTACGCGCCCCGCCTCGACGCCGCCCTCGACCGCGACCGCGTGATCGTGGCGCTCAACGAGCGGGGCGTGCAGGCCAAGCCGTACCTGCCCAGCATCCACCTGCAGCCGTTCTACCGCGAGCGGTTCGGCTACGAGCCGGGGTTCCTGCCCGTCACCGAGGCCATCGCCGCCAGCACGGTCGCGCTGCCGTTCTTCCCCGAGATGACCGAGGAACAGGTGGACGCCGTGTGCACCGTGCTGGGGTCGGTCACGGCCGGCGAGGGCTGAGCGGGTGGCGGGCGACGACGCCGTCCGCCTGTGGGGCGGGCGCTTCGCGGGGTCCCCCGACGCGGCGTTCCAGGCGCTCAACAACTCGCTGCCGGTCGACCGCCGCATGTGGCGGCACGACATCGCGGGATCGCGCGCGCACGCCCGCATGCTGACGACGGGCGGCATCATCCCCGAGGCCGACGGGCAGGCGATCGCGGCGGGCCTGGACGCCATCGAGGCCGAGATGGCCGCCGGCGCGTTCGCGTTCGTGGAGTCCGACGAGGACATCCACACGGCGGTGGAGCGCCGCCTCACCGAGCTTGCGGGCGACGCCGGCCGCCGCCTGCACACGGGACGCAGCCGCAACGACCAGGTGGCCACCGACGTCCTCTTGTACCTGGCCGAGGCCGCCGAGGCCCACGCCGCGGCGGTGGGCGAGCTGGCCACCGTGATGCTGGACGCGGCCGACGCACACGTCGAGACACTGCTGCCCGGCTACACGCACCTGCAGCGGGCACAGCCGGTGCGGCTCGCCCATCACCTGGGCGCGTACGTGTGGATGCTGGTGCGCGACCGCGACCGCCTGCGCGCGGCCCGCACGGCGGCGCTGGCGCACTGCCCGCTGGGCTCCGGAGCCCTCTCCGGCGTCGGCTTCCCCATCGACCGCGACGCCACGGCCCGGGAGCTGGGCTTCGCCGCTGCCGGACCCAACTCGCTGGACGGCGTCGCCGGCCGCGACGCGCTGGCCGACTACCTGCACGCCGCCGCCACGCTGGGGGTGCACCTGTCGCGCCTGGGCGAGGAGCTCGTGGTGTGGTCGTCCGACGAGTTCGGCTTCGTGCACCTGTCCGACGCGTTCACGTCCGGCTCGTCGATGCTGCCGCAGAAGAAGAACCCCGACGCCGCCGAGCTGGCGCGCGCCAAGGTCAGCCGCCTGGTGGCCGACTACGCGGGGCTGCAGGGCGTCGTCGCGGGCCTGCCGCTGGCCTACAACAAGGACCTGCAGGAGGACAAGCACTTCCTGTTCGACGCCATCGACACGCTCGACCTGCTGCTGCCCGCGGTCACCGGCATGCTGCGCGAGGCCCGCTTCGACGCCGACGCCATGAGCGCCGCCGCCGAGGGGGGCTTCCTGGCGGCCACCGACCTGGCCGACCACCTGGTGCGTCTGGGCTGGCCGTTTCGCCGGGCCCACGAGGCCGTCGGGGCGCTGGTGCGTGCGTGCGTCGACGCCGGCCACGGGCTCGACGCGTCCACGTCCGCGCAGCGCGAGGCGGCGGGACTCGCGGGCGTCGACCTGCCGCCGCTCACCGCGGCCGCCGGGGTGGAGGCCAAGCTGTCGGCCGGGGGGACGGGACGCCGCCACGTGGTCGCGCAGCTGGCCGCCGCCCGGGCGGCCCTCGGGTCCTGACCGCGCCGCCCGACCTGGGCGGGCCCGCCCCGCAGGTCGCGACGGCCCTCGTGGGCTGCACGCTGCGCGTGGGCGGGTGCGAGGGCGTGATCGTCGAGACCGAGGCGTACCGGCAGGACGATGCCGCGTCGCACAGCTTCCGCGGCCCCACCGACCGGACGCGGGTGATGTTCGGCCCCGCCGGGCACCTGTACGTGTACCGCAGCTACGGCATCCACTGGTGCGTGAACGTGGTGTGCGGGCCGGACGGCAGGGGGGAGGCCGTGCTCCTCCGCGCCCTTCGTCCCACGGCGGGGCTCGACGTCATGCGCGCGCGCCGGGGCGGCATCGCCGACCGGTTGCTGTGCGCCGGCCCCGGCAGGCTCACCCAGGCCCTGGGCATCGACGGCACGTTCAGCGGACGGGCGCTGGGCGACGCCGGCGTCACTATCCTTGGGCCACGCGCACCCGTCGACGTGGTGCGCGACCGCCGCATCGGCATCACCAAGGACGTCGAGCGGCAGTGGAGGTTCCTGGAGGACGGCTCGCGCTGGGTGTCGCGACCGCCCTCCGTGCATGCGACACGCGACGAGGGGAAGCGGTGAGCGACCAGAAGACACCGGCCTGGGCCGTGGCCGAGGCCGACGCGCTGGCGGCGCGCAGCGTCAACTGCGAACCGCCCGGAGCGCTGGCGGAGAAGCTGGCCGAGAAGCGCCCGCTGCGGGTGAAGCTGGGGGTCGATCCGACCGCGCCCGACATCCACCTGGGTCACACCGTGGTGCTGCAGAAGCTGCGGGAGTTCCAGGACGCCGGGCACACGGCCGTGCTGATCATCGGCGACTGGACCGCGCGCGTCGGAGACCCCAGCGGCCGCAGCTCCACCCGGCCCATGCTGAGCCCCGACGAGATCGACCGCAACGCCGAGACGTTCCGCCGCCAGGCCGACCTGGTGCTCGACCCCGAGCGCACCGAGGTGCGCTCCAACGGCGAGTGGTTCGCGGGCATGACCCTGGCCGACGTGCTGGCGCTGACGTCGCACGTCACCGTCAACCAGCTCCTGCGCCGCAACGACTTCGCCACGCGCATGGCCGACGACCGCCCCATCTCGATGCTCGAGCTCGTCTACCCCCTGATGCAGGGCTACGACTCGGTGATGGTCGAGGCCGACGTCGAGCTGGGCGGCACCGATCAGCTGTTCAACCTGATGCTGGGGCGCGAGCTGCAGGCCCGCATGGGCTGCCCGGTGACCCAGGTCTCCCTGACCATGCCGCTCTTGGTGGGCACCGACGGCGTCCAGAAGATGAGCAAGTCGCTGGGCAACTACATCGGCGTCACCGAACCCCCCGAGGAGCAGTTCGGCAAGGCGATGAGCGTCCCGGACGCCACCATGGCCGAGTACTACCGGCTGCTGGTGCCCGCCGAGCCCGGCCCCACGGGCCACCCCGCCGCCGAGAAGCGCCGCCTGGGCCGCCTGATCGCCGACCGCTTCCACGGTCCCGGCGCGGGGGAGGCGGCGGAGGAGCACTTCAACCGCGTCACGCGCGACCACAAGGCGCCCGACGACGTCCCCGAGCACGTCCTCGGCCCCGACGACCCCGTGCACCTGCCGGCCCTGATGGTCGCCGCCCTCGGCCTCCCGTCCAACGGCGAGGCCCGTCGCCTCATCCAGCAGGGGGCCGTGTCGCTGGACGGCGTCCCCGTCGCCGATCTCGACGTCGCCCGGGAGCGCCTTTCCGGGGCCGTCCTGAAGGCCGGAAAGCGCCGATTCGCCCGGCTCGTCGCCGGGGACTGAAGATTTCTGCCCGAAGCCCTTGACCTGGGCGCGAGCTTCGCTAATATCCTTCGGCCGCTGGGGAATGGAACTTCATCCCCGGCAGAGAGTCACCCTACCGCAGGTCTCCGAACCTCCGAGGGGCACTCGCGTAACACCAGTGGCACGGAATGTGCCCGCGCGAGGCGTCGCCCAGAGATCGGCAGAGGAAGGGATGGCCCTCGACAACGAGCCGGCGCCGTGCCGGGTGCTCCTTGAAAACTGAACAGCATGCATCTGAGACCGCCAGCAGTCAGGGCGGTTTTGAGATGGCCAGGTTTTTGATGAACCTCGTCACGTCTTCGAACGGCGCGAGCCGCACGAAGGCGAAGACAACGCTAGGCGCTCCGGGGATCTCGCGATCTTGCGGAGCACTCTTCGAATTCGGGACGTCCGCTCCGGCGGCCGGCCCAATGAATTCTTTCACGGAGAGTTTGATCCTGGCTCAGGACGAACGCTGGCGGCGTGCTTAACACATGCAAGTCGAGCGAGAAAGCTCCTTCGGGAGTGAGTACAGCGGCGAACGGGTGAGTAACACGTGGGTAACCTGCCCTAGAGAGCGGGACAACCCGAGGAAACTCGGGCTAATACCGCATGATTCGTATCTTCTTAAGTGGATACGGTAAATGGTAGCTTCGGCCTCCGCTCTAGGATGGGCCCGCGGTCGATTAGCTTGTTGGTGAGGTAATGGCTCACCAAGGCGACGATCGATAGCTGGTCTGAGAGGACGATCAGCCACACTGGGACTGAGACACGGCCCAGACTCCTACGGGAGGCAGCAGTGGGGAATCTTGCGCAATGGGCGGAAGCCTGACGCAGCAACGCCGCGTGGAGGAAGACTGCCTTCGGGTTGTAAACTCCTTTCAGGAGGGACGAAGCTTCCAGGGTTAATAGCCTATGGGGTGACGGTACCTCCAGAAGAAGCCCCGGCTAACTACGTGCCAGCAGCCGCGGTAATACGTAGGGGGCGAGCGTTGTCCGGAATTATTGGGCGTAAAGCGCGTGTAGGCGGCTTGGTAAGTCTGGTGTGAAATCTTGGGGCTTAACCCCAAAACTGCATCGGATACTGCCTGGCTAGAGTCCGGGAGGGGAGAGCGGAATTCCCAGTGTAGCGGTGAAATGCGCAGATATTGGGAAGAACACCGGTGGCGAAGGCGGCTCTCTGGAACGGTACTGACGCTGAGACGCGAAAGCGTGGGGAG
>CAUJCX010000022.1 GCA_963169235.1 Actinomycetota bacterium | reverse complement strand
CGCCGTCGCCGCGGGGGATGAGGCGGATGGCGAGCTGGTGTTCGACGAGGCCACGGGGGCGCTCGCGTTCGGCCTGCTGGTGCGCGTGAGCAGCAGCCCCACCGACCTGCGGCGCACCCCATCCGAGCGTTTCCGGCTGGACGCGGGCGCCTTGGACGCATAGCGCCAGGTGCATAGGAGGCACATCCGAGTGACATCACGCGATTACGAGGAGACGGCACGGCCGTCGCCAGAGCAGATTTTCGCGAAGTTGATGAAGGATCGACCGAACATCAAGGATCTCCCCGGTTACGGCCTCGCGAACGACACCGACCGAGACGTCCTCGATGACGACGACGAAGGATGACCACCGATGCCACCACGGACGCCGCCGTCGACGAGACAGTCGATCAAAAGGCCCGCCCGCGAGCGATGCCACCGGCACCCCGCCGGATGATGGGGATGCGGGGAACGCCCGCCGTCACGCGGCGGAGTCGCGCCGTCGGTTGAAACAGGTGGAGACCGAGCTCGCCCGCCACGCGTAGGCCGGGAAGACCGAGCTGGAACGGGCCGCGGGGCGCGCGGAAGCGGCGGAATCGGAGGCGTCAGCGTTGCGTGGCAGCCTCAGGGAACTGTCGCTCAAGCATGGTGCGGGGGAGGGGCAGGCACTCGGGTCGTCTCCCCCGAGTGCCTGCACCCGCCCGATGGACCGCGACACCATCGAATGGGCGACGACCACACACGAGCTGAGACCCCG
This sequence comes from Actinomycetota bacterium, assembly GCA_963169235.1. Taxonomy (GTDB): domain Bacteria; phylum Actinomycetota; class Thermoleophilia; order Miltoncostaeales; family Miltoncostaeaceae; genus JAGQUM01. Next base: position 58,427 of record CAUJCX010000022.1, on the reverse strand, counting down.
GATACGTCTCTCGCTGACAGGGCACGAGGGGGGCGCGTCCCGCACGGTGCAGTTCATCATGCACGACCGTGACGTACAGACCCTTCTGGGAGCAATCGATCGCTGGCGCGCGTCGCGTGGCCTCGTGCCGCTTCACCGCCTCGAGCCCGGCGACGTCGCCGGTGACGACGTGGCACAGGTGGTCGCCGCGCTCGCCGAACGGGTGGCAGTTCTCGAAGCCCAGGTGGCCCAGATCCTTGCCCGCCTGCCCGACGTGAAGCCCTGGCAGCGGCCCCGCTGAGGCGCGTCAGCCCGGCGCGGCGCGCTCGCGGGCGTCGCGGTACAAAGCCAGCGTGCGTTCGCGGGCGCCCGCGTGGTCGGTGATCGGGGCCGGGTAGTCCACCCCGATCACGCAGCCCGCGGCGGCCTCCTCGTCGGCCGTCATCCGCCACGGCTCGTGGATGCGGGCGTCGGGCACGCGGGTGAGCTCGGGCACCCACCGGCGGATGTACGCACCGCCGGGGTCGAAGCGCTGCGACTGGCGCACCGGGTTCAGCACCCGGAAGTACGGGGCCGCGTCGGCGCCCGTGCCCGCCACCCACTGCCAGCCGCCGTTGTTGCTGGCCGGGTCACCGTCCACCAGCGCGCGCATGAACACGGTCTCGCCCCGGCGCCAGTCGACGTGCAGGTCCTTCACCAGGAACGACGCGGCCACCATCCGCACGCGGTTGTGCATCCACCCCGTCGCGGCCAGCTGGCGCATGCCCGCGTCCACCAGCGGGTAGCCGGTCAGCCCCCGCGCCCACGCCGCGAGGCCGGCGGGATCGTCGGCCCACGCCACGTCGCGCAACGCCGGGTTGAGCGCGCCGCGGGCCACGTCGGGGCGGCGGGCGAGCAGGTGGTGGAAGAACTCGCGCCACGCGATCTGGCGCCAGAACTCCTCGCGCCCGGGAGAGAGCGGGGCGGGCAGGCCCAGCGCCCGGCCCACCTGGGCCGCGGTGCACATGCCCAGGCGCAGGTAGGCCGACAGGCGCGACGTGGCGTCGGCCGCGGGATCGTCGCGCGCTGCGGCGTACCCGTCGGCGCCGCCGTCGCGCACGAACCGCACCAGCGCGTCGCGGGCCGCGGCGGCCCCGGCGGGGACGGGCGACGCGCCGTCCGCCACATGGCCGGGGTCGTCGCCCGCCAGGGCGGGCCCGTCGATGCGGTCGGGCGCCGGGACGTGGGCGGGTATGGGGAACGCCCGCCACGCGCTCCAGAACGGCGTGAACACGCGGTATCCGTGGCCGGACGAGCCGGGCAGGCCGTCCGGGTCCACCAGCAGGTCGCCGCCGGCGGCGTCCACGCGCACCCCGTCGCGGGCGAGCGCCGCGGCCACCCGGGCGTCGCGCGCGCGGCCCCACGGCGACACCTCCCGGGCGTGCACCACCTGCCGGGCGCCGGCGTCGCGGCAGATGCCGGCCAGCACGTCCTCGGGCGCGCCCGTGCGCACCACCAGCCGCGACCCCCGCGCGCGCAGGTCGGCGTCGAGCGCCACCAGGCCGTCGCGCAGGAACGCCAGGCGGGCGGGGGCACGGTGGTGGCGGCGGGCAAGCAGCGCGGGGTCGCGCACCCACGCGCACACCACGGGCCCGGCGGCGGTGGCCTCGGCCAGCGCGGCGTTGTCGGCCGTGCGCAGGTCGCGCCGGAACCACATCACGGTCGGCGCGCTCACACCGCGGCCTCGTGCGCGGTGCGCAGCGCGTCGAAGGCCCGCGGCGCGTCCGGGCGGGGACGCGCGATGCCCAGGTGCGCCTCGCGCAGCTCGTCCATCAGATCGCCGACGAACGCGTCGCCGCCCTCCTCCATCACGCGCTGGCGCACGGCCAGAAGTGGCGTGCTGGGGGCGTTGGCGCGCCCCCACGCGCCCAGCGCCACCAGCACGGGCAGCGTGCGGATGCCCGCCTCGGTCAGGTCGTAGCGGGCGCGCTGACCGCGCCGGGCGTCCTCGCGGGTCAGCAGGCCCGCGGCCACCAGGGATCGCAGCCGCGACGCCAGCACGTTCGACGCGATGCCCTCACGCGAGCCCGCCAGCAGGTCGCGGAAGTGCCGCCGGTCGCCGAACATGATGTCGCGCAGCACGATGACGCTCCACGGGTCGCCCAGCACCTCGACGGCCGCGTTGATGGGACATCCCGAGCGGGGCTGATCGCGTGGCGGCGTGAGGCTCACCTCCCCAGAAGAACCGGTTGCGCTTGACAACCACTCTACCAACGGGGGAGAGTGGTTGCCGATTGCAACCACAGGTCTGGAGGCGATGATGTCGCTGACGCGCGTGACGTCGTTCGCGGTGTCCCTCGACGGGTTCGGCACGGGCGAGGGCCAGGCGCTCGAGGCGCCGTTCGGGCATGCGGGCGTGCGGTTGGTGCAGTCGTTCTTCGGCACGCGGCTGTTCGCCGAGATGCAGGGCACGGGTGGCGGGCGACGCGACCTCGACGACGCGCTGATGCGCGCCGGGTGGGACGGGTCCATCGGGGCCGAGATCATGGGCCGCGGTAAGTTCGGCCCGCAGACGGGCCCGTGGGACGACGAGTCGTGGCGCGGCTGGTGGGGGGAGGAACCCCCGTTCGGCACGCCGGTGTTCGTGCTGACGCACCACCCTCGGCCGCCGCTGGTGACCGGCGACGGCACCGTGTTCACGTTTCTCGACGCGTCGCCCGCGGAGGCGCTGGGGGTGGCCCGCGAGGCCGCGGGCGGGCGCGACGTGCGCATCGGCGGGGGTGTCGGGACGGTGCGTCAGTTCCTGGCCGCCGACCTGGTGGACCACATGCACATCGTGGTGGTGCCCATCATCCTGGGGCGGGGCGAACGGCTGTGGGATGGCCTGGAGGGCATCGAGGAGCGCTTCACGGTGGAGTCGGTGAGCGTGCCATCGGGCGTCACGCACATGTTCTTCCGCCGCAAGGAGTAGCTCGCGAGGGGTCCCGCGCTCACCCGGGGGCGTCGTCCTCGTCGTGGTGCGCCCGGACCGCGGGCGTCACGTCGGTGTGGATGAAATCGCGGCCCTTGTACAGGAGGGGTTCGCCCGTCGTGCGCGCCAAAGCGTACGAGAAACAATCGCCGAAGTTGAGGCGCGCGGGGGAACCGCTGCCCCGGCCGTAGCGAGCGTGGGCCTGGCGCGCGGCCACCACCTGCGGCTCGTCGACGGGTATCACCCGTGCGCGTGCGAGCCTGAGGAACGTGTCCAGAATGTGTCCGCGATGCGTGCCGAGCACCAGAGAGGCCTCGATCACCGTGCCGGCCGAGATTGCGACGGACGGCGATTCTTCGATCGCTCGTGTGAAGGCCTCGGCTTCCGGCTCGGCGGCGACGATCGCCACGATCGCCGAGGTGTCGAGGATCATCGCGGCAGACCCTCGTCGTCGTACAGGTCTTCGTCGCGCAGGAATGGCTCGCGCACCAGGGCGGCCTCCTCGGCAAGTGCACGCAGCCGCTCCGCGACGCCGGTGCGGTCGCAGCGCTCGCGCTCCAGGGCTTCGCTGAGGGCATCACGCACGGCCGCCGTTGCCGACGTCCCTCGGAGGGTGGCCAGGGCGTGCGCCATCTCGTGCACGGTGGGGTCTTTGATGTTGAGGCTCGCCATGCCCGCATTCTACCGTGGAAGGGTGGAACTCCCGAGGGGTCCCGGCTCACCCGGGCGCGTCGTCCTCGTCGTGGTAGGCCTCCACGCGGCCGGTGAGGGCCAGGCGGTACAGGAGCACCAGCGACGGCACCAGGATCGCGGCGCCCACGCCGACGGTCCACAACAGCAGCACCAGCACGGGACGTTCGGCCTGCGCCTGGTCGATGCTGAGCGATCCCGGCAGGGCGTGGGGGTGCTGCGCCAGCGCCCAGCCCGCCACCACGGCCGCGACGGCGCCTGCGGCCGCGAGGCGGGCGACCTCGGCGCGGTGCCACCAGACGGCGGCGAGCGCGGCGACGCCGCACACCACCGACGCGGCCACGGCGGCGCGGCCGTCGCCGTGCACGAGGCCCGTCCACACGCGGTCCGCGTCGGCCCGCACCACCACCAGCGCGGCCAGTGCGAGGGCACCGGCGACGACCCCGGCGCCTAGCGCCCACGCGCGGAACACGGCGGCCTCGTCGGGCAGATCGCGGCGCCGCGCGTCGGCCGCCAGGTACACGGCGGCCAGGTACGCGCACAGCACCACGGCCAGCACGCCCAGCGCGAGGGACGTGGGGTTGAGCCAGCTCGACCACGCGTCCCCGGGCCGTCCGGCGGGCACGCGGTCCGACACGATGCCGCCCGTCGCCGCGCCGAACATGAACGGGGTCAGCACCGAGCTGAGCCCGAACACGGCGTCGAGGGCCCGCCGGCCCCGTCCCCGCGCGTACGGCGCGAACGCGAACGCCGACCCGCGTAAGACGATGCCCAGAAGGCCCAGCGACAGGGGGATCACCAGCGTCTCCATGACCGCCGCGAACACGGCGGGGAACGCGGTCCACGCCATCACCAGCACGAAGATGAGCCACACGTGGTTGGCCTCCCACACGGGACCCACCGAGCGGTGGATCGCCTGCCGCAGCCGCTCGCCGCGCGGGGAGTGACCGCAGCCCAGGTCCCAGACGCCCGCGCCGAAATCGGCTCCCGCCAGCACGGTGTACGCGGCGATGCCCGCCAGGATCAGCCAGAACACCAGGTCGCCCGGGCTCACGTGGCGTCCTCCCCGGGGGGCCGCGCGCCGACGCGCCGCACCACCGCGACGGCGATGACCCCCAGGGCCGCGTACACCGCCACCAGCACCGCGAACGCCGGCACGACGGCGCCGGACGACGTGACGGCCTCGGCCGTGCGCATGTGGCCGTACACCACCCACGGCTGGCGCCCCACCTCCGTGGTGGTCCACCCCGCCCACAGCGCCAGCACCGACGCGGGGCCCGCGACGGTGAGCGCGCGCCAGAACCACCGGTTGGCGGGCGGCGCGCGGCGGCGGGCCAGGGCCACCAGGAACCACACGGCCAGTGCCACCAGCGCCGTGCCGATGCCCACCATGGTCTGGAACGCGATGCGCACCACGTTCACGGGCGGCTGGTCGGCGACGGGCACGGCGTCGAGGCCCTCGACGCGCGCGTCGGGGCGGTGGAACGCCAGCAGCGAGAGCATGTGCGGCACCGGGATGCCACCCACCACCTCCCCGTCGCGATACCACCCGCCGATGTGGACGGGCGCGCCGTCCTGGGTGGTGCCGAGGCCCTCGAACGCGGCCAGCTTCACCGGCTGGTGGTGCGCCACGTCGCGGCCCGCCCAGTCGCCCACCACCACCTGCGACACGGCGGCGACGCACGCGAACGTCAGGGGGATCACGATGGCCGCCCGGGTGACGGCGTCGCGCCGCCCGCGCATCCAGCCGCGCGCGTACACGCCGGCGGTGAGGAAGCCCGCCACCATGTAGCCGGCCAGCATCATGTGCACGTACGTGTGCCACAGGTGGTGGCTGAGCAGCGCCTCGACGGGATGGATGTCGACCGGCTGGCCGTTCTCGACCCGGAAGCCGGTGGGGGTGTTCATCCACGCGTTCACCGACAGCACGAACAGCGACCCGGTGAGGCCCGAGATCACCACCGGGATGCCGCTGGCCAGGTGCCATCCGGCGGGCAGGCGATCCCATCCGTACACGTAGATCGCCAGGAAGATCGCCTCGATGAAGAACGAGAAGCCCTCCATGGCGAACGCCGCCCCGAACACCGCGGCCCAGTGCTTCATGAAGCCGGGCCACAGGAGTCCCAGCTCGAACGACAGCACGGTGCCGGACACCACGCCGACGGCGAACAGCACCACCATCACCTTGCTCCAGCGCCGGGCCAGGTCGACGAGCCCCGGGTCGCCGCGGCGGCGTCCGCGCCACTCGGCCACCAGCACCATCGCGGGCATCGCGACGCCGAACGCCACCAGCACGATGTGGAACGCGAACGAGAACGCCTGCAGCTGGCGGGCGGCCACGAGGTGTGCGTCGGGCGCGGCCGCGGTGACCGCCGCGAGCGCGACGCTGGGGTGAGGCATGGCGCCTCCGGGGGTGAGGAGAACCGCCTCTCGACCCTATGCCCGCGCCGCCCTGGGTGTCACGCCGCCCGGCCCGCGTGCGACATCCCGCCCCATTGCGGTGCCCCGATTCAGGCGGGGCGGGGGGCGACGCCCAGCTCGTCGAGCAACGCCCGCACGCGCCGCTCGATCTCGTCGCGGATGGGGCGCACGGCCTCGACGCCCTGGCCGGCGGGGTCGTCCAGCTGCCAGTCGACGTAGCGCTTGCCGGCGTACACGGGGCACGCGTCGCCGCAGCCCATCGTGACGATCACGTCGACCGCGCGCACCATCTCGTCGGCCCACGGCTGCGGGACCTCGTGCGCGATATCGATGCCCTTCTCGGCCATCGCGGCGACCGCCGCGGGGTTCACCTGGGACGCCGGCTCGGACCCGCCCGAGAACACCTCCACCCGTTCGCCGCCCAGGTGGCGCGTGAACCCGGCGGCCATCTGCGAGCGCCCCGCGTTGTGGACGCACAGGAACAGGACGCCAGGCGTCGTGACGTGGGCATCCTCGATGCGCAGAAGCGCCCGCAGTCGGTCACCCGCATACCGTTCGGCCAGAAGCGGCAGCCACGCCGTCACTGTGGCGTCGGGCACCAGGTCATCGAGTGAGTCGCTGAGGAAGCGCTCGATGGTCTCCACGCTCAGGCGTCCATCGAACCGCTGTTGCAGGCGGGCCGCGACCTGGCGCAGCTTGAGCGCCTCCTCCACGGGCAGGTGGGCGAACAGGGTGGGGGACTCGCTCATGTGGTCGTCTCCTGTGGTGCGGGTGGGCCGGCGGCCGGGGCGGCCAGCCGGGCGAGGCGGTGGGCGAGGTCGTCGAACGCGCGCCGGAACGCGGCGGGGGTGCCCACCGCGACGGGGTCGGGCACCGACCAGTGCAGCCGGGGGCAGGCGAACGGCAGCGGATCGCGTCGGGCCCGGTCGCACACGGTCACCACCAGCGACGGCTCGGCCACGCCGTCGAGGCCGCGCGGCACGCGGCCGCGCAGGTCGACGCCGAACGCGGCGGCGGCGCGCACGGCGCCGGGGTGGACGCGGTCGGCGGGATGCGATCCGGCCGACGCCGCCCGCCGTCCCGGGTGCGTCGCCCACCACCCGGCGGCGAACTGCGACCGGGCCGAGTTGTGGGTGCAGACGAACAGCACCGTCCCCGCAGGCGGCTCGGCGCGCGGCAGCAGGCCGTCGAGGGCGCCGGTGCGCACCGTGACGTACCGGGCCCGGCGGTCGGCCTCGGAGGCCGTGCGGGCGATCATCCCGGCGTCCTCCAGCGCGGCCAGGTGGTGGGCCAGCAGGTTGGGCGCGGCGCCGACGCGCTCACCCAGCTCCCCCGACGTGAGGTCGCCCACCCACAGCGCGTCGACGATCGCCAGGCGATGCGGGTCGCCCAGTGCCTTCAGGATGCGCGCGCGTTCCTCGACGTCCATGGGCCGCACCGTACGCGACGGGCGCCATTTAGATCAAGAAACGTTGATGTAACACCGGGTGAGGAGGGCCCCCGCCGCCTCAGGCCTTCTGCAGCACCCGCTCCACCCGGACGCGCTCCGGCTCGCGCAGGCAGCCCACGGCCAGCACCTCGGTGGCGACGGCGGGGTCGTGCAGCGCGCGCAACAGGCGCATCATGTCGACGTCGTGCGCGGGGCGGTGCACCACGTCGATGGCGTCTCCCGTGCGGATGGTGCCGGGCTCCACCACGGCCAGGTACGTGCCCGTGCGGCCGTGCGCGACGAACCGCTCACCCCAGCCGGGGATGCCCATGCGCAGCGCGAACGTGGCGCACGGCTTGCGCGGCCCGCACACCTCCAGAAGCGCGGTGCCCACCCGCCACCGCTCGCCCACCAGGGCCGCGTCCACGTCGATGCCGCGGGTGGTCATGTTCTCGGCGAACCAGCCGTCGGGGATGTCGCGTCCCAGGCGCTCGGCCCAGCCGTCGAGCTCCTCCCGGGCGAACGCGTACACGGCCTGGGTCGAGCCGCCGTGGTGCACGCGGTTGAGCACCGCGTCGCCCACCACGCCGCTGCCGAGGCCCGTGTCGCGCGGGCCGGGGTCGACCACGTCGATGCGGTCCACCGGGCGCTTGTCGAAGCCCGACATGCGGCCACCCGACGCCATCGGGCTGGGGGCGCCGACGTTGAGTGAGTGCACGCGGCCGGTCATGTCGCCTCCCGAGCGGATCTGCGGTCGCCGTGATGGTGCTCGCGCGCCAACGGGACCTCCGATCGATCGGGCGGGCGGCTCAGGCGACCGAGCGTACTACCAGGACAGGCGGCGGGTGATGCGAACGCCGGAGGCGGACATGGGCGGGACCTTTCGCGGCGCGGACGCCGACGGGTGAGGAGGGGGCTACACCTACCGACAAGCGCCGATCGCGTTCGGTTACGTCCCGCGGACGGCTACACTGTCCGGCCCATGGCTCCCGGCAAGAACAAGAAGAAGACCGACAAGGACGACGATCGCTTTCGCGACATCGCCCGCAACCGGCGTGCGTTCTTCGAGTACGAGATCACCGAGCGCCTCGAGGCCGGCATCGTGCTGGTGGGCACCGAGGTGAAGAGCCTGCGGGAGCGCGGCGCGTCCATCGTGGACGCGTGGGTGTCCATCCGCGACGGCGAGGCGTGGCTGATGAAGGCCACCATCCACGAGTACGCCAACGGCGGGTACGCCCGCCACGAGCCGCAGCGCGACCGCAAGCTCCTGCTTCACCGCAAGGAGATCGAGCGGCTGCAGTCCCGCCTGGCCGAGAAGGGCCTCAGCCTCATTCCCCTGAAGATGTACTTCAAGGAGGGCCGGGCCAAGCTCGAGCTCGGCCTCGGCCGGGGCAAGACGCTGCACGACAAGAGGCAGACCATCGTGGAACGCGAGACGCGGCGTGAGGCCGCGCGGGCCATGAAGCGGGGGTGACACCCGGCGCCCGGGGCCGCGTGGGCGACCCCGGGGCGGTGCGGGCGGCGGCTACTTCACCAGCCGCATGTTGCTGATGCGCAGCGTGACGGTGGGCGACTGGCCCCCGCGCCACGACTTCGGCAGCGCGCTCTGAAGGCCGAAGCGGATGTACTTCACGTTGTTCATCCCCTTCATCTTGCCCTTCGTCGCGTGCGCCCGGCGCAGGTCGACGCGCACGTTCTGCACGGTGCGCCCGATCGCCAGGTTGCGGGAGTTCGCGAAGTGGCCGCCCGGCGTGACGATCAGGTACCAGCGCTGCCCCTCCTGGGACTGCTTGCGTACCTCCACGGTGAGGTCGAGGAAGCGGTAGCCCGACCAGTTGCGGGCCGCACGGGAGGCGGCGGTGCGCTCGTAGAACGCCTCCACCGACGGCGTGGTGCCGCCCGCCACGAACCGCGACGCGCCGTCGGCCGTGTACGTGTTGGACACCGTCAGGGTGACCGCGCCACCCAGCTCCCGTGCCTTGGCGGGGCGGGCCGCGCCGGCGAACCGCTTGAGGCCGGGGCCGATCAGCGGGCGGCTGTTCGACGTGGGCAGCGGCGGCGTGGTGATGGTGCCGCCGCCCGCGGCCAGCGTGGCCTTGTCGACCGGCACGGTGACCTTGTCGATCGCGCCCTCGGGGTCACGGCTGACGGTCAGGTCACCCGCGACGGCCGGCACGTTGGTGAGCGTCCAGCTGCCGTCGGCGGCCGTGGTGGTCTCGAGCATCCCGAAGCGCACGATCGCGCCGTGGACGCCCCGCACCGACGTGGCCTTGGAGCGCTTCTTCTTGCCCGCGCCGCGCCCGGTCTCGGACACCTGGGGGGCCGTCACGCGGCCGGTGAGCGTGGCCATCGGGCGGCCGGAGAGCTTGGCCAGCACGATCTGGCGGGCGCCGTCGAGCGACGCGGGAGAGTCCTCCACCACCGGCAGGTAGCCGGGGCGGGCGTAGTCGCCACAGGCGTCACCCTCGTCGCCGTCGGTCGTGCCGGTGAACGGGCGCGAGACGCCGTTCATCACCTGGGCGTACGCGGCCGGGTCGGCGGCCTGCAGCTGAGCCAGCAGGCTGTAGTCCTCGGCGCCGTCACGCAGCGACTCGAGGCGCAGCGATCCGTACGCGGGCTGGGATGCGCTGGGGCCCGGCCAGATGAGGCTGGCCTCGCCGTTGCCGCCCACCGTGCGCTTGGACGAGCCGCACTTGATGTCGGCCTTCGTGTGGCTCACGTACCAGGCGTTCTGGTTGGGCGAGACGAAGCTGTCCTTGCCGCCCCAGTTGTTGAGGCCCCAGTAGAAGAAGCCCTGGACGCCTTCCTTCTGGGCCAGCCAGCCCAGCACGCGCGGGTCGGCGCCCGACTTGTCGATCAGCACGTTGGGCGTGTAGCGCTGGGTGTCGCTGCCGTACGTGTACCACCACAGGGTCTTGCCCTGGGAGACCACGCGACGCGACGCGGCGGGGTCCTTGTAGAGGTCCCACAGCGGCGGGGTCCAGATGTCGACCGACGCGCCCATCTCGGCGACGGCCTTCTTGGACGGCGCCTCGGTGATCATCACCGGGATGCGGGGGTTCGTGGCGTGCAGGATGGACGCGGCGCGGTTGACCACCGGGTACTCGGCGTCCGACGGCTCGTCGACGACCAGCGCGTAGCTCTTCTGGATCACACCCGCGTAGCGGGCGGCCAGGCCGGCGGCCGTCGCGGCCCGTGCCGGCGACTTGTACTCGCGGTCCTCGGCCCCGTTGTACGCGGGCAGGTTGGGCAGGAACGGCATCTCGAAGGCCGTGAAGCCCATGCCGGTGAACGCGTCGATGTTGCCGGTCACGCGCGGCCCGAACGCCGGGCTGCCGCTGCCGCCGTCGACTACCGGGTCGGCCAGCGGGATGCGGCCGGGGTTGACGCCGTAGGCGCGCAGCATCGGCAGCAGGCTCTCGTAGACGCCCCGGGCGAACTCGGGGTCGTCGGTGGTGGTGCCCAGCGATGCCGCGAGGTTGATGGTGTGCAGGCGGGCGGTGATGGGGAACCGGTCGCGGTTGGCGGTGACGCCGACCACGTCCACGCTCACGGGGAACGTGCCCAGGGCGCCCAGGTCGAGCGCACCGGTGTACGTGCCGGGGGCCTGGTCGGCCGGGACGTTGACCCGCACGTACAGCGACGTGGTCTCGCCGCCGGGCAGCGTGATGGGGGCGGTCACCGGGATCAGCGCGTCGCCGTAGCGTCCGTCGCCGTGCAGGGCGCCGATGCCCGTGGAGGGCTGCGTGAGCTTGGCGTAGCCCACCTGGAACACGCTGACGTTCTGGGCGGAGATCACGGCGGGGCCCGTGAGGTCGCCGACCGTGGCGGGCACCGTGGTGGCGCCATCGGGGCGCACGGCCATCTGGCCGCCCTCGTACTCGCCGCGGGCGGCCTGCAGCGCGAGGCCGGCGTCCGCGGTGGCGGGCTTGGTGGAGTCGGGGAACACGTGCTCGGTGGTGAGGGCCGGCCACACGTCCGTCGCGGAGGCGAAGGCGGGGGCGATGGCGGCCACGGCCAACGCGAGACCAAGCATGCGTGCGGTGCGGGTGCGCTTCATCGACATCCTTGTCAAAGCGGGGCAGGGGTGAGGCCCGAAACGGTGCCTTTCGTCACTGCATCGGCCGTACTCGCGCCGTCCTGAAGCATCACGCACCGTCGGTTAAGGCTCAGCCGACCCTCCGTGCCCGCCCTGGCGCGGCGGCGGGACGCTGCTACCATTCGCCCACGGGCCCGATCCAGTTTCGACGGGGCGGGAGCGTGTCGGTAAGCGAGCCGCGGACCCGGAGGACCGCGTTAAAAACCGGGATTCAACGTAGCTGCGGAGACTTCTCCCAAGCTCGCTCTCGCTGCCTAACTAGCAGTCACTGAGAGCCATCGGCCTTCCCTTGGGTTGCGGGGGAGATCACCGGTGTCAGCCCAGTAACCCTGGCCACGTCGGTAACGGCACTCGATCGACGGGCGAGAACGCAGGAGAGCCTGGCACGGGAGCGATGGGTCGGAAGGGGCGCCCCGTGTGAGATCAATCCTTTCGACTGCGCTCGGAGAAACTGACACGTAAGCGCTTTCGGACGCCGGGGCAGTGCCGGCCGGGTCCACCTCCATCGGGGGACGTCACGGGGAAACCCGGGGCGTCCCCCGAGCTCGTCTCAGCTCGTCACGCGTCCGAGCGCCTGGATCCAGAGCCATACGAGCACCCCACAGGCAAGCGCGTACACCGCGAGGGCCGTTATCGCCACCCAGGCGGCCCGGCGCACGTGTCGGCGGACGTCGCCGCCCGTGGGCATGTCCCGGGCCAGCCGGCGGGCCTCAACCAGCAACGCCAGGCCGATGATCCCCGCCAGCACTCCCATGGCCAGGAGCCCGAAGAACGCCCCCTCCGACTCGGTCACCACCCCGAACGCCAGCGACACTGGGACGCTGACGATCGGACCGAAGCACAACGCCGCACCGCGGGTCGCCCACTGCCGGACGGACGCACTCGGTGGCGGCAGCGGAAAGGCCATACGACAACTATGTCGGCACGACACGCCGAGAAATGCACGTCACGCAGGTGCGGGACCGGGCACTGCCGTGGCCCGCGCCCGGGCCGCTACGCTCGTCGTGACGATTCCACCCACCGTGAGGACCGCCCCATGGCCATGAGCCTGCTGCTGATCGGCGCCCTGTCGAACCCGGCGTTCATCCTGCTGGCGCCGATGGGCCTGGCCGTGTTCGGCCTGCGGGCATGGGGGTGACGGCACGGGAGCCCGTCCGCCGCGGGGAGTGACGCCACCCCGCGCGGCGGAACGGGCCGGTGCTAGGCCGACTTCACCTCGCGGTGCAGCACCCGCCACAGGCCGATGGCTAGCGGAATGCCCACCCACACCAGGTGCGACACGCCCAGACGCGCCCAGGCCTCGCCATCCATGTGGTGGTTGAACAGCGGGTTCGTGGTGGTGCCCGTGTCGAACCAGCGCTGGAAGAACTCCAGGCGGTCACCGGCGATCGACAGCGCGATCGACCAGGCCATGGGCAGCGCGAAGTAGGCCACGATCGCGGCGGGGGTGTTCAGCAGCGCCATACCGAACGCCAGGCCGAACAGGATGCCGAGCACCTGCCCCACCAGCAGCTCGCCCATCTGGACGGCGCCCAGGGTCCAGTCGCCGGTGCCGGCCAGCGCCCACAGCAGGCCGCCCAGAGCCACCACGATGACGAGCGCGACGATGGCCAGCAGCACGGCCGCCGCGATCTTGGCGCCCATCACCCGCAGGCGACGGGGCTCCAGCGTGAACGTCGTGAGCCCGGTGCGCTGGCTCCACTCGCTGGTCACCGCCATGATCCCGAGGATGGGCAGCAGGATGCCCTGCGGCACGCCGGCCAGGCCCATGAAGTTGTCGAGCGTCTTGTCGGCACTCTTCATCGTGAGCGCCCCGATGATCATCACCGCGGCGGTGATGCCCACGATGCTGATGAGCAGCCACATGCCGGCGCGGGTGTCGTAGAGCTTGCGCAGCTCCACGCCGACCAGGCGCGTGAACGGGACGGCACGCGTGGTGGGTGCCGTGGTGGCCGCAGGCGGCGGGGGTGCGGTGGTCGTGCTCATGCCGGGACCTCCTCGGCGCCGGGAACCTGCTCGCGCGCCGTGTCGGCGGTGAGCGTCAGGAACAGATCCTCCAGGCCGGCGCTGTCGGCCGAGCGCAGCTCGCGCACCACCAGGCCCTGGTCGAAGGCCAGCTGGCCGACGTCGTCGGTCTCGGCCTCCACCGACACCCCGCCGGACGCGAGGCGCGTGACGCTCCAGCCGGCCGCCTGGGCCGCCTGGGCGAACCGGGCGTCGTCGGACGTGCGCACCATCGCGCCGCCCCGGGCCAGCAGCTCGTCCTTGGTGCCCTGCGCCACGATGCGGCCGCGGCCGATGACCACGAGGCGGTCGGCGACGGCCTCCACCTCGTTCAGCAGGTGCGACGACAGCAGCACGGTGCCCCCGCGCGCGGCGAACCCGCGCAGCAGGTCACGCATCCAGCGGATACCGGCGGGGTCGAGGCCGTTGGCGGGCTCGTCCAGGATCAGCACCTGCGGGTCGCCCAGGAGGGCGTGGGCGATGCCCAGCCGCTGCCGCATGCCCAGCGAGTAGCCACCCACCCTGCGCGCCCCCTCGGTGCCATTGAGGCCCACGAGGGTCAGCATCTCGTCCACGCGGGACGACGGCAGCCCCATGAGGCGGGCGCCGAGCGCCAGCACCTCGCGCCCCGTGCGCCCCTGGTGCTGGGCCGACGCGTCGAGCAGCACGCCCACCGACAGCCCCGGGTTGCCGATCTGCGCGTACGGCATGCCCAGCACGGTCGCGCTGCCGTCGGTCGGAGGCGTCAGCCCCACGATCATGCGCATGGTGGTCGACTTCCCGGCTCCGTTGGGCCCGAGGAAACCGGCGACGGTTCCCGGCGGCACGGTGAACGTGACGTCGTCCACCGCGGTGTGCTCGCCGTAGCGTTTTGTAAGTCCGTTGACGTTGATCATCGTGGCAGGATGCCCGCGCCCCGCACCGCGCGCACGGCCGCGGGGCCGGTCTTGGCCGAACCTGAAACCCCTGGTCACATCAGGTTCACACGGGGTGTCGTCCCGCGGCTCGGGCTACCCGACGGGCGCCGGGTCCTCGTCCCGCGCCCACTCCACGCGGTCGCGTCCGGCCGCCTTGGCCGCGTAAAGGGCCGCGTCTGTGCGTTCCAAGAGGCCGAGGTGGTCCTCGCGCCCGTCCCAGCGGGCGACGCCCGCCGACAGCGTGGTGCCGGGCGGCAGCACGCCCCGCATCATCTGCAGCGTGTCCGCGACGTGGTCCCCATCGGAGCCGGGAACCACCAACAGGAACTCCTCGCCGCCGTGGCGGGCCAGGAACGCGGGCGGAGTAAGTCCGGCCGACCAGCTCTCGCCCGCCGTCACCAGCAGCTCGTCGCCCGCCTGGTGGCCGTGGGTGTCGTTGTACCGCTTGAAGTGGTCGAGATCGATCATCGCCACGTGCAGCGGTGCGCCCGTGGCGGTCGCGCTGTCCATGGCCCGCCGCAGCTCGGCGTCGCCGCTGCGGCGGTTGGGCAGGCCGGTGAGGGCGTCGGTGCGGGCCACGCGGGCCAGCGTCTCGCGCTGCTGCTCGATGCGGCGGATCAGCCCGACGACGCGCAGCATCACGAGGCTGAACAGCACCACCCACGACAGCACGATGGCCCACACCTGGATGCGCTGGCCGCGCAGCTCCAGCAGCACCAGGGTCACCGCCGGCGCCATGGCCGCCAGCGTCACGCCCACCACCCGGGCGGTCGTGAGATGAGTGGCATCGCTGCGGTCCTCGCGTGACAGCGTCGCCATCGACGGGTGCAGCGCGGCCGCTGCCCACAGCACATATCCCAGCAGCCAGGCCCAGCTGAACTCCACGTCCCCGTCGACCCCCAGCACGGTGGCGACGCTGAACGCGGTGTCGGCCAGCAGAAACGCCGAGGCCGCGCCCGCCAGCACCCACACGGCGGTGGGGCGCCGGGACGGCCCGGTGAGAAGCCGCACCAGCACGCCCAGGAGCAGCACATCCATCACCGGGTACGCGGCGGACACACCGCGTCCGACGGACGACATCTCGGGGTCGGTGAGGGCCGGCTCGATGAGGAAGACCCAGACGGTGGAGAGGGCGCCCACGGCGAAGATGGCGCTGTCGATGAGCCCCCCGGCGTCGCGTTCACCGCGGCGTCCTCGGGCCACCCCGGCCAGGCCGATCGCCAGGAACGGGTACGACAGCAGGTACGCCGCGTCCGCGATGGAGGGTGACGGGGTCTCGTTCAGCACGTTCTCGAACACCACGTACATGGCGTCACCGGTGGCCCACAACCCCAGGCCCGCCGCCTGCAGGTACCAGGCGCCGGCATGGTGCGGACGGTTCCTGCGCACGCCCATCAGCACGGCGATCGCCGCCGCGTAGCCCACCATCACGAACATCCCGTCGGCGGCGCCCAAGCCCACGTCGATGGTCGCACCACCGGGGCCCGCCACGGTGCCCGGCAGCGTGATCAGGACGTAGTAGGACGCGATGACGGCGGCGCATGCGGCGGCCGTCCATCTGAGAAAGCGATGGCTCACGTCCGGAGTATCGGCCAGAAGGCCGGTTTTCTCCAAGGTTGCGCCTCGTCGACGCTGAGGCTGCGAACACCCCCGTGGCACGGTTGAATAGGGGTTGCCCACCGCGCCCCGAGCGCGGCACCGCCAGCGAGGGAGACCCCATGTCCCGCTTCGACCACATCGCATGCTGCGTCGACCAGAGCGAAGCTGCCCGTCGCGGCCTCCACCAGGCGGCGCGCCTGGCCCAGGACGTCGGCGCGTCGAGGCTGAGCGTGGTGCACCTGGTGCCGCCCCCCGTCTACGTCGGCGTCTACCTGCCCCCGCCCGAGCCCATCACCCACGAGGTACCTGACTGGCTCACCGAGCTGGCGAAGGACGCACCCGGGGCCGACGTGGTGCTGGTGGACAGCCTGTCCAGCTACCCGCCCGCCGAGGCGGTGGCCTGGGCGCAGGAGGCGGGGGTCGACATGCTGGTGGCCGCCAGCCACCAGGGCTTCTTCAAGCGCGCGCTGATGGGCAGCTTCGCCGCGTATCTGGCGTACCACGCGCACTGCCCCGTGATGCTGGTGCCGCCGCCGGTGGAAGACGACAAGGAGTAAACCTCAGGTAGAGGGTGATGCTGGCAGCGCCACGCGGGCGCCTCGTAGTGTGACGTAGGGCACTGCGCGCGCTGGTGACGCGTTCTGGCGGGCGGCGCGCTGCTGGGCTTCTCGCACGGCTGCGCGCGTTCGCGTGCCGCTTCCAGAATCGGTTATGTGCGTACCTAGCTCCGGTAGGGCACGACTGGGACGATTCCGGCGACCCCGCACCCATAGTGCGGTGTCGACATGTTGTACGAACCGTTTCGTCACTATTCAGGTACGGAGAGTAGCCATGATCAAGCATGGGTCTCGGTGGGCCACTCGCTGTGGTCTTCTTGCGGGTGGGGCGCTGGCTGCGATGGCGCTCTCGACGTCCGCGCAGGCGGCACCGGGGTGCGTCGGCAAGGCCCGGAAATGCGTCGCCAAGCCGGCCCAGTGCAACACCATCGCGGCCCGTCGTGCGGCCCGGAAGGCGAAGAAGGTGTGCGCGATCCGCCGCGGTGCGCCGATCCCGGTGCGGCGAGGCCTGCCCCCCGGGCGGGGAAACCCGAACGCGTACACGGTCATCCTCCCGGAAGGAACGGGTGGCGCGGTCGGCTTCAGTACGTACATGCCACTGGCGACGGGCTACACGGTAACGGTGAGCCAGGGGCCCGGGAGTCGCTACTCGCACAACGGAGCCACCACGCGCGACGCCGTCGACCTGCCGGTGGCATCAGGGACGGAGGTGCGAGCGGGCTTCACCGGTGTGGTCGCCCGCGTCTCCACGGGGTGCGTCGCTGGCCCTGGCCCGCATCGGGAGTGTGGGGGAGGGTGGGGCAACTACGTTCTGCTGAAGGCCCCGGACGGAACGTGTGCGATGCATGCCCACCTCTCCGTGGTCGGGGTGTCGCTGGGGCAGCAGATCCGCCAGTACGAGATGATCGGCCGTTCGGGTAACACGGGAAGGTCCGACGGCGCCCACCTGCACTACGGACGCATGAACTGCGTGACACAGCAGACCCTGCCGTGGCAGTTCGTGGAGGGGCCATCACCCACCGGCGCGACGCTGCGATCGGCGAATGCTCCGCAGACGCCGGCCGCTGCAGTGCCCGCGCCCGGCGCCTCCGACCTGAGCCGGTACCGGGGCCACATCGTCCAGTGGGACGGCGACTCCAAGGCCCAGAAGACGGCGTGGCTGGTGACACCGTGGCTGCAGCGCCTGTGGATCAAGGACGCTGCGACGTACAACTGTCTGAAGGCCCGGGGCGCCGTGGGCCCCGACGTGCTGCCGGCGAGCGAGCTGGACCGCCTTCCCGACCTCACCGGCGCCAGCGTGTTCTGTGACGACAGCACCGTCATCACGCCAGCCCCCGCTCCCAGCTCGGCGCCGCCGCCCGCTCCCACACCCACGCCCACGCCCACGCCGACGCCGACGCCCACGCCGACCCCGCCCCCCACGTGGGGCCAGACCACAGGTGGATACACCAACACGTGGACCAACTACACCAACGCCGGGGGTACCCAGGGCGCGACGATCCCCCCCAACACGACCGTGCAGATCGCCTGCAAGCTCCAAGGGTTCCGGGTGGCCGACGGCAACACGTGGTGGTATCGCATCGCGCAGGCCCCGTGGAACGGCCAGTTCTACGCGTCGGCGGACGCCTTCTACAACAACGGCCAGACCTCCGGGCCCCTGAGGGGCACGCCGTTCGTCGACGCTGCCGTCGCCGATTGCTGAGCCGATCCGGACCGCAGACCTCGAAGGAATCCCGATGATGTCCCGCAGCGTCCTCTGGAAGCGCGCAATGCTCGCCGCCTGCCTGGCGGCCGGAGGCACCTCAATGCAGGGCGCTGCCGCCACCATTCCGCAGAACCCGGCGCCCGCCATCGTCGCGCCGGTCGAGACTCCCGAGGCGTTCGACGAGATGCGCGCGTCGTGCCACCAGGACGCCACCAACCTCGTGGTGGTGCTCACGGTGCGGGGCTCGGGTCAGCCGTACGGCGGGTGGGGCGACGTCACCAGCGGCAACTCGCTCAACGGCGCGTACTTCGAGGCGCTCAGCACGGCGCTGCGCGACAAGGGCTACCGCGTTTACGGCATGGAGGCGCGCTACCCGGCGCTGTCGGTGGACGCCCTCAAAGACGGCCAGGTGCAGGACTTCATCCTCAGCGCCGTCGCCTACCGGCGGGCGATCGCCGCCCAGATCCGCAACATGGCGGTGCAGTGCCCGAGCGCGCGCATCGTGATCGCCGCGTACTCGCAAGGGGGCATCGCGCTACGCAGCGCGGTGGCGCTGCTGGAGCCCCAGTACCTGGTGCGGGTGGAGAACATCGACCTCATCGCCGACGCGTCGGCGTGGGCCGAGGGCGACGACGGCATGCCCCGCGGCCGCACCACGCGCTCGTACGTGTGGCGCCGCTCCACCCAGGGCATCTGGTGGGTCGCGGTGAAGCTTCGCAATGGCCGGGATCCCGTTTCGCTTGCCGCCCGCAAGCTCTACGGGCTCGACGGCATCAGCGGCGTGCAGGACGCACCCGTCTACCCGGCGTGGTTGCGGCCCCGTATCGACCAGTACTGTCACGACGGCGACCTGGTCTGCGACAGTGGCGCATTCACCCGGGCCCTCGCCGGCGCGGCGTCGCTGAGCCTGCTGTCGTGGGACTCGGGCGCCGTGAAGGCGCAGTGGGGCCTCGGGACCAGCCTGCACGGCGCCTACCCCCTGCGCTACATCGCCCTCGATACGGCGGACGCGTTCGGCGCGCCGCCCGAGCCGGCGCCGTACGAGGTCGCGAGCTACCGCTGGAGCCTCGTGCAGTGGGGCGGGGATACGGCGAACCCGCGCACCTCCTGGCTGGTGGCCCCGGACCTGACGCGCATGTGGATCCCCGATGCCGCGACGTACCACTGCCTGATGCGGCTGGGTGCGGGTCCGGCGGTTCTACCCGCCGCCACGCTCGACCGCCTCCCCGATCGCCACGGGGTATGGGCCCGCTGCGGCGACGACACCCTTCCGATCGGTCCCGTGGACGCCCCTGTCCCGCTCGTGCCGCCGGGGCGCGCCCCCATCGTCACGCCGATCGCTACCCCCGCGGCGGCACCCCCGCCACCTGCGGCCGTTGCGGCCGCGGCTGCGCTCCCTGGGCCGTCGGCGGGCCCCCCGCAGCCGGTGGCGACCCCCTCGACGCCTACCCGTGCGGCGGCGTCGGCGCGGTGGGTGCGCGGGCGCCTCGTCGTGACGTGGAGCCCGCTCGGCAACGCACGGGGCTACCGGGTCACGGTGACACAGGGGAGGCGGGTCGCGCGGACGATCACCACAGGCGCCACGGCCACCGTCACGCTGCGCCTACGTCGCCTCGCGGCTGCGGGCACCGTCGTCATCCAGACGGTGGCGGCCCGCCCGCAGGTGATCGCCCGCATCCGTCTGCCCCGGGTGCCGAGGTGACCATGATCCCGGTTCGTCGTCAGCTACGCGGTTTCGTCGGGGAAGCGCCCCGACTCGAGTTCATCGAGGTACCACGCGAGCACCTTCACCTGGTTGCCCGGCACGCCGGCGGCACGGGCGATCGCCGAGATGTAGTTGCGCACGGTCTGAGGCACGATGTTCAGGTGGTCGGCGATCTCCTCCACCACCATGCCGCGCCGTAGGCAGCGGAGGATCTCCCGGTGTTTCTGGCTCAGGCCGTACGCCTGCGCCAGCGACTGGCCGAACTCGCCGCTGACGCCGGGAGTGAACACGGCCTCGCCGTTGGCGACGCGGCTGATGATGCGGGCGATGCCCTCCGCCGACTCCATGTCCTTCTTGTCGATGAACCCGACCGCGCCGCACGTGCGGGCCTCCTCGACAGCCCAGGGAGTGGGCTGCGCCGACATCATCACCACTGCCGTGGAGGGGTATCGCTGTGAGGCGGTCCGCAGGAAGTCGAGGCCGTACTCGCCCTGGAGCACCAGGTCGACGACGGCTACGTCCACGCGCTGCGCGCTGCAGATGTCCAGCGCCTCGCGCACCGTGAGCGCCGATCCGACCGCCTTCATCCCCTTCTGGCAGGCCACCTCGAAGCGGACGCTGTCCGCCCACTCGAACTGGTCCTCCACGACGAGCACGGAGATCACCCGGGGGATCCTCCTCGACAATCCCTCACTGCAGTCGGCCATACCATAGTGCCCGCTCGCGGCTCCGAGACGGTAACGCCGGCCTGGGTCCTCGAGGGACGGGTGCGGTCGTTCGAGGTGCGGCTGTTCCACGCGACCCTGATCGCGCGCTTCGCGTTTCCCGTCGTCGCGCTGCTCACCCTGCTGGTGGCCCAGGACCTCGACGAGGTCCGCACGGT
The DNA here is from genome assembly GCA_963169235.1 of Actinomycetota bacterium. Classification (GTDB taxonomy): domain Bacteria; phylum Actinomycetota; class Thermoleophilia; order Miltoncostaeales; family Miltoncostaeaceae; genus JAGQUM01. The sequence goes on along the minus strand of CAUJCX010000022.1, from coordinate 37,489 downwards.
CACGATGGTGGTGTGGGCGGTTCTCGCGGTCTGGACGGGTTTGTCCATGCTGCTGTCGTGGTCGCATCTGAAATGGGTTGCTGCGCGCCCGTGGATCCCCATCACCGAGATGGCGGTGTTCGCGGTGCTGGCGTTCCTCGGCCTGGGCAGCCAATCGTGGCACGTTCTGCACGCATACGTGCCGATCGCGTTCATCACGTACTTCCTCGGCCTACGGTCGGGCGGCATCGCGACCCTGGGCTTGGCCATGGCGCTGTGGGGCAGCATGCTGGTCGACCGAATCGCTCCCGCGGTGATCGCAGACACCCCCATCACGCCATTGGCGCCGTCGCTCTTGGCCGCCACAGGGTTCTTCCTGGTGTCGTCCGTGCGGCGCGTCGTCAACGACATCGACGGCCTGATCGCAGCCGAGAAGAACGTTCGGGGCGACCTGGTCGCCACACGCGCCTCAGTTGCCCGCGACCGTGAGGTGCACGAGATCAATGTCGACGTGGCGAGGGGCCTGCGCGTGCACCTGGACGGCCTCACGGTCCCCCCGGTGCCTCCGGGCGAGGAGCCGTCGCAGCGTCGTCAAGCGCTCGTGCACACTCTGGCGCGTATCAGGGAGTCACTGCGTTCGCTGGGCACGGTGGGCGCGGCCGTGCCCGAGCGGTCGGTGGACGAGGTCATCACGCGGGCCGCGGATGCCAGTGCCGCCCTGGGGGGAGACGTGGTGGTGCGGTCGCAGGACGACGCCCCGCTCTCGGGCGTCGATCACGAGGCCCTCGAGCGCGTGCTGACCGAGGCGCTCAACAACGCGCGCAAGCACGGGCCGGGCACCGCGGAGGTCATCACGACCACCGACGACGAAGGGACGGTGCACGTGGAGGTGGCCAACCCGTCGGATGCGCCATCGTCGCGTCGCTGGGGCAGCCTGGGACTGAGCGCCATGGAGGCCGATGCGAAGGCTGCGGGGGTGGAACTCGACCGTACGCACGAGGACGGCATGCACCGGGTGCGGGTCGTCGTACCCGTGCGTGACGCGGGCGACGAGGCGCGGCGCGTCGAGGGTGCGCGCGCGCGTTTCACGGCGCGCTTCGTCTCGTACGAGCGGGCGCTGCTGTTCGTGCGATTGGCCTTCGCGGTACTGACCGCCGTGATGATCCCGATCAAGGCCGGCGAGCACCGCACCATCCTCCCGATGCTGATCGCCACGTCATTCGTGCTCGTGGCGATCAACTTCGTGGGTTTCGTGTGGTGGCAGCGCTTGCGGCCGTTCGTCTATCGCCACCCCGATGTCGCGTGGTGGGACAGCGGTCTCTTGGTGGTGTGCGTTGCCTTCCAGGGCGGCATGTCGTGCCCGTGGATCCCCGTGTCGATGGGGTGCATCCTGACGCTCGCGCACTTCAAAGGCTGGAAGGCCGGCGCGGCGCTGGTGGCGATGCTCTCCGGTGCCCTGCTCTTCGGCTACTGGATGATGACGACGCTGCCGGTGGACGACCACGGCACGCTGGTGCAAACGATGCCCATCGACTGGGCCTTCAACGTGTGTGCCTACCTGGTGGTACTTGCCATCGCCAGCGGGATGACGTGGGTGTTCGCACGCTCGCAGGACACGCTCGACGTCTACGAGGACACCGTCGAGGCAGAGGTGGAGGCGCTGCGGGTCCACGAGCACCTGCGCGCCGCGGCCATCGCGCAAGCGCAGCTTCACCACACCCTGCGCCAATACGTGGGAGCGGCACTTCTGACGTCGTCCCGCGTGGCCAAGGATGAGGGGCACACGCCCGACATGATCGCGTTGCGGCGGCAGCTCGACCGTCTGCGGACCGACCTCAACCAGGTTCTGACGCGGCTGGGACCTCCCTCTCCCTCGCCGGAGGGGTGAGACCCGAGGCCGCGACGTACGAGTTGCGGGCGCGGTGACCGTGGGGAGGGTGGACGACGACGAGGGCAGCCCCGGTTACGTACATTACGTTGCGGAAGGCCTGGTGCGATGGTGCACTGCACCGGAAGGCGGCCGACCAGGCCGACCTCCCACCCTCGCGCACGTCTTTGCCGATCCCCCCTCGTAGGAGCCTGCGATGAGCCGTCGCCCCCGCGCGTTCTCCAGCGTCACCGCTGCGTCGCTCGCTCTGTGCGGCGCAGCCACCGCAGTCTCGGCCGCGGACGCCGCAAGTCGCGCCGCCGTGTCCGTCACGGCGCAGGCGGAGGGCCCGAGCCGAGGCCTGATCGCGGTGACGGGTCCCGCCCGCGTACGCTGCGCGGTCCAGGTCATCGACGGCGCAGGCCGGAGGCGCCCGTTCGGGGTCCGGATCAGCCCGCGCGGAGGGTCCGCCGTCACCGTCGGGGTGCGCGCGGCGCGCCCCGGTATGCGTGTGCGCGTGGTCGCTCGCTGTTCCATCGGCGGGAGGGTGCGGGTTCTGCGCGCGTCGTTTGTGATCCCCCGGACGAGTCGCACCGCGCCGGTGGCCACCCCGAGCCCTGTCGTGGTGACCCCGGCCCGCCCGCCTGCGGCCTCTGCACCTGCCAGCGGGACGGTGGGCCCGGCGACGAGCAGCGCGACAGAGGTACCCAGCTCAACGCCCCCGCCCGCACCGCGAACCCCCGTCGTCTATCCCTCCGGGGTGCTCCTGTCCGGGCAGACCCTTCTGCCTGGTGACAAGGTCCTCGAGCCGTCGACGGACATGACGCTCCAGATCACCGGGGACGGCCAGCTTGCCGTCATGTCCGGCTCCCGCACGGTGTGGACAAGCGGGGGTGGCGGACCGGACGCGGCGGCGGAGATGCGCGCGGACGGCGAGCTGGTGCTCCGTAGCGGCGCTTCCGTCACGTGGCGCTCGGGAACGACCGGTTTCCCCGGCGCGGCGCTGGGCCTCACCCCGGTCGGCGAGGTCGTCCTGACGCAGAAGGGCCACGACGTCTGGGGCACCCGGCGCGGCTTCGTGGGCGACCGCATGGAGGAGGGGCAGCGCCTCTACCCAGGGGACAACCTGCGCAGCCCCAACGGGCGCCACCGCTTCGAGATGCTCGCCTCCGGCAACGTCGTCCTGTCGGACGGGGGCTCCACGGTGTGGACGACCAACACGTCGGGGGCGAATGCGGAGTTCGTCGTGAGCCCGGGCCGAAACGGCACCATGAGCGTCATCCAAGGGGGCGCGACGCGGTGGGCGAGCGGTCCCGCCGGGTTCCCGGGGGCATCGTTGCGCCTTCTGGACGACGGCAACCTCGTGCTCACGGGCCAAGGCCGCACGATCTGGTCGATCCGAACCGGATACGTCGGCTACATGCTGGGTGTGAACTCCCACCTGGGGCCGGGGACGCATCTGGTATCACCGAATGGTGGCTACTCCGCCGAGATGCAAGGTGACGGCAACTTCGTGGTCTACCGGTCGGGTGGTGCCGCGCAGTGGGACTCCGGCACCGTCGGGCACGCCGGAGCGAGCGTCTACATGCAGAGCGACGGCAACCTCGTCATTTACGCGGGACCTGCGCTGTGGGACTCGGGGACCACCGGAGAGAACCCCGTCCTGCTGATGCAGGACGACGGCAACCTGGTGGTCTACATCGCGTCCGGCCCGACGTGGTCGTCGCAGACGGGTCGCATCCAGGGCGGTGGAGGCGGCGGCGGGTCGCGCGTCGACGCTTTCGTGTCGGCGTACAACGGGAGGGCCGTGGACTTCGACGGCGTCTACGGCGCCCAGTGCGTCGACCTGTTCAACTTCTATCACCGCGACACGCTGGGCATCGGCGCGATCCCGTGGACGCCGTACGCCTACCAGCTCTGGACGCGCAACGACCTCGGCCCGATCAACAGCAACTACGACAAGGTGTCGCCGGGCGCGGCCGCCCAGAAGGGCGACGTCGCAGTGTACTCCAGCGACCTGCCGGGGTCCTACGGCGCCGGCCACGTGGCCATCGTGCTTGCGGACCGGGGCTCCACGCTCGACGTCTTCCACCAGAACTGGGGCGGCGCGTACGCGCACACCCAGAGCATCTCGAAGGGGAACCTACTCGGCTACCTGCGTCCCCGGCGGTAGCGAGACCCACGGACGAAGGAGACACACGTGAGCCCCCGCATTCTCCCCGGGATGTCGCGCATCGCGGGCACCGGATGTGCCGCGCTCGCGCTGGCGCTGGTGTCGTCATCGTCCGCGTCGTCAGGAGTGCCCGCCCGCCTCGATCCCCGGTGCGCGATGTGCCGCGACGCGGGTTCGTCGTTCGTGATGGTCGGAGGCATTGCCCGGCAGCGCCCCCCGACGTGGGTGCCGAACCGCATCCCGAGGCGCGGCCTGGGCGTCAAGCTCACGGCGTTGAAGTGGAGCGGATGGAACTCGGCGCGGCCGACGGCGACGGGTCGCATGGAGGTCTGCACCAGCGTTCCCCGCTCCTGCGACACCGCTGCGGTACGCATCGCGGTGTTCCGGCGCGAGCCCGCCACCCGCATCTATCAGTGCCTGAAGTTCCTCACCGGCCCGCCCGAACTGCGGTGGGGCGCGTCGTACGTGGGGAGCGACCCGGACGCCCGCTTCGACATCTGTACCCGTGCCTGAAACGCACACAATCGGGTCGCCTCTCGAACGATGAGGGGAGCCACACGGGCGGGTCCGCCGCGGCGGCGCGCCGGGCCCCCGAGTGCCGGGGTGGCGCCCTTCACCGTCGTGGTGTGATCACCACGACGGTGCGTCGAGTGCGGGCGAAGACGTCCTCGGCCGGTAGGTGGTCGCCGACGGCAACGGCCGGGTGAGCAGGGGCCTTCGTTTCGCCTGACAAGGCGGGGCCGCTGGGTCGGCGCCAACGAGGCGCGCGAGTCTTTGGGCGGTGGAGTGAGGGGCGGGTCAGGGCGCGCCGCGACGGGCGCGTTGGCGTTGCAGCCGGCGGCGGTGGCGAAGACTCACCTGCAACTGGCGCAGTGCCAGCACACCCAGACCGGCCAGCGCCGCTGTCCAGGCCAGGGTCCGCCACCATCCGTGCGACGCGCCAGCACCATCGTGCGTGGGCCGGGGCGCACCCTCCCCCTGGCGGGTCTCGACGACGGCCTTTCGGGGACGGGCGGCGGATGCGGGCACGGGTGGCGAGGTGAGCGTGGAGCGAGGCTGGGCGAGCGGGGTCGGGGGAGCGGCCGCCGCAGACTGGTTGACCTGTTGCCCCGCGATGAGCTTCGGCAGCACTTCCCTGCCCACGCGGCGTCCCACGCCCTGAGCTCCTGCCACACCCACGTGTTCCGTCACGATCCCGACAACGCACGGCGCACCCGCGACCCCGCGGATGATCACGAGGTCGTTCTCGACCTCCGTGAGCCAGCCGGACTTGTGTGCGATGGCGCCAGGCGTTCCGGCCAGGAGACTCGTGTGGGTTCCGCGCTCCATGTACGAGAGCATCGCCCTGGCCTGGCGGCGAGTGATGCCCCACTCGGCGAGGACGCCCTTGTCGTCACGGTCGAGCACCGCCACTGCGGCCGCCAACAACCGCAGATCGCGGGCGGACGTGAACTTGCCCGAAGGTCCGGGCCCGTCGCGGTACGGGCCGTCGAGCACGGTGTCCGTCATCCCGAGAAGGGCGAAAAGGCTGTTGACGCGCTGCGTCCCGGCGCTCGTGGAGCCACCTCCAGCGAGGGCGATCAGGTTGTTGGCCGCTGTGTTGCTCGACTCCGAGAGCATGGCGCGCATCGCGGGGCTGGTCACCACGGCGGGGTCGGCCCGTACGGCGGCCAAGGCGATTCCGAGTTTGAGCGTGCTGGCGGCGCGGATCCTGCGCCGGTCCCCCGCGCCCACCGGGCGACCGGACGCGCACTGGGCGCTCACCCCCACCAGCGCGGGGCTTTGAGTAACGATCCGCTGTACCGCGAACTGCGCTGGCGTCGGAGTTGCCGCCGCAGCGGGAGCAACGGCCGCCACCGCCATGGCGGCAGCGGCGGCACACCAGCGGAGCATCAGCAGTACGCGGCGTCGCCAGGGATACCGCTCGAGCTGTACCGGAGGTACGTCGTCGGCACGTAATAGCCGTTGGCGAGTCGGGCCCACCACGGGTTACCCCGCACGGTCTCACCCGTGGTGAAACACGACACCGTGACGGCGTTCCCCTCAAACGGTCCGTTGCCCGGCACCAGGTGCCCGAGCGTCGGCGAGAAGCGGTACCGCACGCCTTCGCCCCCGGAGTTGGCGACGTAGTCGACCAGCGAGCCTCGGGCGGGGGCAGCGGCGGCCGGAGGTGGGGTCGGCACCACGACGGCCGTGGTGACGGTGGTGGTGCGGACGGGCGGCGGGATCGCTGCATCCTTCAAGGCCGCGTGGAGCCCGTCCAACCGGTCCAAGCCGGCTGACGTGATGCCATCCGGCAGCCCCCGGGGTGCCAATGCGAAGAAGGTGCGGTAGCGGCGCACCGAGCGAGCCGCCCTCGCCCGGACGGTGCCGAGCTGCGCAAGGCCGCGGGTGCCGTTGGTCGCCCGCGCGAGCGCCGAGAGGTAGTCACGGTGGCTCTGAACCGCCAGCACCAAGGCTCGCTGCGACCGGGTCTGGCTTTCCGGGGCCTCCAGGTCGGGAAGTGCGGCCGCCACCTCGTTCACGTTGGCGAGCTGCGAGAGCGCGGCGGCGTGGAGGCGCGGGAGGTCGCGCTTGGACGACGTCGCCAGCAGCCGTCCGCTGAGGGTGGACGCCGACGTACCCAGGCGTACCACCACGGGGCGGACTCGTTTGACGTACGCTGCCGAATCGGTCGCTTCTGCCGCCTCGGTCGCCTTGACCTGGTTCGTCGCGGCCGGACTGGCGCAACCGGCGAGAGCAGTGCCCACCACCCCGGTCACGACCAAAGCGATGAGTGGTGCTGCTCGTCGGTTACGGACGGCAAACATGGCGGGCATCGTGCGACTCCTGGTGGTGGGACGGCCCTCCGCCACAACGTGCGATGCACGCGGGTCGGCTGCATTTCCATGAGACCACCGGCTGCCGGGGGGCGCACGTTATCCCTGTAACCGCGTGCGTCGCCGACGCAGTCGCGGTTCCCCGGAGTCAGCAGGGCCATCGGTCCTCCGGCGCTGGGCATGTGGGCCCAGGCGACCCGCGGCGCCACGCCGCCCTATGTTTCGCGGATTGCACAGAGGTGTCTGTCACGACGACAGGAGACTTTTGCGTCGCGCGGCGATCCGCCGGTGGCCTCGTGCGCTAGTTGAACTGCTCCGTCCCGAACTCGGTGGGGTCGCCGCCGGAGTGGTCGCACCAGTCCGGGGCCGGGACGTAGCCCACGCCCGTCGGGCTGCTGTCCACCAGCCAGGCCGACTTTCTGTTACCCATGAGGTCCGTCAGGACGCGCTCCCGGCCGTCCGGATCGATGATCTTGAGCGTCACGTTGGGGTAGGAGCCATCGAACACGCACACGCCGTAGGTGTAGGTGTGGCCGGACGCACCGGTGAACTGCCGGAACTCCTCGGGGCCGAAGCCGGGGATGACGTCCTCGATCAGCTCGCCCGACGGGATCGCCTCCTGGTCGCCGAAGTAGGCGTGGTTGCCGATCTCGTCCCAGATGTGGAGGTCGACGTCCGCGTCGTTGTCCCACGTGAGCAGGGCGCGGCTCGTGGGCCCGGCAGGCGTGGGCGTGGGCGTCGGCGTCGGCGTGGGGGCCGGGGTGGGCGCGGGCGCCGGAGCCGGCGCGGCGAACGGTCCTCCCGCGGCGGCCAGCTGAGGCTCCGTCGACCAGATCGTGAAACGGGGGGACTCCACGCTCAGCTTCCACACCGCCATCCTCAGCTGCGCACCCGCAGACACGGGGGCCGTGAGCTTCCACCACGGGTTGGCCTGGGTGTCTGCCGCGAGCTTCAGGCCCGCGTCCACATCGACGCGCGGCCCCGCGATGCCGTTGATGTGGAAGTCGACGACCGGGCCGACGTGGGCAAGTACCAGCGCGCTGCCCTGTGCGCTCGGCGGCCGGGCGGTGATGCTGGGCGTGGCGCCTCCGCTCGAGCTGAACCTGCCGTCGTCGTAGCGGGCCCCGGCGGACACGGTGAATGCGGCGTCCGCGCCGGCACTGGCCGATGCCTGCGCGCTGGCGCTGCCCCACACGTACACCTGGGCCTTGGGCGTGATGACCACGGGGATCGGGCCGACCGAGAACGCGACGGATGGCAGCGGGATCGGCGCGGGGAACACCGCGACGGCGTCCAGCGTGCACTCGGCCTGGCCCGAGACGCTCATGTTGACGTGCGCTTCCGCCGTCGCTGAAGCAGTGAACTCCGCCTTCGTCCCGTTCCACGGGCTCCACGAGGCCGACATCTTGATGCCCGCGGAGATACCTGCGGAGGCCTCAGCCGTCAGCTTCTCACCGGTGGTGCACGACGCGTTCGTGCCCATTTGGCCGATGAGGTTGCGCGGCACGGTGCCTGCCGCCTTCTCGCTCATCGACGCGGAGGCCGGGTCGGGAGACGTGACATCGAACGATCCCACGGGGATCACGTCGGGCAGCGTGGCGGGCTCCACCGTGAGCGTCGTGGTGTCGCCGGAGCGGGCGACGGCCGTGACCCTGGCGAGGAGGCCTTCGGGGGTAGCGGGCGTGATGCCCAGGGCGATCGCCTGGCCCGGGCGGGCGCTCACTGCACCGCGCACCACCAGCGCACCGGCTTGGCCAGGCGCCGGGGCCGAAGCGATCTTGGCCGACGCGACCGGCGCGATGCGCATAGCGGGCGGAAGGCCCTGCACGCGCAACGTACGCCACGGGCCGGTCGCCACCACGCGGCTCTTGCGGCCGCGGGTCACCACCACGGTGCGCAGGGTGACCGTCTTCCACGCCCGCGGCACCCGGACGGACAGCGAATAGCTCCGCCGGGACGGCCTGCTCTGGCGCAGCGGTATAAGGCGACGTCCGACGCGACGCTGCACCAGGATGTTCACGCCACGGGCTGCGACGGGCAGGTGGCCCGAGGCCGTCAGCGTTCCCCGCTGCACGGCGAACGCCGAGACGAACGGAGACCGCGATTTCGTGGCGGCCGCCGCCGGGGCCGCCGCCACGAGACACGTCGCTCCCGCGAGGGCGCAGACCGTCAAGGTGGTGGTCAGGTGGGTGCGTGAAGTCATGACGGTACTGTCACGGTGCGTCACACTCATGGCGAGTTATGCGCATACCCCCCGGGGGGGTGCCGCTCGGGGACCGGCCTACGCGCCCCACAGCCGGCCCGTACGCACGGTGGCCCGCCCGTTTGCGGTGTCGCGTACCAGGACCGTGACGAAGCTCCGACTGGTCCGGTAGTTCCGGCCCGTCCAGTCAGGGACCTCAATCATCGACGGCCTGATGCAGCGATGCGCGCCGACGCGGAACACCCGCGTGACCAACCCGGACGGTACGGACTTCGATGCGTAGCCCCGGAACTCGGCGTAATACCGCCGCGCCGCCCCCGTGCTGTTGCAGATCCGCGCGCTCGCCCACAGGCGATCACCAGATCCGGCCAACCCGCCGCCGACGTTCGTGACGCCGGGGCCCGCCCCGCGCTTCATGCGCCCCGCCCAGACTCCCAGCGGCGCCTCCCGCGGCCCGGTGAGCCAGAACCCCTGCTGTGGACTACGGAAGACGGCCGTCCACACCGTGGCGCCGTTCCTCGGGCGGGAGGCGACGTCGATGCACCGCCTCCCCGAGGGGCTGGTGACGCATACGTTGCGTGGCCCCTCCATGGTGGCGGCGTAGCTCTCGGTGACGACGACGGCGCTACGCGTCATGGCGATCGTGGTGCACGAATCACCGGTCTCGGAGCACCAGATCCGTGGAGCCGACACGGCCGCCGGGGGAAGGACCACGGCAGCACCCGCCGCCAGGGCCAGCAAGTGCACCAGCCGACCCGGGCGACGAGGCCCTCTCAGACCGCACACTGGCGTGCTCACGATGCTACCTCCCATGGGTCGAGGTACCCCTGATGGGGCGGAACGCGGACGAAGGCGGAGCCCCCAGCCCGCTTGGCGGGGTCGACGAGGCGGCATCAGGGGCTCAACAGTCCGGCACGGCGCCGTCGACGAACGGCGTGCCATGGAGGCCGCCGGACGTCGCGCCGTTGGTGTAGAAGCCGTCCGCCGAGGCGTAGAACTGGCCGTTCCACGGTGGCGACGCGATGCGGTACCACCAGGTGTTGCCGTCGGCCACCCGGAAGCCCTGCAGCTTGCAGGCGATCGTCACCGTCGCCTGCCCGGGGATGGACGGTCCCTGCGTGCCCCCGGCGTTGGTGTAGTTCGTCCACGTGTTCGACCATCCACCGGTGGTCTCGGCGACGCCACCCGGGCCTCCGGAACCCGCGCAGTCCGGCACCGCCGGGTCCATGAACGGGGTACCCGCAAGGCTCCCCGATGTGGCCCCGTTGTTGTAGAACGCGTCGGCCGACGCGTAGAACTGGCCGTTCCACGGCGGTGACGCGATGCGGTACCACCAGGTGTTGCCGTCGGCCACGCGGAATCCGGTCACCTTGCAGGCGATCTGCACGGCCGTCTGGCCGGGGATCGTCCCGCCGTGGGTGCCCCCGGCGTTCACGTAGTTCGTCCACGTGTTGGTGACACCCCCGGTGACCTGCGTCCACGAGGGGCCGGCGGGCGCCGGCGGCTCAGGCGCGGGCGGAGGCGCGACTGGCGCGGGAGGCGCTGCGGCCGGGGAGGCGGGCGCGCTCGTGGGCGCCGGCGCGGCGGGTGCCGGTGCAGCTGCGGACCGGGGTACCGCCGCAAAACCGTCGCCGGTGTCCGCAGCGGCGTAGCGCCACGGGTACGCGCTGTGCAATCCGACCTTCCATGCTGCGTACGAGGCCGGGGCTCCGGAACCGCCGAAAGGAATGTAGCCCCAGCGCCCGACCCAGTGCTGGGCGAACGCGGTGGGGTCGCACACGGGGTCCTCGTCGTGGCAGTATTGATCCACACGTGGGCGCAGGGTCGCGGGGTACGCCGCCAGCGAGATCAGGTACGGGTTGCTCGCCTTGGGTCCCCCGGCGAAGAGCCGCACCGCAGCAGCCCCGCCGGGGCCCAGCTGGGCCCTTATCTCCGCATCCCTCGCCGCTTGGCCGACGCTATACAGGCCGAACGTTCTGCGTCGCCACACGTACGAGCGTCGGGTGCGCCCGGTGGGCATCCCCGCGTCCTGCCTGGCGTTGGCGGACGCGTCCGCGAAGAGGTCGACGGCGACCACGCGGTTGATGGCGCTCGAGGGGACGAACGGCAGCGCTGCCCGCAACGCGATGCCACCCTGGGAATAGGCGGCGAGCACCACGGATGCCCGGGGGCACCGGGCGTTGATGTCGCCGATGGCCGCACCGATGTCACGCCGCCTATCTAGCGCCGAACGGATGAAAGTGCCCAGTTGGTAGGACTTCGTGACGTAGTCGACGCTGGCGGCCATGTAGTCCGCTTCGCGTCCATAGACGCGGTAGCCCTTCGCCGCGAGGGCTGTCGAGAGCTCGCCAAAGTAGACCCCGTTGAGCGTGTTGTCGGAGCGGTCGTTGCCCCATCCCCCTGGGGGCTGGCCCGACCCGCGCACCGTGAACACGACCACCAGGTTTTCCGCCCCTTGCCCACACCACTGAGCGAGGTCCTGCGAGATCTGTGCTTGGCGGGTGATCACGCCCGCGGGCGCGGGCGCGGCCGTGGCCGTCCAAGCGCTGCCGGCGAGGGGAGCCAGCAACAGGGCCGTCACCGTGCCGTACGCGCGAGCGGCGCGTGGGCAGGGCGGTCGACCGCGGCGGGATCGACCGTGTCCGGAAACCATCTGGTGCACCTTCATTACTTCCTCCTGAGGTCGCACCAGCTTGGTGCGAGGATCGCGTGGGTGCATGTGGGGTTCACGTGCCTACTCGCATCCGTGCCACATCACGACGAGCGCGACGACGCGCCCTTTCCGCACCTCGCCTGCCAGCGTCACAGAGCGTCCCGCTCCGCAGTCAGACCGGTCGGTGCGATACACGTAGCCGCGGCGTCCCGGCCCGCCGCATTCCCACGATTTCCGGCACGGGCGAAGGGCGCGGCGCGCCGCCGCGTGGGCGGAGACGCCGGGCCCGACCCCGAACTGGGTACGCCACTGCGGGCCGTTGAGCCATGCCTGGATGAACGTCCCCTCCTGGCATGCCGACGTCCCGTTTCCGAACGTCGTGAGGCTCACCGTCGCCCCGATGGCGCGCCACCGCATGAAGCAGCCGCTCTCGGTCTCACGGACCACGTCGGGTGGGCCGAACGCCCGGATGAGGTGGGGCGCGTCGGGCCCTCCGTCCTGCGTGAACCGGCCGAACCGGGCCTCGGGGGTGTTGCTGGGAACCAGGTTCTCGGGGGCGACGGCCGAGCGCGCGGTGGAGTGCTTCTTCGCGGGCGGGGTGAACGGCACCATGCGGCCCGGTGCGCTGATGGTGAACCCGTATCTCGTGCGGTTGCGGCACGTGACAACGAGCGGGGCAGCCGTGCCGCCCCCCCGGCGCAGGCTGCGGCACGTCACGCCGGGCGATCCCCGGTACGCCCACGTCTCACCCCCGCGCAGGGTGGGGATGCCGCCGCCGTCGCGTTCGATGTAGCACGTGCGCACGCCGCGCGCGCGGCCCGTAGCCCCGAGCGCGATACCCCGGAAGGCCTGGCCAGGCATCCCGCGTACCGAACAGCGCCCGGCGGGAGGGAGCGCCGGTTCGCATGTGACCCCTCCGCTCGGCGTTGCAAAACACTGCGCCATCCCGGCGGTCGCACCTCCGCCACCCAGGCGCGCGTTGAACGCGCTCCCGCCGAGCGCCACCGCGCCCGACGCGCCGAGGGCTGAGGCGGCCACGGCCAGCGCGATCGCACGTGCCACCGGTACGCGCCGGCCGCGCTCCACACGCCTCACGACGGCTCCTCTCCGTACGCGTTCGGCCCCGCGGTGCCGGGCACGAAGCCCAGCTCGATGAAGGCCCACAGCGCTCCCACAACGGGGATCAGCCCGATCAGGTTCCACGCCGCGGACTTCCCCCGGTCGTGCCAGCGCTTGCCGTTGACCATCCACGACGCCACGGCCGCCACCAGGTACAGGATGAGCCCGGAGGTCATGATCGGCGAGGACGACGCGTTGCCTTCAGACAGGCCGCCCAGCAGGAACATCCCGGCGGTGTAGGCCACCGTCAGGATGATGGCGCCCAGCCACCAGGTGCTGCGGTTGGCCCTCCCGTTCAGGGACAGAAAGAGCCATCCCAGGCCCTCCTGCGCTGCGGGGGCCGCCCCGGGCGGAGGTCCACCCACCACCGGTGCCGGGGTGGCCGGCATCCCAACGGTCCAGCGGGTCCAGGCCCTCCCGTCGAAGAAGCGTGCCTGGGTGTCGTGCAACGGATCGGGGTACCAGCCGCTCGGCGTCGGCATCGTCCTACCTCACCCTGACGGAGCGGTAGCGGGACACGCTGGCGAGGAAGTTCCCCGAGGGGCGGTACCTGACGCGCAGCTGCTCCCTGCCGCGGCGCCCCATGCGGACGGTCATACGGCAGATACCGTTGGACGCCACCGCCCCCGAGGCGATCGGTTCCCAGCGCCGGGAGATGAAGCGGTCGGCGTAGCACATGCCCGTGGGCGTCCCCGAGGTCGCGCTGACCCGCGCGCGGATCGCCACCAAGCGCCGCAGCCGGATGGAGCTGGGGAACGCCACGCCGACAGCCGTCGCCGCCTTCGCGGGCGGGGGAGGCGGCGGCGGGGGCGCAGGCGGGGCGACCACGGAGATCGGGAACGACTGTCGCGCGATCGGCGCCGTGTCGGACGCCGACTTCGCCAACCAGGTGCACAGCATGTAGGTGCCGGCCGGCCGGTTGACCTTCCACTGGAAGGATGCGGTGCCGTTGACCTCAGTCCCGTCGGTCAGCTCGCTGCCACTGTCGCTGCCGAACGTGCCGGCGCACGCCACCCCGGGGTTCGCCAGCGTCGCGTAGAAGCGGGCGGGGGCCTCGGTGGTGAGGCTCGCCCCGATGATAAAGTCGGCCCCGGCAGTCGCGGGGGAAGGCGACTGGCTCGCGTCGATCGTCGATGTCGGCGATCGGAACGTGATGGTCTGGGTGATCGGCGTCGCGACCGAGCTTCCGTTGTCGGCCAGCCAGGTGCAGAACATCAGCGGTCCGGTCGTGGACCACGTCTTGACTTCCCCCGTGGTCTTGTCCCCGTTGATCTCGAAGTAGTACGGCCACTGCAGCGCCCACGTGCCCGAGTCGCTGTTGGCCGACGGAGCGCACGGGGCACCTCCCACCGCCCGGTACTTGATGAGGACCCGCTTCTTCACGCTGGTGTTGGCCACCACGGTGAACGTGCGGGGAACCAGCGCCACCGGGTCGTCGCGGCCCGCGGCGTCAAGGTTGGTGATCACCGACCTGTCGCCGAGCGCGGTGGGCGCACAGACGAGCGCGCCCAGCGCCGCCAGTAGCGCCCCGCCCTTCAGGTGGTATGCCATCGGATCTCCCCATCGAGTGGACTCGATGCAGAGCCTGCTGCTTCGGTGCTGGAATGGCACGTTATGCGCGTAACTGGTGCGCATCGGGTTGCCGCGGTGGACTTCCCCTCGTCCCGCCTCAACACGTCCTCGGGCGCCGCGGGATCAGTGAAACACTGGACAGGCGGAATTCCATGTCGCAATGCTGGAGCTGTGGTGCCCCCCGACGTCCTGACGACCCGTTCTGCGGAGCGTGTGGATCCCCCGCGGCGCCCCCGCCACCGGCACCGCCCCGGGCGGCGGCGTCGCCGGTTCAGGCCGGTGCCGAGAACGGCACCCCGTGTGGATCCTGCCGGGCGGTCGTCGCGCTGGGCACGGCGTTCTGCTCGGCGTGCGGGACCCCCGTGGCCCCCCGCGCGACGGCCCGCCTGGCCGACGCCGGTCCGGCCCCGGCCGCGAGGGCGTTGGCGCCGGCCGATGCCGGACCGCCGCCGCGGACGGGCGTCTTCGTCGCCGGGCTGGTGGTCGCCGCCATCGCCGTCACGCTGGCCATCGCCGGCGTCATGGGCATCGGCTCCCCCCAGGGCACCCCGTCATGGGCGGTGGCCTCCCAAAACGGCGATGGAGGGACCATCGACGAAGGGTCCTACGAGGAAGGCGCCGACGACACGATCGAGCCCGCCGCGCCCGACGAGGCGGACGAGGCCGCGGTCGCGGACCCGGCCACCGAGTACGACGACCCCATCATGCTGCCCATGACCACGGTGTTCGTGAGCGATGACCCCGACGACCCCGCGGACGTCTGCTTCGGCCCGGGGCCGCGGCCGAAGGGGACGTCATGGATGCGCATCGACGGAGAGAGGGTGGAGAGCGCCATCGTGCAGTGCGGCAGCTCGCAGAGCCCGGACGACGCCGACGGCACCATGCGCTTCGACCTGTCGAGCATGGGCCTGCCCGAGGGGACGCGCGTGATCGGGATGGACGGCCGCTTCCTCTTTGACGAGTCCGCGACGTCGCAGCAGGGATCGACCGCCGAGTGGACGGTGGACGTCGACGGCACGACGCTGTGCACCGTGACCGCGGAGTGGGGTGAGTCGGGAACGTGCTCCGACCCCGCGACCATCGACGTCGGTTCGACCAGCGTGGTCACGATCACGCAGCGGGTGCGGCCCGCCCTCCAAGACATGGGCGTGTGGGCGGGCGTGTACGAGCCTTACCTCACGGTCCAGACTCCGGTCGCGGCCGCGTACGAGCCACCGTCGGGCCTCTGGGCATCGACCGCGGTTGCGTCCGGCCAGCTCTCGTTCGAGCCGCAGGACGACAACACCGAGCGGGCCTCTGAGGTCATCGCCGCCAACAGCTGCCAGAGCTGCCACGTGATCGGCTCAGGCGGTGGCAGCCTGGGTCCGGACCTGAACACCATCGGCGCGCAGAACAAGGGCGTGCAGTGGCACATCGATCACCTGAAGGCACCATCATCGAAGGTGCCAGGGTCGGCCATGCCGCCGTTCGACTCCCTTGCCGAGCCGGACCTGAGGGCGCTGGCGATCGTGTTGGACGGTCTGGGCACGAGGTACCAGGTGACGTAGACGCACCCAACCTCAGGTAGACGGTGAGGTGCGGCGCCGCGCGCGCCACCACAGCAGGGCGCCCGCGACCGCGGCGCCCAGCGATCCCAGGGCCTCGTCGCCCAGCGTGTCCTCGTACGCGGTCGACTTCTCGGTGCCGTGGCGGATGAACGCGTACCACTCACCCAGCTCCCAGCCGATGGCCAGCAGCGCACCCACGCCGGCGGTGGCCAGTCCCAGGGCCCACGGGGGCCGCACGGGCACCCGCGCCATCAACAGACCGATGCCCAGGCTGAGGAGTACCCAGTTGCCGAAGTGGTTCGCGTCGTCCCACCACCACACGCGGTCGTAGAGGTCGAGCGTGTTGCCGGTGACGTCGATGAGGAACGGCGCCATGATCAAGGCGAACGCGCCCCACGGGGCGTCCCCCCAGGCCTTTGCGCGGTTCGCCAGCTTCCATGCGATGGGCGCCACCAGCATCATCAGGGGGTAGGCGGCCAGCCGCGCGCCGAACGCCTTGCCCTCGAACTGCTCGAGGCCCGACACGGCCCCCACCACCAGCTGGGCGGCGGTGAGCGCGAACACGACGGCCGCGGCGACGGCGCCCGCACGCTTCACGGGGGCCACGCGCAACCCCTGTGCGCCGGGGTGATCGCTCGCGCGCGTACGCATCGCGTCGATGTCAACGTGCCACGCTCGCGGGTAGGGGGCGACGGTCACGCCGATCGTAGACGGCCGCGCGCGTGCCGGTGAGGGCCGGGCGTCGCGCGAACGCGCGGCGCCCGGCACCGACGTCACCGGCCGGACGGGACGTGTCCGGGATTGCCCTGGCGACGCCCCCGCGGGACGTCGTACGTCACCGACAGGCGGGCCAGCGCCAGCGCGGCCACGAGCAGGCCGAAGTCACGCAGCGCCACGTCGTAGAAGCCCGACAGCGTGAGCAGGTTGACGATGATGCCGGCCAGCCACAGCGCCACGACGTAGCCGCCGAACCGCGGGGCCACGGCCACTAGGAGGCCGGCGATGATCTCGACCACGCCCACCATGTACATGGCCATCTGCGCGTCGCCCGGGATGAGGCCGTTCATCCACCCGGCCAGGTAGTCGGGCCAGTCGGTCAGCACGTTGACGAACTTGTCGAGCCCGAACACGATCGGCGCGATCGTGAACACCGTCCTCAGCAGCAGAAATGCATCGTATGCCGGCTCACTCCCGACGCGTGATGCGGCCTTCGCTGCCGGTGCCGGTGACGCCGCTGTTGTCGCCATGTCTCGCTCCCAGTGTAGTGGACGAATATCCGTACGTTAGAAGCCGGGGCGCTCTAGTGTCAAGACATTCTTCCGATAGACTGCGCGCGTGGACATGAAAGAGGCAGCGGGCGGCATCGGCGCGTTGGCCGACGACACCCGGCGTGAGCTGTACCTGCTGGTGTGCGCCGCGCCCGAGCCGGTGAACCGCGACCAGGCGGCCGACGCCCTGGGGATCCCGCGCCACCAGGCGAAGTTCCACCTCGACCGCCTCGAGGGCGAGGGCCTGCTGGCAAGCGAGTACGTGCGCACGTCCGGCAAGAGCGGCCCGGGCGCAGGTCGCCCCGCCAAGCACTATCGCCGCGCCGACGCCGAGATCGCGCTGTCGCTGCCGGGGCGCGAGTACGCGCTGGCCGGGCGGATCATGGCCGAGGCCATCGCCACCTCCGCGCGCACCGGCGCGCCGGTGGGCGACGCGCTCGACGCCGTCGCCGCCCGCGTGGGGCGCGAGATCGGGGCCGAGGCGGTCGCGGCCCACGGGGCCCCCGTCGACGCTGACGCCGCCCGGCGTCTGGCCCTCGGCACCCTGGCCGCGCACGGCTACGAGCCCTGCACCACGGACGGCGTCACCCACCTGCGCAACTGCCCGTTCCACGCCCTCGCGGCCGATCAGCCCGATCTGGTGTGCCGCATGAACCACGTGCTCATCGGCGGCCTGGCCGAGGCCCTGCCGCACTGCCCACGGCCCCGCCTGGAGCCGGGGGAGAACCGCTGCTGCGTGCTGATCCCCGGCGTCGCCGCCGACGGTGCGGACCCGGCCTAGGTGGCCTCGTTCACCGTCACCACCTCGCGGTGCGGGATCACCTCGGGGAACAGGCGGCGGCCCACCAGCAGCACGAACACGGCGATCGCCATGGCGGCCAGCGAGAACAGAAGCAGCGTCCGCGTGAGGCCGATGGCGTCGGCCATGTAGCCCAGCGCGACGGTGGGCACGGTGCCCGCGTACGCGCACATGTACAGCACCGACATCAGCTTGCCCCGTTCCTCGATGGGCACGATGGTGCCGCAGATCACGGTGCCGCCGAACAGGATGAACCCGTTGAGGAAGCCGATCAGGGCGGCGGCGGCGACCACCAGCACCACGCTGTCGACCTTGGACGACGCCACCACCGACAGCGACAGCACCGACGACGCGACGGCACCGCCCATCACCGCCTTACGCGGATCGAGGCCGCGCGCGACGAACGGGGCCAGGCCACCCAGGGCCAGCGTCAGGAAGCCGATCGCGCCCAGGATCGCCAGGTTGCGCTCGCCCAGCGTGTCGAACACGAAGATCGGCACCACCGACAGGAACGTGCCCTCCACGAAGCTCATCATGAACGTGGCCGGGGCCACGAACGTCATGAAGCCCAGCGCCTGCCCCGGGGGCACGCCGATGCGGATGCGGAACGGCCCCGGGTCGGAGCGCCGCATCAGCGTCTCGGCGGCCGACGAGATGGCCAGGATGCCCAGCACCATCAGGGCGATGTGGCCCCAGAACGGCGTGTGCCGGGGGCTGGGCCCGTACTGGGCCGCAAGCCCTGCGAGGCCCGGCCCCAGGCCGAAGCCGAGGCGGAAGAACACCCCGGCCAGCGCGGCCGCGAGCGCCTTGTTCTGGTCGCGGGCGTGGTCGACCACGAACGCGGCGCCGACGCCCAGGAAGCCGCCGATCGCGAGCCCCTGCAGCACCCGTCCCGCGAACAGCATCGGCACGCTCTCGGCCAGGGCGAACACCAGCGAGGCCAGCGTCATCGTCACCATCGCGGGCAGCATCAGCCGCTTGCGCCCGAGGCGGTCGCTGAGGTTGCCGGCCACCAGCATGGTGGGCACGACGGTGACCGTGTACGTGACGAACAGCAGCGTCACGGTGGCGGTCGACAGATGGAAGTGCGAGCGGTAGACGGGCAGCAGCGGCGTGATCGTGCTGGTGCCCATCGTCAGCACCAGCATGCCGATGAGCGCCATCCACGATCCGCGCGTCACCCGGGGCTCGTGTGCAGGGTGGGTCGTCACGGGCCGGAGGTTACACGGCTCCGGCGCTCCGGAATGGACGTTCCGTCGCGGGCCCCGGGCGGCGGCGTCACCGCCCGGGGGCGGGGGTGGGTCACGCCTTGCGCGATCCGTTCACCGCGTCCGCCGCGTCCTGCGCGGTCGCGCGCACGTCGTCGACCTCCGCCTGCCCCTGCGCGCGCACCGACTGGGCGGCGTCCTGCGCGTGGTCCTTGACGGCCTGCGCCGCGTCCATCGCCGGCTGCCTCAGGTGCTCGCCGGCGTCCTGGGCGATCTGGCGGCCCTCGTCCATCAGCGGCTGCGCGCGGTCCTTGGCGTCCCGCGCGGTGGAGCGCTCGCGCGCCGTCGACGGCAGCAGCGAGCCCAGGAGCAGCCCGGCTCCCAGCGCCACCAGCCCGGCGGCCAGGGGGTTGCCCTGCGTGCGGGCCCGCGCCTCGTGCGGCGCGTCCTGGAGGGCCCCACCGGCCGACGCCAGGGCGTTGCCCGCCCCGTTGCCCATCGATCCTGCGGTGCTGCGCACATCGTCGTTCACGCCCATGACTCGCTCCTTTGCTCCGTCCACGGCTCCGGTGACCTTGCGTACCTGCCTGCGGGCCACGTTTCCCGGCGCGACCGCGTCGCCCAGCGCGTTCACGTGGGCGCTGAGGCTTTCGCGGGTGCGTGCGATCTGCAGCCGGATGATCTCGGGGTCGTCGCTCATCGCGGCACCTCCCTCAACGTGCCGGCCTCGCCCTTCAGGGCCGGCGGGATCTCGCGGGCCGACTCGAGGGTGCGCGGCACGCCCACCCGCGCCAGGGCGGTCTTGCCCGCCATGGCGAGCGCGCCCGCGACCGCCGCCCACAGCACGGCGACGATGACGGCCGACCAACCCAGGCCCCATTCGAGCCCGGCGCCCAGCGCCCACCACAGGGCGACCGACGCGAACAACAGGGCGAACTGCGCGCCCTGCGCCGCGCCCGCCATCATCCCGGCGCCCTTGCCGGCGTTGGTGGCGGCCTGCGTCGCCTCGGCCTTGGCGAGGGCGATCTCCTGCTGCATCAGCGTGCTGAGGTCCTCGGCGACGGCGCCCAGGAGAGCACCCGCCGTGCCGATCTTGCCGGGCTCCGCCTCCAGCAGCGGGTCGCCCAGCGGCACGTGCCGCGGACCCGTGTACGCGGCGTCCGTCATCGCAGGACACCGCCCTGCTGGGGAAGGCCGGCGGGCCGCACGTGGGCGCCCGGATCGGCGGGGCGGGACGTCGCCGTCGCCGCCGGTGCCGGCGGGTCGTCGACGCCGCGCTTGTCGTCGGCCAGGCTGCGGGTCGCGCGACCCGCCACCAGGCCGATGCCGGCGGCGATGCCCAGGAACAGCATGGGGTTGCGGCGCGCGAAGCGCTTCACGTCGTCGACGACGTCGCCCGGCTCGCGCTCGCCGAGCCACGTCGCCGCGCGCTCCACGCGGTCGGCGGCCTGCCCGGCCAGGTCGGAGGCGACGCCGTGCTGCGTTCCCTGCCGCGACATGTCGCGCAGCTCGCCACCGAGGCTGCGCAGGCCGTCGGCCGCGCGCCTCTGCTGTTGCGAGCTCTGGGTCGTCAGCTCGCGCCGGGTCTCGTCCCACAGGTCGCGGGCCTGGCGTGATGCGTCACGCATCACGTCCTTCGCCTCGTCGCCGGCGGCCTGCGCCACACGACGACCGGCGTCGCCGGCATGGGCAGCCACGTCGCCGGCCTGCTGCTTGGCGACATCTGCCGTCGAGTTCCCCGCGGGCGCGGGGCTGGTGGTGGGGTGCGTCACAATGGATCCCCTTCGTCGTTCTGCGGTGTGCCGCGGACGGGTGTGAAGGACCGCGGACCCTTCCATTGGGACGTTAGTCAGGGACGAATGTCACCTCGCATGCCGAACTTGTCAAAACCTGCGCAGAACACCCGACATTCGCTCACCCGGTTCGCGTGGCTATCCATCGCCGCCGCGGTGGCGACCATCACGCTCAAGACCCTGGCCTGGTGGATCACCGGGTCGGTGGGGCTCCTGTCCGACGCGGCGGAGTCGGTGGTGAACCTGGCGGCCGCCGTGCTGGCGCTGCTGGTGCTGCGCTGGGTGGAGTCGCCCGCCGACGACGAGCATCCCCACGGGCACGACAAGGCCGAGTACTTCGCCGCGGGGGTGGAGGGGGCGCTGATCCTGCTGGCAGCCGTGGTCATCGTGTGGACCGCGGTGCCGCGCCTCACCGAGCCCCGCCCCGTCGAGGCGGTGGGCGTGGGCCTTGCCATCGCCGTGGCCGCGTCCGTCATCAACCTGGTGGTCGCGCGCGTGCTGATGGACGTGGGACGCCGCCACCGGTCGCTGACGCTCGAGGCCGACGGCCGCCACCTGATGACCGACGTGTGGACCACGATCGGCGTCGTGGCGGGCGTCGCCCTGGCGGCCCTCACCGGGTGGGACCGCCTGGACGCGGTGGTCGCGCTGCTGGTGGCGGCGAACATCGTGGTCTCCGGCACCCTGCTGCTGCGCCGCTCGCTGGCCGGACTGATGGACCGCGCCCTCGAGCCGGACGAGCAGAACGCCGTCATCGGGGTGCTCGACGGCTACGCCGCGGACGGCGTGCGGTACCACGCGCTGCGCACCCGCCGCGCCGGCCGGCGCGCGTTCATCACCGTGCACGTGCTGGTGCCGGGCGGGTGGACCGTCAAGCGCGGCCACGACCTGTGCGAGCGCCTCGAGCGCGACATCGTCGCCGCCGTGCCTCTGGCCGTGGCCATGACGCACCTGGAGCCGCTGGAGGATCCCGCGTCGTACAGCGACGAGGACCTCGACCGCTGGGTGGGCGTCTAAGCCCGGGGTGAGACGCCCGCCAGAAGGATCTCGGTCATGCGGCGCGGGATCTCGGTGAGCAGTGGGAAGAGACCGGCCCGGCGGGGGCGCCGCACGTGGCGGCGGCCCGCGGCGACGGCGTCGGTGACGGCGTCGGCCAGGTCGTCCACGTCGGTGGCGGGCAGCAGCTGGCGGAAGCGCGTGAAGCTGGCTGCAGCGGGTGCGTACGACCTCACCGAGTCGGCCATGTCGGTAGGGGTGATCAGGCCGGTCTGTACCACCGTGATGGCGATGGGCGTCCCCTTGAGGTCGGCACGCAGCCCCGCCCCGAGGTGCGTGAGGGCCGCCTTGGTGGCCGAGTAGACGGCCAGCCCGGGGAAGACCCCCACGCCCGCCATCGACGAGATCAGCACGATGCTGCCCTCGCCCGCCTCGAGCATGCCGGGCACGGCCTGGCGCGCCAGCTCGGCCGGCGCGGTGACGTTGACCGCGATCAGGCGCTCCACGTCGTCGGCGGACATGTCGGCGAAATGGCCCGTCAGGTCGATGCCGGCGTTGTTCACCAGGATCGTCACCGGCGTGCCGGCCGCCGCGGCCGCACGGGCCACCACGTCGCGGCGGGCGGCCGGGTCGGCCAGGTCGGCCGCCAACGCATGCCCGTCGATCTCGTCGGCCAGTGCCGCCAGCGCGTCCGCGGTGCGTGCCACGCACGTCACGGTCGCCCCCTGGGCGGCCAGGCGGCGGGCGATGGCCTCGCCCAGCCCGCGCGACGCGCCCGTGACCAGCGCGTGGTGACCGGCGATCTGCATGTGGATCCTCCTGGAGGACGTCCGACGACCGGCACAGTCTGCTCCCCGGCCGGCGACGCCGCCACCCCTCGCGCACCCGCGGGCGCGCGGTGCGGGCGCGGCGCCCGGCTACACTTGCGCCATGCGCATCAGGTACGTCGCGGCGGTCGGGATGGTGCTGGGGGCCGTGGGGCCCGCGGCGCCCCTGCTGGCGGCCGCCGGCAGCGGCAGCGGCGGCTTCGGCGGCGGTGGCGGAGGAGGCGGTGGCGGCTTCGGTGGCGGTGGTGGCGGCTACGGCGGCGGTGGCTACGGCGCGCCGGTGATCGTCAGCGGCGACCCGACGTTCCTGTTCATCATGTTCCTGCTGTTCGTGATCGTGATGATCTTCTCGGCGTACCAGCAGCACCGCCGGCGCAAGGCTCTGGCGGGCATGCGCGACCCGGGCGTCGCGGCCCGCCGCGACCGCAAGACCGCGCGGCGCCGCGCCCGCCGCGCCGAGGAGGTGCAGCGCAAGTCGTACGTCGCGGCCGAGGACGATCCCGCGTTCGAGGCCGACCACGTGCGCAGCGAGGCCGAGGCGCTCTTCCGCGAGATCCAGGTGGCGTGGGACAACCGTGACCGGGCGACGCTCGACCGCCTGGTGGGGCGCGACCTGATGGTGGAGTGGGGACGCCGCCTGGCCGACTTCGAATCGCGCGGCTGGCACAACCGCGTCAGCATCCAGGGGCCGGTGACCATCGAGTACGTCGGCATCACCAACCTGCCCGGCACCCAGGACGACCGCGTGGTGGTGCGCATCTCGGCGCTGTCCGAGGACTACGTCATGGACGGCTACGGCAACATCGTGCGGCTGGACGGCATGGACTCGACCACGGCCGCCATCCGCGAGTTCTGGACGCTGGAGCGCCGCGACGACCGGTGGACGCTGATGTCCATCGAGCAGGAGCTCGAGGGCGAGCACCAGCTGAGTGACCCCATCATCGCGGAGCCGGTCGAGAACCCGGCCGCGTCCGACGAGGCGCTGACCGACTTCGCAGCCCAGAAGGCGGTCGACCCGGCCACCATCGCCCAGCTGGCCGACCTCGACTTCGAGGGCTCGGCGCTGAACGCGGCCCGCGACACGTCGCTGATCGACCGCCGCTTCGACCCCGGCGTCATCGAGGCGGCGGCGCGGCGGGTGCTGCGGGCCTGGGCCGAGGCCGTGGACGGGCGCGACGACAACCTGCTGGCGATCAGCGACCCGCAGGCGGTCGCGCAGATGCTCTACATGGGTGACCCCTCGGGACGCGCACGGCTGGTGGTGCGCGTCCCCCACGTGATGGCGTTCCGCGTGCTGGCCGTCGAGCCGCAGCACGCGCCCCCGAAGGTGGTGCTGAGCGCCGACCTCGTGGGCATCCGCTTCGTCGAGGACCGCGACACCACCGACGTGCTGGCGGGCAGCCGCGACCGGCCCGGGGCGTTCACGCAGACGTGGGAGCTGGGCCTCACCGACTCACCCGACACCCCGTGGCGGGTGATGAACGCCGGCCGTCCCGGGTTCGCCTGACCCCCGCGCGGCCGCCGCACACCGGGACGGGTTAGATTCCGACGTACGAGCAGGCTGGATTCGGGCGAAATGGGGGGCACCATGAAGATCGCCATCGCGGGCGGCGGCATCGTCGGCTTGACGCTGGCCAGGTTGCTGAGGGCACGTGGCTTCGAGCCCATGGTCTTCGAGCGCATGCCGGCGGGCGTGTATCAGCGCCGCGGCTACATGATGGGCTTCCAGGCATATCCGCCCCTCCAGGAGCTCGGCGTGTTCGACAAGCTGAAGCCCGAGGGCCGGGAGATCGCCCCGGGCGGAGGCGGGGGCGGCGAGGCCGTCGCCATCTGCATCGAGGTGGGCAAGCTCATCAACGCGCTGGCCGAAGGCGTGCCGGTGGAGTACGAGACCACCGTCACGGGCCTGCGACGCGACGACACGGGCCGCATCATCGGCGTCACGGTGCAGGGGCCCGACCCGGCCGCGGCGCCCGCCGGTGCGGCGCCCGACGCGGAGTACGGCAAGCGCGAGGCCCAGCTGATCGGCGGGGTCGTGCGCGAGGACACGGCCGAGAACGTGCCGGGGGTCGAGGTGCGGGAGGTCGACTGCGACCTGGTGGTGGCGTGCGACGGCATGAACTCCCCGGTGCGCAACATGGCGGGCCTGGAGGCCGAGTTCACGCCGCTGTCCGAGGCCGCGCTGTCGTTCATGAGCCCGGCCATCGGGTCGGTGTCGTTCGCGATGGGCTACATGTCGGACAACAGCCACATCGGCACGCTCAGCTGGCCCGAGGGGTCCGCGGGCTGGCGCACGTGCGCGAAGGTCGGCGCCGAGGCCGCCCTGGCCCCCGGCGTGGAGGCGGTCAAGGAGATGTGGGCGCGCCTCCTGCCCGAGTCGGCGGAGGCCGTCGCCGGCGTGACGTCCATCGACCAGATCCGGTACTCCGAGCCGCAGCTGCTCACCACCCCCAAGTGGTGGATCCCCGGGCTCATCCTCATCGGCGACTCGGCGCACTTCTTCGGCCCCGAGACGGGCGTCAGCTCCGGCATCGGCATGGGAGACGCCCACGCGCTGGCGGAGGCGATCCGGCAGAACCCCGACAACCCCGACGCGGCGTGCCAGTCGTTCGAGACGTGGCGGGCCCCCGTGGTGCGCCCGTACGAGGCGATGGACCCCGGCCGGCAGCGTCTCAACATCACCGGCCCCGGTCCGCGCGACGACGAGGTGTGGCCTCCCCGGGCGGCTGCGTGACCGAGCGCATCGATGACCCGCGCGTCCAGGTCGCGGTTCAGACCCCCAACGACCCGGACGCGCCGGGACACGCCGAATTGCAGGGAATCGGCACCGGCGACGACCGCCCGGACGGATCGGTGCTGGCCGTCCGCCCCTGGCTCACGCAGGACGGCCAGGCGCGCGGCGCCCGCCTGGTCACGGTGGGCCTCGAGATGTATGCGGCTCACCCTGAGCTTGAGCTTCAGAATGTGCCCACGATGTTCCTGGAGGGAGCCGTGCGCATGCTGAAGGAGCTGGCGGGCTATGCGCTGGCCGGGGGCCGCCTGGAGGACGGCGACGTGATGCAGATGCGCGACTCGCTGCCGTGCCTGGTGGGCTTCACCGCCGCCGACGGCCCGGACGGCGACACGGTGATGCGGGTGATGCTGCTGGCGTAGCGCCGGGGCGCCGGCCGGTGCGCCCCGTGGATCAGGGGGTGAGCGTCTCGGCGGCGGTCACCTGCAGGCTGCTCCCCCGCCCCAGCTCGCGCGTCACGCTGCCGGGCAGCGACTTCACGGTGATCCCGCGGCCGACGGTGACGGTGGTGGTCGCGCGGGCCTTGCCCTTGCGCACGGCGGAGAGCGAGACCCGGGCCCGGGTGGAGGCACTGATGCGGGCGCGGGCGTGGGCCTTGCTGCTGATCTGGCGCACCGTCACGACGGGGGCGTCGACCGCGGCGCTGTCGGCCGAGTGGCCCGCCGCGTCGGTGGCACGGACCACCAGGCGGTTGCGTCCGGGACGCAGGGGGACGGTGGCGCGCGTCGCACCGGCCGGGACGGTGGCGCGGACGGCGCCGTTCACCAGCACCGCGTACGTGGCGACACCCGTGCCGGCGTCGGAGGCGGGCGCCCACGTGACGGTCAGCGACTTGCCCGCCAGGCGCGACGATCGCACCGCGGGGGCGGACGGCGGCAGCGTGTCCACGCGGAAGCTGTGCGTGGCCGACGCCATCGTGTTGCCGGCCGCGTCCACCGCGGTCACGTACCACGTGTGGGAGCCGTCCCCACCGAAGCCCGTGGCGGTCGTGGCGCTGGTCTCGCCCACCTGCACGCCGTCGACGGTGATGCGATAGCCGGCCAGGCCGCCCGCGTCCTGCGACGGCTGCCAGGCGAACGCGACGGTGGGCGTCGTGATCACGGCTCCCGCGCTCGGGCTGGTGAGCGCGAAGGCCGCGGGGGGCGTCGTGTCGGCGGCGGCGGGCGCCGGGGCCGGGTCGGTGGTCGTCGCGGGTGCGTTGAGCGCGCGCGCCAGGCTGGCCATGCCGCCGCTGACCGTGGTGCCCTTCAGCGAGGCGAGCGGCATCGCCGTGTCCATCAGCAGGCTGCGTACGGTGGTCGGTGTCGTGGCGCGGGCCTCGCCCCGCACCACCGCCGCGATGCCCGACACCATCGGAGCGGCCATCGACGTGCCCTGCATGTTGCCGTAGCCGCTGGGGATGGTGCTGGCGATCTTGTCGCCGGGGGCGGCCAGGTCCACCAGGGAGGCCGAGTAGTTCGAGAAGCTCGCGAGGCCGCCGGTGTTGGTGACGGCACCCACCGTCAGCAGGCTGGGCTCCGTGCACGCCGCCGGCCACGTGCCGGTGACGCCGATGTCACGGCCGTCGTTGCCCGCGGCGGCCACGAACGTGACGCCCTTGGACGCCGCCCACGCGACGGCGTCGCACAGGACGGTGTCCGGCGTGTCACCGCCGAACGAGCCGTTGATGACGGTGGCGCCGTTGTTCACGGCGTACTTGATCGCGTCGGCCGCGTCGGAGTTGTAGCCGCCGACCCCCGACTCCATGAACTTCAGGGGCATCACCACGGCGTTTGGGGCGACGCCTGCGATGCCGACGCTGTTGCCCTGGGCCGCCGCGACGATGCCGGCGACGTGCGTGCCGTGATCGCCGTCCGCCGCGCCGTCGTACACCGAGGCGTCGTCGTTGCGGAAGTCCCAGCCGTTCACGTCGTCGACGTAGCCGTTGTTGTCGTCGTCCACGCCGTTGCCGGCCACCTCACCCGCGTTCGTCCAGATGCGTCCCGTCAGGTCGGGATGCGTGGTCTTCACGCCCGTGTCCACGACGGCCACCACCACGCGGTCGCGGCGGGTGGCGACGTCCCAGCCGGCGGGGGCCCCGATGTCGATGCCCGCGGTGCCGCCGTCCTGGCCCGTGTTCTTGAGACCCCACTGATAGCCGAAGTAGCCGTCGTTCGGCACGCCGAGGGGGCGCAGCACGGTGGGCCCGTCCACGGCGGCCGCGGCGGGTACCCCGCTCAGGTCGGCCCGGGCGTCGTGCACGTCCGTGCTCGGGGACACCGGGAACGAGTACCAGCCGCCGGGGAGCGCGGTGGGCGCGCCGGCGTCGAGCGCCCGGCGCACCCCGTCCACGCCGCGGGCGCCGTCGGAGGGGGCCACCTTCACCAGCACGGTGTCGGCCGCAGGAGCGGCGTGGGCGGCCACGGCGCCGCCGGAGAAGGCGACGAAGGTGGCGAGGAGGGCTGTTCTGCGGAGTCGGGGCACATGTTCTTCGTCGCCCGTCCGCGCCGTTCACTGCGTAGGTACATCCTCTAGGCCCGACGCCGTTGAGTTTTCGGCAGGTGCAGCCGATATTCGGCGCCTCCCGGGCACCCCACAACCCCCTGCGCGACCTCCCCGGCGCTCCTCGCCGGCGTCGCGGAGGGCCCCGCATGACCGGCGCGCTTGCGTTCGTGTCCGGTCAGGGTGCTAGCTTCCCCGTCCAGTAACCGTCGGAACCGCACCTTCAAGGGGGTTGTGATGAACAAGACCGAGTTTGTCGGCCGCGTCGCCAAGCGGGCCGATATGACGAACGCCGAGGCCCAGCGTGCCGTCCAGGCCGTCCTCGACGAGATCCAGACCGCGCTCAAGGGTGGTGAGGACGTCGCGTTTGCCGGGTTCGGCAAGTTCTCGCTGTCCCACCGCGCCGAGCGCGTCGGCGTCAACCCGCAGGACCCGAGCAAGAAGGTCACGATCCCGGCCCGCACCGTGCCGCGCTTCACGCCCGGCGCCGTGCTGAAGTCCGAGGTCGCGTCCGGCAAGGGCAGCAAGAAGAAGTGATGGCCGCCCTCCGGCGCCGAGGCGCACGGAGGGGGTGAGGTTCGGATCAACCCGTCCGGTTCCCGCGGACGCCTTCTCGCGAAGCGTCCGCGACGGTCGGTCTCCGCAGCCGGTCACCGCGCGTCCCTGCCAACTGGACGGGCCCGCATGGCCGCTGCTATCTTTCGCGCACCCGCTCGGCGCTTGTCCGACGCGCGCGCTCGCCGCGACAGCGGCGTCGCCGTCGTCCCGGGGCGGGTGTGTCCTTGTTTTTCATTCGTTATTGGAGGCGGCGCCTGAGTGCGCACGTGATGTTGGTTGCCCCCTAGGCGCGGTCCCGATACCCGCCCACCCGCGGGTCCGTCCACCCGCATCAACGAGGCGATTCGCGCCGACTCGGTGCGCCTGATCGACCACACCGGCGAGAACCGCGGTGTGGTGCCGATTGCGCGTGCGCTCGACATCGCGGTCGGGGCGAACCTCGACCTCGTCGAGGTCGCCGCGGACGCCCGCCCGCCCGTGGTCCGCATCATGGATTACGGCAAGTGGCGCTACGAGCAGGAGCAGAAGGCCAAGCAGGCCCGCAAGCACCAGAGCCAGATCGTGATCAAGGAGATCAAGTTCCGGCCGAAGATCGACCCGCACGACTACGCCACCAAGAAGGGGCACGTCGAGCGGTTCCTGCGCAACAAGGACAAGGTGAAGGTCACGATCATGTTCCGTGGCCGTGAGCTCTTGCATCCTGAGCGCGGAGAGTCCATCCTTCTTCGGCTCGCCGACGACCTGAAAGACCTGGGCACCGTCGAGTCGAAGCCCAATCTGGACGGGCGCAACATGGTGATGATGCTCAATCCCCTCAAGGATGGGCCGCCACCGCCCGCCGCACGTCCCACCGCCGCGGCCGCGGCCACCGAAGCCGCAGCGCCGTCCGACAGCGAGACCGAGTAGAGATGCCGAAAGTCAAGACCAAGAAGGCCACGTCCAAGCGGTTCCGCGTGACACCCACCGGCAAGGTGATGTTCCTGCCCGCCGGTCTGCGCCACAACCTGGAGCACATGTCCGGTAACGCCCGCCGTTCCAAGCGCGCCACCCGCGCGCTGGCCGACGAGCACGCCGCGTCGATCCTGCGCCAGCTGGGGAAGCGCTGATGGCGCGCATCAAGCGCTCGGTGGCGGCCCGCAAGAAGCGCCGCAAGGTTCTTGCCCACGCCCGCGGGTACTGGGGGACGAAGAAGTCCTCGTACCGGCGCGCGAAGGAGCAGGTGCTCCGCTCGTTCAACTACCAGTACCGCGACCGGCGCGTGCGCAAGCGCGACTTCCGCCGCTTGTGGATCGCCCGCATCAACGCCGCCGCCCGCCTCAACGGCCTCACGTACGGCGAGTTCATGCACGGCCTGCGCCTGGCCGAGGTGGAGCTGAACCGCAAGGTCCTCGCAGACCTGGCGGTGCACGAGCCCGACGCGTTCGCGTCGCTCGTCACCCGCGCCCGCGAGGCGCGTGAGAAGCACCTCGCCGCGGCCTGAACGGCCGTCCCGGTCGCACTCTGATCCGCCCGCAGGCCCCGCGTTCGCGCGGGGCCTGCGGCGCGTGACGTCGACGCGCAACCCGTACGTCAAGCTGGCGCGGGCCCTCGAGGCCAAGAAGGTGCGGCGTGAGCGCCGCCTGACCGTGGCGGAGGGGGAGGACCTGATCGCGTCCGCCCTCGACCAGGGCGTGACGCCCACCGCGCTGCTGTTCGACGAGGCCCGCCTGGACGACGTGGCCGACCTGGTGGAGCGCACCGCCGGAGTGCCGGAGCGTTACGCCGTCACGCCCGACGTGATGGGACGCGTCAGCTCGCTGGCGGCGCATCCGCGCGTGCTCGCGATCCTGCCCCAGCCCGCCCCCCGCGGTTTCTCGGACGTGGCGTTCCCCCCGGCGCTCGGCATCTGGCTGGCCGGCGTGGCCGACCCGGGCAACGTGGGCACGCTGGTGCGCACGGCCGCCGCCCTGGGCGCCGACTGGCTGGCCACGGGGCCGGGTTCGGCCGACCCGTTCCATCCCAAGGCGGTGCGGGCGGCCATGGGCTCCACGTTCACGCTGGCGCTCTTGGAGGGCGTGACCATGCGTGATCTCGCGACCCGCACGGGCTTTCAGGTGGTGGCCGCCGACCCGCACGACGGGGTCCCGCCCTGGGACGTCGACCTGACGCGCCCGACGGTGCTGGCGCTCGGAGCCGAGCGCGACGGCATCGCGCCCGCCCTGGCCGACGCGGCCGACCTGCCGGTGGTGCGCGTGGCCATCCCGCAGGCGCCGGGCAGCGAGTCGCTGAACGTGTCGGCGGCCGGCGCGGCGCTGATGTCAGAAGCCCTTCGCCAGCGGATTTCTGTAGCCTGACGGGCCGTGGCGGTTCTGGACGACATCGGCCCCTTGAAGGACGCGGCGCTGGCCGCCGTCGCGGCGGCGGACACCCTCGACGCGCTCGAGGCCGTGCGCGTCACCCACACGGGCCGTAAGAGCGCGCTGGCCGAGATCCTGTCGGGCATCGGCCGCCTGTCGCCCGCCGAGCGGGGCCCGGTGGGGAAGACCGCCAACGAGGCCCGCAAGGCCGTGGAGGCGGCGCTAGCCGACCGCCACGCGGCGCTCGAGGCCGAGGCCATGGGCGCGGCGCTCGCCCGCGACGACACCGACGTCACGCTGCCGGGAGATCCCCACCCGCTCGGGTCGCTGCACCCCATCACCCAGGTGCGCCTCGAGATCGAGGACATCTTCCTGGCCATGGGCTACCGCATCGCCGACGGCCCCGAGGTGGAGGACGAGTACCACAACTTCACCGCCCTCAACGTGGCGGAGGGGCATCCGGCGCGGTCGTCGTCCGACACGTTCTACGTGGCCGACCGCCCCGGCGTCGCGCTGCGGCCGCAGACGTCGCCGGTGCAGGTGCGGGCGATGGAGGCCGGGCCGCCGCCGCTGTACGTCATCAGCCCGGGCGCGGTGTACCGGCGCGACGACGTGGACGCGACGCACAGCCCCATGTTCCACCAGCTCGAGGGCCTGGCCGTCGACGAGGGGCTGTCGCTTGCGCACCTGAAGGGCACGCTGGTGCACGTGGCCGAGGAGCTCTTGGGCAAGGGCGTCGAGTACGTGCTGCGGCCCCACTTCTTCCCGTTCACCGAGCCGTCCGTGGAGCTGTACGTGCGCTGGACCGACAAGCACGGGCGCTCCCAGTGGCTCGAGCTGCTGGGGTCCGGCATGGTGGACCCCAACGTGTTCGCCCACGTGGGCTACGACGCCGAGAAGTACACGGGCTTCGCGTTCGGCATGGGCCTCGACCGCATCGCGATGGTGCGCCACGGGCTGCCCGACCTGCGCCTTCTGTTCGAGGGTGACATCCGCTTCCTGGAGCAGTTCTCGTGAAGCTGCCCCTGGGCTGGCTGGCCGACTACGTCGACCCCGGCCTCACCCCCGACGCGCTGGCCGAGCGCCTGGCCGACAGCGGCACGGCCGTGGAGGCCGTCGACGACGTCCGCGTCGCGGCCGACCCGGCGAACCTGGCGTTCTTCCGCGTGGGCCACGTCGCGAGCGCCGAGCAGCATCCCAACGCCGACCGCCTGCGCGTCTGCATGGTGGATGTGGGCGAGGACGCGCCCCGGCAGATCGTGTGCGGCGCGCCCAACGCCCGCGCGGGGATCGACGTGGCCGTCGCCCTGCCCGGGGCGGTGCTCCCGGGTCGCGACCCCCTGGGCACGGCGAAGCTGCGCGGCGTGGAGTCGTCGGGGATGCTGTGCAGCGAGAAGGAACTGGGCCTCGGGGCCGATCACGGCGGCATCGTGGAGCTCGACGGCGCTCCCCGGCCGGGCACGCCGCTGGCGGACGTGCTGCCCATCGTCGAGACCGTGCTCGACCTGGAGATCACGTCCAACCGACCCGACTGCCTGGGCGTCTACGGCGTGGCCCGCGAGGTGCACGCCGTCACGGGGGCCGACCTCGCCCCGCTCGACGAGTCCGACCCGCCGGCCGACGGCCCGGGCACCGTGGCCGACCACGCGACGCTGCGGGTGGAGGCCCCCGACCTGTGCCCCCGCTACATGGCCCGCGTGTTCACCGACGTCACCGTCGGCCCGTCGCCCGCATGGCTGCGCGGCCGCCTGGCCGCCGCGGGCATGCGCTCCATCAGCAACGTCGTCGACGTCACCAACTACGTGATGCTGCTGACGGGCCAGCCGTTGCACGCGTTCGACCTGGCGCACGTGGCCGGGGCCACCATCGTGGTGAGGCGCGCCACCCCCGGCGAGCCCGTGACCACGCTCGACGCACAGACCCGTACGCTCACCGGCGACATGCTGGCCATCTGCGACGCCGAGCGTCCGGCCGTGATCGCCGGCATCATGGGCGCGCAGGACGTCGAGGTGTCCGACGCCACCACGACGCTGCTGCTGGAGGCCGCCGCGTTCGACGGCCCGTCCATCCTGCGCACGTCGCTGTCCCTGGGCTTGCGCTCCGAATCCAGCGGTCGGTTCGAGAAGGGCCTGCCGGTGGAGCTTCCCGAGCGGGCGATGCGCATCGCCAGCCGCATGCTGGTGGAGCTGTGCGGGGCCCGCATGGTGCCCGGGACGCTCGATGCCCGTGCCGCCGCGCCGCCGCCCGCCGCGGTGCTGCGGGTGCGCACGGCCCGCGTCAACGCGCTGCTGGGCATCGAGATCCCGGTGGAGGAGTCGCGCACCACGCTCACCCGCCTGGGGTTCGGCGTCGCCGACGCCCCCGACGGCCTCGACGTCACCGTGCCGTGGGAGCGCCGCGCCGACGTCACCCGTGAGGCCGACCTCATCGAGGAGATCGGGCGCGTGCACGGCTATCGCGACGTGCCCGTGCTGTTGCCCCGCCTGGTGGGCGACGGCCGTCGCACCCCCGCGCAGGAGCGCGTCGTGCGCCTGTCGCGGCGCGCGAGCGACCTGGGCCTGCACGAGGTCGTGACGTACCGCTTCGTGCCGCCCGGCGATGCGGACGCGCTGCAGATGGCGCCCGATGACCCCCGCCGCGACGTGCTGCGGCTGGCGCACCCCATCTCGGAGGAGATGGCGGTGATGCGGCGCTCGATGCTGCCGGGCCTGCTGCGGGCCGCGTCGCACAACCAGCACCACCAGGTGCCGTCCGGTGGGGTGTTCGAGGTGGGCGCCACGTACGCGCCGGCCGAGGGCGGCCTGGCCGACGAGCGGCCGTTCCTGGCGGCCCTGATGTTCGGCCCGCCCCCGCGCCGGCACTGGCGGGGCGAGGCGCCGGCCAACGACCTGTTCGCGGGGCTGGGCCTCGCCACCGCCCTGTGCCGCACGGTGGGCGTGCGCCCCGGCCAGGAGCCCAACCACGCGCCGTACTTCCATCCCGTGCGTCAGGCCCGGCTGGTGGCGGGCGACGAGGTGGTCGGCTGGGTGGGGGAGATGCACCCGCGGGTGCTCACCGCGTTCGACGTCGGGGGACCCGCCACGGGGGTCGTGCTCGACCTCGCCGCCCTCGGCCGGGCCGCGCCGACGACACCCACGCGGTTCGTCGACCTGCTCACCGTGCCCGCCTCCACCCGCGATCTGGCGCTGGTGGTGGCCAAGGACGTACCGGCCGCCGCCCTGGTGGCGACGGCCCGGCAGGCCGGTGGCCCGCTGGTGCGCGACGTGGCGGTGTTCGACCGCTACGAGGGCCCGCAGGTGGGCGAGGGGCGCGTCAGCCTGGCGCTGCGCCTGGTCATCGCCGACCCGGGCCGCACGCTCACCGACGACGAGATCGCGGCGTGCGTCGCGGCCGTGCGCGACGCGCTGGCCGCCGAGCACGGGGCCGACCTGCGATGAGCGCCACGGTGCACGTGTTCGGCGGCGCCGGTTTCGCGGGCGCCCAGCTGGCCGCCCTGGTCGATGCCCACCCGTACTTCACGCTGGGGGCCATCACCGCGCGCGGCGACGCGGGCCGCCGCCTGGTGGACCTCTACCCGCAGTACCGGGTGACCGACGCGCTGGTGGCGCCCGACCCCGCGCTGGCCCGCGCGGGCGACTTCGCCGCCGTGTGCTACCCGCACGCCGCCGCCTCCGAGCTGGTGGCGCAGCTGGTGGACGCCGGGGTGCGCGTGGTGGACGTGTCGGCCGACCACCGGCTGCGCGACGCCGCCCTGTACCCCGAGTGGTACGGCTTCACCCACGCGCGTCCCGAGCTGCTGGGCGAGGCGGTGTACGGCCTGCCCGAGGCGTACCGCGACCGCATCCGCGACGCGCGCCTGGTGGCCAACCCCGGCTGCTACCCCACGGCCGCGCTCTTGGCGCTCCTGCCCCTGGCCGGGCGCCTGGCCGACGTGGTGATCGACGCCAAGAGCGGGGTGAGCGGCGCGGGCAAGACGCCCACCGACGCGGTGCACTTCTCGTCGGTGACCGAGAACGTCACGCCCTACAAGGTGCTCAGCCACCGCCACGAGCCCGAGATCGCCCAAGAGCTGGGCGTCGACGTCACGTTCACGCCGCACCTGGTGCCCGCCGACCGGGGCGAGCTGGCGTCGTGCTACGCGCGCCTCACCGACGCCCCCGCCACGCAGGACGACCTGTTCGCCCTGTACCGCGCGCACTACGACGGGCACCCGTTCGTGGAGATCGTGGAGCGGCCGCCCGGCATGCGCGCGGTGCAGCACACCAACTACGCGCAGATCTGCCCGCTGCTGGATGCCCGGCGCGGGCGCGTGATCGCGTTCGGCGCCATCGACAACATCGTGAAGGGCGCGTCCGGCCAGGCGCTCCAGAACCTCAACCTGATGGCGGGCCGGCCCGAGACGGAGGGCTTGGCGTGAGCGCGTTCCCACCCATCGACCACGACGACTGGCTGGACGCCCCCGAGGGGCTCCGCCCCGTGCCCGGGGGGTCGGTGACGACGCCGGAGGGCTTCGCGGCGTCCGGGGTGGCCTCGGGCGCCAAGACGCAGGCCGACGCCCGCGACCTGGGCATTCTCATGAGCGTGCGCCCCAACGTCACGGCGATGGTGGACACCACCAACGCGCTGCCGTCCGAGGCCATCGTGCTGAACCGGCGCCGCGACCGGCGCGGTTTCCGCGCCGTGCTGGTGAACGCGTCGAAGGCCAACGCGGCTACCGGGGCGCCCGGCATGGAGGACGCCCTGGCCATGGTCGCCCGCGCCGCCGAGTGCCTCGACCTGCCCGGTGACGCCATCGCCGTGTCGTCCACCGGCACCATCGGCGAGCGCATCGATCTCAGCCTGGCGCTGCCGGGCATCGACGCGGCGGCGGCCGCGCTGTCGCAGACCGGGGGCGACGCGTTCGCGGAGGCCATCTGCACCACCGACCGCCGGCCCAAGGCCGGCGCGTTCGCACTCGACCTGGGCTCGGGCACGGTGCACATCGGCATCGCCGCGAAGGGCGCGGGCATGATCCGCCCCACCATGGCGACCATGCTGGCCTACGTCACCACCGACGCGGCCGTGATCGTGGAGGACCTCCAGGCCGCGACGCTCGACGCCGCGGACGCGGCGTTCAACCGCATCAGCGTCGACGGCCAGATGAGCCCGTCCGACACGCTCCTGGTGATGGCCAACGGGCAGGGCGCTCCGCTGGAGGGGGACGAGCTGGCCGTGTTCCGCCAGGCGCTGGCGGCCGTGTGCCGGTGGGCGGCCATCCAGATGGTGAAGGACGGCGAGGGCGCCGAGCACGCCGTGCGCATCCGGGTGCGGGGCGCGCGCGACGGCGACGAGGCCGAGCGCGTGGCCCGCGCCGTCGGCGACTCGCCGCTGGTCAAGACCGCGCTGTTCGGACGCGACCCCAACTGGGGCCGCATCTCGCAGGCCGTCGGGCAGGCCCTGGCCCGCACCAGGGGCGTCCCCGCCGACCTCGGGGTCACCATCGACGGGCACCCGCTCGACGACCCCGCGGCCGCCGCCGCCATGGCCGCGGCCGAGTACGACATCGGCATCACGCTGGGGCGCGGCGTCGCCACCCACGACCTGTGGGCGTGCGACCTGGGCCACGCGTACGTGACGCTGAACGCGGAGTACCACACGTGACCCACCGCCGCGACCGCCGCGAGGGCCTCGAGCAGCGCGTGGACGTGCTGCTGGAGGCGCTGCCGTTCATCCGGCAGTTCGCCGGCCAGACCATCGTGATCAAGTACGGCGGCGCGGCCATGGTGGCGCCCGAGTTGAAGGCGTCGTTCGCCCGCGACGTGGCCCTCTTGAAGCTGGTCGGCATGAACCCCGTGGTGGTGCACGGCGGCGGCCCCGACATCTCGCGCTACAGCGAGCGGCTGGGCCTGCCCGTGCGCTTCGTGGAGGGGCTACGGGTCACCGACGCGGCCACGATGGAGCTGGCGAAGATGGTGCTGGTGGGCAAGGTCAACAAGGAGATCGTGGCGCAGCTCAACGTCGCGGGCGTGCGGGCCGTGGGCCTGGCCGGCGAGGATGGCGGGCTCATCACCGCCAGCCGCGCCCCCCAGACGGCCGACCTCGGGTTCGTGGGGCGGGTCGACCGGGTGGATCCCCACGTGCTCGAGCGCCTGGGCGACTTCGTGCCGGTGGTGGCGTCGGTGGGCGTCGACGCAGGCGGCCAGAGCTACAACATCAACGCCGACACGGTGGCGGGCAGCCTGGCAGGGGCGCTCCAGGCCCGCAAGGTGGTGTTCCTCACCGATGTGGAGGGCATCCGCCGCGACGCGGGCGACGCGGACTCGCTCATCTCGGAGTGTCGCCTCTTGGAGCTGGAGCGCATGGTGGACGACGGCACCGTCTCGGGCGGCATGCTGCCCAAGCTGGCGGCCGTACGCGACGCGCTGGCGCACGGGGTGGAGGCCGCCCACATCGTCGACGGGCGCGTGCCCCACTCGGTGCTGATGGAGATCTTCACCGACGACGGCATCGGCACGAAGATC